>NZ_CP012152.1:1377500-1710000 GCF_001187595.1 Anoxybacillus gonensis
CATTGTATGTAATGGTAACAAACATTACTGAAATTCCAGCAGTTATTGCTTTAATTTTCAAAAGTGCTTTTGGTTTAGAACAAGTTGTAGGCGGTGGCATGGGTGCTGCAATTATGATGGGGGTAAAACGCGGATTGTTCTCCAATGAAGCTGGTATGGGTAGTGCACCAAACGCTGCAGCAACAGCAACAGTTTCGCATCCAGCGAAACAAGGTTTTATTCAAGCACTAGGGGTATTTTTCGACACATTACTTGTATGTAGTGCTACAGCATTTATCATTTTATTATCAGATACGTATAAAACAGGCGAGCTTGTTGGTATTGAATTAACACAAGCAGCGCTTTCCGAGCACTTCGGTTCTTGGGCAGGTATTTTCTTATCAGCAGCTATTTTCATGTTCGCTTTCAGCTCGATCATCGGAAGCTATTATTACGGGGAAGCAAACATTGAATTTATTAGTAAAGGAAAAACAGCTTTATTCGTTTATCGTGTCCTAGCAATCGGAATGGTTATTTTCGGAGCGCTTGCTAGCTTACAAATTGTTTGGGATTTAGCTGACTTAGCGATGGCGCTTATGGCATTAACAAACTTAGTAGCAATCGGTTTACTTGGCCGTATTGCGTTCAAAGCGCTTGATGATTATATGGCAAAACGTAAACGCGGAGAAGATCCTGTATTTTATGCTGATGATATTGAAGGGCTAAAAGGTGTTGAATGTTGGCCAACGCGCAAAGAAGAGCATGTGAAAAAAGCTGTGGGCAAATAAGCTTGAGTTTAAATGAAATGAAAGTGGACAAGTCTAAGGGTGTTTCCTTAGGCTTGTTTTTATTTACACAATCTATTGTAAAAGTTTACAATGTTGTAACAGTTTCAATCTTTTTTGTAATACAGGTTTGCATTATAATAATAATCGGAATGAATGTTTCAAGATATACAAAGAAAAAAGAAGGGAGGATTTATATGAAACAGTATATTTTCAATTTTAGTACACATCATCAACAACCAGTTGTATGGGAAGAAGCAATTACTGCTCGCGGAATGATGGATGCGTGTATCAAAGCGAAAAAGCTATGTCGCGAGTATGAACGAGAAAAACAAATCCCAATCCGTATTCAATACAAAGGTGTTCGCTATTGCAATGAGGATATTGCTTAAAATAAGAAAGGACGGATTATGAGGTGTATGCATTTTATTGTAAAACGTAGCTGCTATAGCATATTTTGTTTACTAAAGCGGCTACGTTTTTATTTTTCTTTTCTGTCTCAAAAATAAAAGTTTACTTTTTATTTGAGATTAATTTTATACAACTTCCTATAATTTATGTTATGTAAACTAAAAACAAACATGAAAAAAGAGGCAGTTTTTGTTCTGCCCTCTCATGATTTTTCTTTCAAAAAATAGTATAAAAACCAGACGGCATGGTTTTGTTCATCAGCCGCCGCCCGGCGAAATGTTTCTTTTATGAACGGGATCGTTATATAGTCCGCAATTTCTAAATAAAAATCGACCGTTTGTTGCTCGTCTTGCAAAGCAATTTCTAGCCCACGCTTGAAATCATCCGGACATTTTTCGCTCATTTTCGGTTGAGGCCAAATGTTTGATTTCATCTTGTCGAATTTCAAGAATTTGTTTTCGCATGTTTTCTTTTTCTGCTAGGTGAGCTAATTGGGCATAACAATGAATTGCGCTATACTCTCCGTTAATGGCTTTTTCAAGGTCTTTCATAAACCTTGCATTGACATAACTATTCATGATGAAAGCCCCCCTATTTTTCTCATTTTATCTTATGAGCCATTAACGGATAGGTGCATAGCCATTAAATATTTTTTGAATGTCTTATGTCTATTCCCTTTCTAAATCAATGCCCCAATCATAGCGGAAATGATAACGACAACCAAAGGCGGGCATTTCCAAACGGTTAATAAACAAAACGCTGCTAATGCAAGACAAAAATCAGCAGGGGTTTGGATTGCTTTTGTCCATACTGGATGATACAACGCCGCAAGCAAAAGGCCGACTACGGCTGCGTGAATGCCATGAAAAGCTGCTTGAAAACGTGAATGTTGACGAATCCATTCCCAGAAAGGAAGCGTACCGATGACTAATAGAAAAGACGGGAGAAAAATAGCAATTGTTGCGACTATTGCCCCCTTCCATCCAAAACTCGCCATCCCTACATACGTAGCGAACGTAAACAATGGTCCAGGCACTGCCTGCGCCATTCCATATCCCGCTAAAAATTGGTTGTCTGTTACCCAACCTTTAGGTACTACTTCCGACTGTAACAAAGGAAGTACTACATGCCCTCCCCCAAAAACAAGCGCTCCAGCACGATAAAAACTGTCAAAAAGGGCGATAAACGGAGAACTTGTCAACCGAGCCACAATCGGAAGCAGCCCGAGCAACATAAAAAATATAAGCAAAACGCCCGCTGTTTTTCGTGGAAAAGCTGGAACAGACAGAACGGCTGTCCGCGAATGATGGCGGTATAAAAAACTTCCTATCATCCCGGCGACAATAATGATAGCAACTTGTCCTCCAGCGTTTGGTATCGAAAAAGACAAAATAGCCGAAGCAACAGCAATTGTCGCACGCGAACGATCGGGGGCAAACACCTTCGCCATTCCCCATACGGCATGAGCAACCACCGCTACCGCTACTACAAGTAACCCATGCAACCAATCGATAGGAACCTCTGCTGAAAAATAAGCGAACAGCAAAAGGATCAAGGCCGATGGCAACGTAAATCCCAACCATGCAGCAACGGCCCCAAGCATCCCTGCTCGCAAAAATCCAATGCCAATTCCGACTTGACTGCTTGCTGGTCCAGGAAGCAGCTGACACAACGCAACTAAATCAGCATACGTTTTCTCATCAATCCACTGTTTCCGTTTCACATATTCTTCGCGGAAATACCCTAAGTGAGCGACAGGTCCCCCAAACGAAACCAATCCTAACCGAGCTGCTGTTTTCCACACTTCCCAAAGTTTTTGCACGTACTTTGTACGGTTTTCTGAATGCAAAATGACTGCCCCCTTGAGTTTTATATTTAGTTAATTTGTTGTCAATTGTTCAATTCACCCCGTTTCCCCCATTTTACTTTACCACAGCCCTTTTTTTCTTTTGAAGTGTCAAGTATGCAAACCTCCCTTTCTTCCGCTATACTGAACAAGTAGTCTTGTGATCAGGAGGAAAATATGATGAAATCACTTGTTCTGGCCGAAAAGCCGAGCGTGGCTCGGGAAATTGCCCGCGTGCTTGGTTGTCGGGAGCAACATAAACATTACTTTGAAGGACCGAAATATATTGTCACATGGGCGCTTGGGCATTTAATCGAATTAAAAATGCCCGAGCATTATGATCCAACATATAAAACGTGGCGGTTAGAAGATTTGCCGATTATCCCAGAAAAAATGGGACTGAACGTCATTCGGCAAACGAGCCATCAGTTTCGTGCAATCGAAACCTTAGCAAAACGTCCAGATATTAAAAACTGCATCATCGCCACCGACGCTGGACGAGAAGGCGAACTTGTCGCACGATGGATTTTGCAAAAAATCCGTTGGAAAAAACCGCTGTTGCGCCTATGGATCTCGTCTCAAACCGATCAAGCCATTCGCGAAGGGTTTCAACATTTAAAACCAGGAAAACAGTTTGAACGTTTATATGAATCTGCTGTGTGCCGGGCAGAAGCAGATTGGTTGATTGGGTTAAATGTGACGAGAGCGTTAACGACCAAATATAACGAACCTCTTTCCGCAGGCCGTGTTCAAACACCGACGCTTGCGATGATGATTGAGCGAGAAAAAGAAATTCAGTCATTTAAACCAGCACCATATTGGACGATTCGTGCCAACGTCGGGTCTGTTGTTGCTTTTTGGGAGCGTAACGGAGAAAAACGAATGTTTTCGAAAGAACTGGCGGAACAGCTATATGAAAAACTAAAAAACAAACAAGCGACGGTTATTTCTGTCGAACGAACAACAAAAAAAGAGCCACAGCCGCTTCCTTACGATTTAACCGAATTACAACGAGAAGCAAACAAACGGTTTGGCTTTTCAGCGAAAAAAACGTTAAGCGTATTACAACGGTTATATGAGCACTATAAGCTCGTCACGTATCCGCGCACCGATTCGCGCTATTTAACGACCGATATGGAACGTACGATGCTTGAGCGTCTAGAGGGAATGAAATCTGGATACGTAGACGAAGTTGCTCCGCTTTTGAAAAATAAAGGGAAGGTAGTGGCTAGGCGGGTATTTCATAACGAAAAGGTAACGGATCATCATGCGATTATCCCGACAGAAGAACGGTTGGACATCGGCAAACTTTCCGCTGATGAACGAAAACTATATGACTTAATTGTGCGTCGCTTTTTAGCACTCTTCTATCCAGCATGCGACTACGAAACCATTCATGTTGTTTTTGATATCGACGGCGAAGCGTTTGTCGCTCGCGAAACGCGAGTAGTAAACGCAGGGTTTCGGCGCGTTCTAGAAAAGCAAGAAGAGAAAGGAACTTTCCCTACGTTTATGAAAGGACAACTGGTTTCTGTCATATTAGAGAAAAAAGAAGCGCTAACAGAGCCCCCTCTTCGCTATTCTGAAGCCGACCTTTTGTCACAAATGGAAAAATACGGACTAGGTACGCCAGCGACGCGCGCGGAAATTATTGAACGCCTCGTCGAAACGGAAACGGTCGAGCGAAAAAACGGACGGTTTTATCCGACACCAAAAGGGAAACAATTGATTGAACTTGTCAATGAGGAATTAAAATCGCCGCAGCTGACTGCGCGTTGGGAAAAAGAATTAGAAGCAATTGCTCGTGGAAACGGTGATCCAAAAACGTTCCTCCAACACATCCGCCAGCAAACGGAGCGGTTAGTGGCGGAAATAAAACAAAGCGATCGAACGTATCGTGCTCATAATTTAACTGGCTCGATGTGTCCAGAGTGCGGATCGTTTTTAAAAGAACGAGCGACAAAAGAAGGTCGCATGCTCGTATGCTCGAATATGACATGCCGTTTCCGGAAGAGAAAAGATCCAAAGCTTTCAAACCGGCGCTGTCCACAGTGCAAAAAACGAATGGAAATTCACGAAGGACAAGCAGGTGTCTACTTTCAATGTCGCCCTTGCAATGTCATTGAAAAAGCCAATGAGCAGAAAAAAGCAAAACTTAGCCAAAAAGAACGGGCGTTATTGAAAAAATATAGTGCCGAAAACGACTCATTTGGCACAAGTTTAGGTGATTTGTTAAAGGAAGTATTAAAGAAAAAAGATTAAACAAGAAGCTGGTGTCGTTTCTGACACCGCTTTCGTTTTTAGCCTCGGCATGGTTTTTGTGCCAGCGATCGGAAAAATAAAAATGTTGTTCAACAATACTCACTTCGAAAACCGTTGGTGTCATTCATTCTCTCCTTCCGACTTTACAGGTTGTAATCCAGCTTACAGTAATTCTAATCGTTTTTTTGTATGATGGATTTACAAAACAAGAAAGGAGTGCTTGAATATGAGTCGTTTATTAAAAACAGGAGTACTTGGTGGCGTAGTTGGCGGAATCATATTTGGGATTATGATGCAAATGATGGGGATGATTCCGATGATTGCAATGATGGTGGGAAGCAAAAGTACCGTTGTTGGTTGGGGTATTCATATGATAATTAGTATCATTTTTGGTGCAGTATTTGGTTACCTTGTCACATTTACTAAACATATGTTTATCTTATCAGTCATTTATGGAATTATAATTTGGATTGTAGGTCCTCTAGTGATTATGCCACTTATGCTTGGTATGGGAACAATGATAGCCCATGCTTTTGAACCACAACAATTAATGAGTTTGATGACGCACTTATTTTTCTCGTTTGTTCTCGCAGCAACAGTTAAGATAGCAGAAAGAAAAACGGCAGAGACGGATGTGAATGTAACGAATTAATCTTAAAGAAGGGATCGAAAAATAATTCGATCCCTCTCCCTATGTTCTTTTTATTTCTGTTGTACGATTAGCTCTTGCAGATTGTTTACCATATAATTAGGTGTGACGCCAAGTAAATCCATAGTCGCTTTTTCGCGGTTAATCCAAGCAGTTTGAAATCCGAATTGGCTCGCGCCTACAATATCCCATGTATTCGAAGATAAAAATAAAATCTCTTTTGGTTGCATGTTTAGCCGATTACATACGTGCTGATACGCTAGCGGAGAAGGTTTATACTGTTTAATTTCATCTACGCTGACGATATAGTGGAAATAGCTCGTTAACCCTGAATTATTTAGCAAAGGAAGTAGCATATCAACAGAGCCATTGGAAAAAACAACAAGTGTTTCGCTTTGTAACATTTCCAGTGCTTGTTTCACTTCTGTAAATAATGAAAGATAGTGATAAGCTTGTAACAAATCGGTAATGATTTCTTCTGTTATGTATACTTGTTCAACAGTACATACGTATTGGAGTGCGTTTTTTGTAATTTCGTGAAACGGGATATACGTGCCGATGATTTGGCGTAAAAAACAATACTCCAGTTGCTTTTGGCGCCATGATTGGCTGATTGATATGCCTTTATCCCCAAAATAGTATGTGCACTTTTCAGAAATAGAATACACATCAAATAATGTACCATACACATCAAATACATAAGCTCGGTATTTCATAGTTACACTCCTTTGTGGATCTAAGCTTTTTGTTTCTTCTATAGGTTGTTTTGTAAGTTATAAATATAGGGGGATATATACAGTCATGGTTATTTTATTTACTGCTTTATTAGGGATAATACTTAAAATTAGTGAACTCCTTGAGCGCAAATACCATTTACACCGTTATTACTTGTCTATCCCTTTTATCGGAAGTGTTATTTTGTTAATTATCACTATTTTGACAAAAGTGATTTTTCATTATTCTCTAGAGTCACCTTTTTTATTTCAAAGGGTTGCTGTCACTATTTTTTTATTCTCGATCGGCTTTCAAATATCCCTTTTTGTGAATAAACTTTTTTTCAAACGTTTCGTCATTTTGTTAGCAATATGTGTTGCATTATTATTTTCTTTCGCATTCATATCATATTTCGTTCCACAACCATATAATTTTATTATGGGCGACTGGTTTTTTGCATATAATGAAGATTTCATCAAATTGACTGTCCCGTCTTATATTCAAAGTGAGATCGTATTCTGGGGTTATGGACAGTTAGCTATTGTTTTTTTTCTAACACCTGTTTTTTTACTGATCGTGAGTAAATGGTTGAAAAAACAGAACATTTCTAATAGCATGGATCTAATCAACCATTTGTATCAAGAAAAAATGACAATTCCTTTCACGAGGGAAACAGCTTATGTTATCCTGTTTTCATTCGGAATTGTCGTACTTACTCAACATATAACGGTGCTTTTTCTTTATGATTATGTGTATGCAATGTTTGGTGGTTTCTGTTATGGTTTATTAGCGAAAACTAAACAATTAAAACCGGATGAAAAAACGATCATGTTGCAACAACTAGGGACAGTAGGACTGTATTTATTTATTATGACTTCAATACAAAAAATAGCTTTTTTTGATTGGACTCGATTGCCTTATACATTCTTTTTTATACTTATATTAAAAACAATTATTGTTGCTGTATTTGTTGTTCGAACTGTTACATGGTTGTTTTCTAACTTATCTTTTTCAGAGAAGTTAGTATCCGCTGTTGCTGGATGGTCATTTATACTTAGCGCGCCGATTGTGTGTATGCATGGAATGAGAACAGCAGTTAATAAACACGGTGCTGTTCCCTACATATTGCTCATCATCCCTCCCATCATTCTGTGGTTGGTAAATTATATACATCTAGCGCTGCATCTAATCCTTTTGCAATAACTTGACGATTTTGGGAAATGAAATTGCTTAACGTCCCCAATTGAGCGCTTTTTTCTTTTAATATGGAAGAAATGGAAGTTAGATCAGCTTTTTGTTGATTTACACGAGAAATTGATTGATCGATACAATTAAATCGTTCTACTGTTTTTTGGACGATATCCATTCCTTTTTCCATTTCTTCTCTTCCTGACTTAGATAATTGATAAATACTCTTTATTTCATTGATAATAGAAGTGACCGATTGCCTAGCTTGTGTTGTTGCATTTGTGCTTTCATCAGAAAGTTTTCGGATTTCTTGAGCAACAACACCAAATCCTCTTCCATCTACTCCTGCCCTCGCTGCTTCAATCGAAGCATTTAAAGCTAACAAGTTGGTTTGGGCAGATATTTTGTGTAGCGATTGGATAATTTCTGTTAATAAAGTAGACAAATCCAATAATATATTTGATTTATTTAATAACATAGAAGATAAACCATCAATACTTTCCATCACCTTCGTCATCTCATCCATAGACAATTTTCCATCTTTTGCATAGGTAGCTGCTTCGTCTACTTGTTGTTAATTTGGCTAGACATTTCCGATAAAACAATGGACAAGTTTACAATGTCTTCTGCAAGGTGAAGAAACTGTCCCATCTGTTCTTTTTGATTTTCCATTACTTGTTTTGCATTTTTAATTGTTTGAATATTTTCGTTTCTCATCTTATTTCTCCTTTCATTAATAAAATGTCACTTCCGACAATGATTCTGTCATCTGAAACGAGCACGGGAGCAATGACCTCTTTCATCTTTTTCTTTAATTGTATAGCAGCAGAAGGGTTTTTTAATATATTTATTTCTAAAAAAGGGATATTTTCTTCAAGTAAATGCTTTCGTGCCATATGACATTTACTACAACCATCGATCGTATAAAGAATATAATTCATAAAAAAACCTCCTAGCGTAACTATTTTACACTATTACTTTCTCACATACTGTAAGATGGATTACAGGAATCGATAAAAAAACAGCTATAATGTAAAGAGGGAGTTTATTGCTAAGGAGGCATATGTAACGTGGATAAGTTATTTTTATTGTCACAAATTAGTCTACTTGATGAGCTACCAATGGAAGAGTTGCACATCATTGATCAAATAAGCGAAATGAAACCTGTGAAAAAAGGAACGCTTATCCTATCTCCAGACAAAAAAATTGAAGCGTTGTTCTTGCTAAAAAAGGGGCAAGTACGTTTGTATCGTATGAACGCAAGCGGAAAGCAGTTTACAGTTGATATTTTAGTTGATGGAAATATTTTTGGTGAAACATCGACTTTATCATTAACGGATGATCAAATATATGCGGAAGCAATGACTGATACGTACTTATGCTTGTTAGGTAAAAAAGAATTTGAAACATTTATCGAAAAAAATCCAAAAATCGCCTTGAAACTTATTCATATATTGTCAACGAGGTTAAAAGAATTATACAGCTTAAGTGAAAAAATCGCCTTAAGTGATGTGAAATACCGGATTTTGTATTTGTTATTGAAACTAAGCGAAAAAACAGGAAAACGAAAAAAGGAATGGCAAACAATTGGAATGAAGCTCACCCATCAAGACATCGCTAGCATGGTTGGTGCATCGCGCGAAACAACAAGCGCAGTTATGAGTCAATTAAAAAGAGACGGATTTATTAAAAAAGGAATTCATTTAGCTATTCATGTAGAAAAAGCATTAGAGCTATTAGATTATTGAAGGGACTCGCCAAGAATGAGTCCCTTTTCTTAGATTGTCCTATGTTTTATGTTTATTATCGGAACAATCGAATGTATTGTTTCACTAATTTTGGAATCCAGCCGCGAAATAATTTCTCGCGCCAATATAAGTCAGCTGTATGTTGAACGGCTGCTACATGAGTTGGATATGGGTGTATGACATGAGAGAGTTGACCAATTTTTTTACCAAACTGCTTAGCAAATACTACTTCTTGCATCCAATCCCCTGCGTTTTGGCCTACAGCATGTGCTCCGATGATGTATCCTTTTTTATCAGTAATTATTTTTACCATTCCTTCTGTTTGGAAGTCTGCTACGAAACGATCGACATTAGATAACGGTGTTTTAAAGATATGAATACGATCGTGTTGTTGTCGAGCTTGTTGTTCTGTTAATCCCATATGAAAAATTTCCGGATGAGTGAATGTGACCCATGGTACATTCGCGTAGTTTATTTTTCGTTTTAATCCTAGTACAGCATTTTGCACAACTAGTTTCCCTTCCATTCCAGCTACATGTGTAAATGGGAATTTTCCATTTACATCTCCGATCGCATAAATAGTCGGAACATTTGTCTGCAAATATTCATTCACGATAATATGTCCTTTGTTATCGTACTGAACACCCGCTCTATCTAGATCAATTGTATCTGTATTAGGAACTCTTCCAGAAGCAATCAGGATATCGGTGACTTCCATCTCGATTTCCCTGTCCTGAGTACGGATTACAGCAATTTTTTTATTATTTTCCGTAGCTATGATTTTTTGAATAGATGCATTAGTATATATCGTTAGCTCACGCATCAGTTGTTTTTTTACTAATTGAACGATTTCTTCATCTTCTTGTTGTAATATCTCATTAGAACGTTCAATAACAATCACTTCACTCCCTAGCCTTGCCATGGCTTGAGCGAGTTCTATACCGATTGGACCACCGCCAATGACAAGAAGCTTTTTAGGCACGAAATCAATGTTGAATATTGTTTCATTTGTTAAATAATTAACTTTTTCTAAACCATCAATCTGAGGCACAAAAGGTCTTGATCCTGTTGAAATGACTATGCGCTTTCCAAATATCGTTTCCTCATCGTTGATCCATACGTTATGAGCAGAACGTAATTTTCCTTTACCAATATACACATCGACCCCTAATTTTTTAAATCGGTCAATATCGTCATGGTGTTGAATGTGCATAATGGCTGCTTTGATTCGTTGTGTAACTAGATTTAAATTAATATTTCCTTCTATGTTCATCCCCCATTCCCTTACTTTTTTTGCTTCATATATTTCGGAAGCTACTTTAATAAGCGCCTTTGACGGAACACAGCCGAAATGTAAGCAATCACCACCAAGGTGTGTTTCTTTTTCGATAAGAGCTACTCTCGCTCCAAGAGAAGCTGCTCCGGCAGCTACAGTCAATCCTCCTGCCCCTCCACCGATGACAATAAGATCATATTGTTTCAATTATCTCACACCCTTTCAGCGCAAAAGTTGTCGAGCTTCATGTAAACGTTGTAACCCTGTAAACATTTCTACTACAAAAAATAACAACGTAATAATCAAAACATAATTAGGCAGCAACATCATAAAAGAAAAGAAATCCTTCTGTACGTTCAGCCAACCCCGCTTGATAATAAAATGATTTCATTCCTTTTTTTTCAGAAACAGCGCCCACTGTTAAAAACACCGTAATGGAAAAAATAATCGAAACACTCAATAACAGAAGAGCCCATTGGACATGAGGATACTTAAACGCAATTCCTAAAATGACACTAATTTCAACAACGCGATCAAATGTTACATCCATAACTGTGCCCCATGGCGACACGTTTGTCTTTCTTGCCATCGTTCCGTCGACCGCATCTAAAAATCCAGAAATCCATAATACGACGATGGCTGCAACTGCATAATCAAAATAAAAAAGAATTCCTGAAGAAAGACCAATCAAAAAAGATATCATAGTGACTTGGTTCGCCGTTAATCCTATTTTCAAAAAAGAGGAAGCGGTCGTTTCAATAAGGGGTTGCACATATTTTCTCGCATGTGTATCGAGCACAGTTATTCTCCTTTCTGTTGTAATCCTAATTTTTGTCGTATTTTTGTATTTGTCATAATTGGTATAAGTGAAACGATGACAAACACAAAGACGGCCAAACCAATTATTATTTGATTTTCAGAAACAACACTAGAGCCCAAAAAATTATAAGCAAACGTTCCAGGGATAATACCGATCCATGTCGCCATTAGAAAATGGACGAACTTCACATTTGCTATTCCGGCTAAATAGCTGACGAAATCAAACGGAAAAATCGGAACTAGTCGTAATAAAAGCACATACGCAAACCCATTTTTTTGTAATTGTGTTCGCAGTTTCGTTGTTTTCCCTTTCCAACTTTTACGAATCATTCGTTCTCCCAATTTTTTAGCGACAAAAAAAGACAAGCTGGCTCCCAACGTTGCGCCAATGACAGTGTAGATAGTCCCCCACCATGAACCAAACGCTAATCCCGCTGCTAATGAAAGAATAGAAGCAGGGAAGAAAAGAAATGGACGAACTGTATATATGCCGATAAAGATTATAGGTGCAAATGTTCCAAAAGATAAAATCCACTCACGTATTGCTTGTGGTTTTATATTAATATAATGTTGATTAAACCAAATAATAAAGATAATAATGACTATGGATACGATTACTTTCCATATTGTTCGTTTTAACATGTTTCTCCATCCTTTTTAAATGTTTGAATATGTCCTTTTGAATGCACACCAACCCAAACATATTGCATGTTAGAAAAAGGAACATCGCTTTGAATGATGACATCTGTTTGCAAATCGATGATATTTATCTGATAGAAAAACTTCCCGTATTTCATGAATGCTTCTTTTACAAGCCCTTTCCATTTCACATACCATCTTTCATTTGGAGAAGTAGACATTTCTATATGTTTCGTATGAATAAACAATTCGTTATTGATGACGATACCATCGCTAAAAAATTCTGCGACGAATGAATTAGCCGGGTAATCATATACTTGTATAGGACTCCCACATTGTTGAATTATTTTTTTTCCCATCACAACTACTCGATCCCCAATCAACATTGCTTCTTCCTTGTCATGCGTAATAAAAATTGTCGTTATTTTTTTTTCTTTTAACCATTGTTTCATCCATAAGCGAATTTCTGCTCTCAATTCATTGTCAAGGCTGCTAAGAGGTTCATCGAGCAGCAACAACTTTGGGTTGGTAATTAATGCTCTCGCTAGTGAAACACGTTGTTGCTGTCCACCAGATAATTGGGATGGATAAAAGTCTCGAAAGTTCTCCATGTTAATTTTTTTTAAATATAACGAGACTTGTTCTAGTCGCTCCCTCTTTGTCATTTTTGTAAAAGTTAACCCGTACATTATGTTTTCAGTTACTGTCATATGGGGAAATAATAGCGGTTGTTGAAACATCATGACAATCGGGCGACGATGAGCAGGCTCTGCTGACATGTCTTTTCCTTCAATCCATATATGACCTTCATCTAATTCTTCTAGGCCTGCTATGCATCGAAGAAGTGTTGATTTCCCTGCTCCTGATGGTCCTATCAAACTGATCATTTCCCCTTCATTTATATTCAGATTAATTGAGTGAAAAACTGTTTCATTTCCATATGCTTTTTTTAAAGAATTGAGGGAAATAAATGCATCTCTCATATACACACCTCAACCATTCTGTTTTCGATAAGGAATAAAAATTTGAATCAGCAACTCAAATAAGAGAAGTACAGTCAGCGGCAAAATCGCAAAAACAAGCGAAAAGCTTGAGATAACCGATTCCTTTACTGTTGATAAAAATGGAAAATAAAGAGTTGCAATTGTCACAACATTTCCACCACCAATTATTGCCGTCAATACGTATTGACTAAGAGAAATAACGAAAACAAGAAACACAGTGCTTCTTATACTTGGTACAAGAAGCGGTAGGTAAATCGAATAAAAACTGTACCATTTGCTACTACCGAGTGAAACAGCTTGGTCTTCCAAATGCGGTCCGATTCGTTCAAAAGAAGAATGAAATATTTTAATTGTATATGGAACAGATGGAAGTAAGTGAACGATGACAACGCCCATCCAATGGTCAGTGAGCCCTAGTCGAATCATTGTTAGATGAAGTCCCATAACTACAGCTAAGCTTGGAATCAAGATCGGAAGTGTGAATAGTAACTCAAAAAACCATTTTCCTCTGAAAGAATGAAAAGCAATGGTTCTCCCGGCAGGTATAGCAATTAATAAATTCAATAAAACGACGGTAATACCGATTAACCACGAAGATTGAATGGCTTGCCATATCCGTGGTTCTTTCAATAAAATTTTCCATCCGTTCAAACTCCATATTTTTGGATATAGATCCCCGTATCTCCAAGAAAAAGAGAAACTCTTTAATGCTAATAAGATAACGGGTATGACTAGAAATAAAGTAGAAAAAAAGAAAATGAGATTGTTCCTCTTTCTAATCACACTTTTCCATTCCCTTTCATCATGTGATATCGCTTCTTTATTAAGAGGGAAGTATATGCCATCATAATAGAGAAAATAAACATCGTTACACTCAACATAGCAGCGAACGCTTTCGGACGATTACTCCAATCCCCTTCAAAAAACCATTCGTAAACAAGGAGAGAAATCATTTTTGGATACGTCGTGCCAAGTAAATATGGTACTTCATAAGCAGATAAAATAAATGAAAAAACGATGATGCTCGTTTCGAACAGAATCGGCATAATCCATGGCCACTCCACCGTTTTAAATACATCCCATTCTTTTCCACCAAGTGTCCTCACGACGGAGGATAACTGGTGATTCAGTTGATGATAGGCTGGAAGAAGCATGAGTATAACGAAAGGTGTTTCTTTTAAAACGTACGTAATTATTATTCCAATTCCATGAGAATCATTTATGATGACTGGAAATTCATTCGGTTTATGAATGATACCTATATTGTATACAAGTGAAGAAAACCATCCAGTTTGTGAAAACAATAACACCATCATATATCCCCAAACAAAATGAGGAAATAACATTGGAATCCAGTATACAATTTTCAGAAAATCGTTTTTCCAACAACGATAAAGCCATCTTGTAATCAATAAACCAATGAATATAGAAAAAAAGGTGGATACAAAAGCAATCGAAAGGCTATAATTCAGCGATGCAATAAAGATATCGTTTGCGAATACGTCGACATAATATTGGAAAGTCAATTGTTCGTTCTTGTGTATACTTTCTGAGATAGCCATGATCACTCCGTATCCAACGAGTGCAATTGTTAAAATAAATGGTGGAAGAAGAAACAACAAATTACTTTTTCCGAACAATTTCATGGAGCCAATTCTCCTTCAGCCATCCCACGTAACGCGGATCTACTTCTGGAAGTAAGTGCTTTTTTAAGATATCTGTTGGTAATACTGATTTCCCACGATTGATTTCGTTTAATGCTTGTTGGTCTTGTTCAGATAACTTGCTCGGATCTAATGACATGCCTTCTCCCCAATATGTTGGACGAAACTTTTCTAACTGTGCTTTAGGGGATAGAAGAAAGTTAATGGTTACCATCGCACCGGCTTTATTTGGACTGTTAAAAGGAATAGCTAAAAAATGTGTATTACCGATTGATCCAGATTCAAACACAAAAGAACGAGTAGATTTTGGAAATATTCCGTTTTTTATTAGACTTTCTGCTCGAGCTTCATTGTACCCCATTGTCATCCATACTTCTCCTTGACTATATAGACGATCAAGTTCTGTTAAAGAATTCGGATACGTTTCTCCCCTATGCCACAAATACGGTTTGATTTCATTTAAATATGTCCACATTTTCTCTGCTTTATTTTTTACAAATTGTGGATCATACCCTCGTTCTAGTAATTTTTCAGATCCGCCTACTGACTCGTAAAGGAGGTGACGTAAAAATGCATTTCCTGTAAAGTCCGTTGGCTCAGGGTAAGTGAATTTTCCAGGGTGCTCTTTTATCCAATGCTTTAACTCAGCAAATGTTCTAGGCGGCTGAGATATTTTATTTGCGTCATACAAAAATACAAATTGAACCTTTCCCCATGGTGCTTCTAATCCGTCTACAGCTGTACCGAAATCATATTGTATATTTAAACTATGAGCGTCTATATATTTTTGGAAATTAGGAAGTTTGTTCGTGATAGGACCAAATAGTAAATCATTCTCTTTGGCATTTTTAAAGTTTTCTCCATTAATCCAAATGATATCGATTGTTCCTTTCTCTTTCTCTGCTTTCTTTTCGTTTAGTAATTTTTGTAAAAATTCGTGTGTATCCATTGGAATTCGTTCAAGTGTAATTCCATATTGTTTTTTTAGTTTTGGGGCTACCCATTCATCCATATAATGATTAATTCCTTCATCTCCTCCCCACATAAATATTCGTACCTTTGTGTTTTTTGCTTCTTGTTCAATTTGTCCCCATTTCTTATCCAGTAATTTCGCTTCGGATGCAGATGATAATTCTTTTGTACTACATGCACTTAAAAAGATAAAAATAGATAAAAGAAGAGCAAATAACTGTTTCACATTTTGTCCTCCTCATTTCTTTTGTTTGCTTCATCAGCATACGAGATTTAAGTAAATATTTCTGTAATACAGCTTACAGATATCCTGTGGTTGTTTCAGTATATTTAATAATGTAAATGAAAGCGAGGAGGTCACAAAATGAAGAAAGTAGCTATTTTTGTTCATGCTAATGAAAGTGAATTAGCAAAGGCGTTGCACGCTTTACTTTATGCCCAAGAGCTAAAGGAAGCGGGACATGAAGTGAAGGTAGTGTTTGATGGGGCAGGTACTGTTTGGATTAGAAAATTCGAGGAGCCAGAAAATAAATACTACCCGTTATACAAAACAGTGAAACAGTTAGATGTTATTGAAGGAGTATGTGAATATTGTGCTGGCGCGTTTGGGGTTGCGGAAGACGTAGAGAAATCTGGATTTAATTCACTAGGCGAGAAAAATGGTCATCCAAGCATCTCTTCATTCATTGATCAAGGATATCAACTCATCATTTTATAAATTGTGTAAGCAGCAGGTAGTCTTCTCCGTGGAAAAACGAATATAGTTCAAAAGAAAGGGTGCCTCATTTTTTCTTTGGCACCCCCTTTTATTTACGCAATAAGCGAGCCAATTTTTATCCCGCACAACAAGATAACTTTCCGACATCTTGGTCAAACGTTAATGCTACGAGCTTTAGTCCTTCTGCCATCGTTAAATACGGAGCGAGCGTTTCACGGAGGTCGTTTATCGTTAAGCCAAATTTGATGGCGAGTGTCGCTGCATAAATGATTTCCCCCGCATGTTCTGCGACAACATGAGCTCCAAGCAATTTCCCTGTTTTTGCATCGGCGACTAATTTAAAGACACCGACTGTCTCGTGATTGACAATGGCTCTCGGGACAGCTTCTAACGGCAAAACAGATGTTTTTACTTCGTATCCTTTTTCTTTTGCTTGCTGTTCTGTTAGTCCAACGGTTGCGACTGCGGGAGAACTAAACGTAACCGCTGGGATTGTTTCAAGCTGAATTTTTTTCTGTTGTCCGCCAACGGCATTCGCTGCAGCGATCGCTCCTTCGTATGCGGCGACATAGACAAATTGTGGGCCAAGGGTGACATCGCCTGCCGCATAAATGCGCGGATTCGTTGTTTGTAAATAGTCATTAACAATAATTTCACCACGCGAACTTGTTGTTACCCCAGCCGCTTCTAAACGCAACGCTGCCGTATTCGGTGTTCTCCCAGTAGCAATGAGCAACTCCTCCGCTTCAATCACCTGTTTTTTTCCATCGATTTCTACATATATTTTTTTCACGTTTCCGTCTTGTTCAATGCGTTCAAAGGCTACTCCTGTGAGGAGGCGGACGCCTTGAGTGGTGAGCGCTTTTGTTATCGCTTCTGAAATTTCTTGGTCGTATGTTTTTAATAGCCGAGGGCTTCGTTGCATCAATGTGACGTCAGAACCGAGATGATGAAACAGTTGCCCGAGTTCGATGCCAATATAACCAGAGCCGATGACCGCTAATCGTTTAGGTACTTCCTTTCGTTCGAGTAGCGTCGTACTTGTGACGTACTCAACATCCGCAAGCCCAGGAATATTAGGAATTGCCGGAGTAGCGCCTGTGGCAATAAGGAAGCGGTTGGCTGATAATTTTTTCCCGTTGACTTCTACTGTCGTTTCGTCTAAAAATACCGCTTCTCCTTGAATAAGCGTAAATCCATATTCGTCGATGAGATTGATATATTTCGCTTGGCGTAGGTTTTGTACTAATTCATTTTTTTGTTCGATTAGTGCAGATAAATCGACCGTTCCAGCAGATGTATGCAACCCAAGAAACGGATGATTTTTCGCAAGGTAGTTTATTTCTCCCGCCCGGAGCAATGTTTTCGAAGGTACACAGCCGATATTCACGCATGTTCCTCCTATCGTTCCCCTTTCAATCATGGCAACTTTTGCCCCGTATTTTCTTGCCTCAATTGCCGACGCAAAAGCGGCAGCACCAGAACCGATGATGATGTAGTCATATGTTTCTCTTGTTGCCTCGATTTCCTCCGCTTCTGTCGGCTCATAACCAGCCGCCGTTATGGCTTGTTTTGCCATTTCAACGTTGGCATGAGGAAGTTCAAACACCGCTTCTCCACGGCGAAAACTAACATCAATAGATGTTGCGCCAAGTTGCTTAAGAGCTGCAGCAACGTGAACTTCACAACTTGTACACGTCATTCCTTCCACCCGAACTTTATATGTTTTCATGTTGAACACTCTCCTTTATATTTTTCTTTCTTATAGATACCCTTTTGCGATGAACGTATACAGAAACATTCCTAATACAACCACTGTTGTCATCCATAAACTAACAATAGAACTTTTCTTTTTGCATCCCCGTCCATAAACAAGATAAAAAGAGTATGCAAGTAAAACGATCGTAACAATCATTAACATCGTTTGATATTTTAATGCATAAATGGCTAATCCGCCAGCTAAGCCTGTTAACCCGAGAGGAATGAAAATCAATGGGCCTAAACAACAACCAGCCATCACAAAGGCAGAAAATAACGTTGCCAGCTGTGAAATTTTTTCTTTCATAGCAATCACCTGTTACGGGCAACACGAGTCGTTCTTGGATGAAGATTTTTTTGACTGACGGTAAGAAGAAAAAGCGAGCATAAGAAAAATAACTAACGCCGGCAGCAAAACATAATCCAAGTAGCCAGTGATGGCACCTAATCCAACTGCCCCCAACAAAATGACTAAGATAGGGGTAGCACAGCATAATAAAGTAACTACTGTCCCAACAATTCCTACGATAAACGTCTTTTTATGATTCATCACAATCCCCTTTCTCATGAACCAACGTTTCAATGATTGGACATTCATACAATGTTTTTTCATCTGGACACCGCTTTTGTAAGTCTTGGAGCATACATACGACTCGCTGTAAGTCTTTGATTTGCTTTTGCACTTCTTCCACTTTTTTTGATACAAATGCATACATATTTGCGCATCGTTCCTTATCTTGATCGACAATGCCGAGCAACTGATGAATTTCCGTTAGCGAAAACCCGAGTTGTTGCAGACGTTTAATGAATTGGATGCGCTTTGCGTCTGCATCGGAATATAAACGATACCCCGCTTCTGTTCTTGTAGGTAGTGGGAGTAGCTGCCGCTTTTCATAATAGCGGATCGTTTCCTTATTCACACCACATCGTTTTGCTAGCTCACTAATCCGATACATCGAATCACCTCCAATTCAAGTATAAACCTTGTACTAAGGTACATAGTCAAGCTAGTAAAAAAATTCTACTATTGACAACGAATTGTGAATTGACGATAATGAAATATAAGAACATATATTCGCATATGTAATAGAAGGGTTGGGATGGATTTATGGATCAAAAAGTGGTGACATGCCTTATGTTTTCTGGGCAGGCAGAAGAAGCGATTCGTTTGTATACGTCTGTTTTTTCTCCGGCAGAAATCGAACAGATCGTGCATCAAGAAAACGGCATGGTGCTTCATTCGACGTTTCGACTAAAAGGACAACGGTTGATGGCGATTGATAATCACGTCGAACAGCACGAGTTTACTCCTGCGATGTCGCTATGCGTCACGTGTGATACGGAAGAAGAAATTGACCGTGCTTTTGAACAACTATCTCAATCCGGAAAAGTGCTCATGCCGCTAGATGCCTATCCATTTAGCAAAAAATTTGCATGGGTGGAAGACCGATACGGTGTATCGTGGCAACTTTTTCTCGGAAAGGAGTAGCTAGACGAAAATAAGCTGTTGGTACAAGCCCAACAGCTTATTTTTATCCCATCCGCTTTTGCATCCATACTTGTTTGATAATTGGTTGAAAGCCGATTTCTTTTAAAAGGGAATAAGTGGCTGACGAATGGGCAATCGGAACGTTCGGTACTACTTTTACGACCTTGTCAGGATGAGCGCTAAAAATTTTTGGAAATAAAACCCGAAGGATATGTTCTGTATCGTTTCTTTCTGGATCCGCTTCGCATTGATATAAAACCGTTTTTTCATGTTTGCCTGTTGCGTCAAAAACACGTCGATAATATGCATAGCCGATGTTGTATCCACGTTCATCTTTTACAAGAAGTGCCTCGCCATCTTTGGCACTTTGCCATTGCGTTTGCCACGGGTGTCGCCCCTTATAAAACGGAAGGAGGCTTATTTGTTGTGGGACGGTCGTTTCTACTTGAAAGGTTGCGTCATCTAGGAAGTGTGGCACCGCTTCTTGAGATTGTAAATACTCCAGTTCATCCACGATTTCATAGCCGAATTTTTGGTATAGTGCAATGGCTCGCTCATTTTCGCTAATCGCTTCCAATGTTGCAAGCTCAACGCCTGCTTCTTGGTAAATGTTAAGCGTCGCTTCCATTAGCGCCTTTCCAATCCCCGTTTTTCGAAACGCAGGCGCTACTCCTGTACCGCCGTTCCAAGCCATTGAAGTTCCTTTACATTCACGAACGCCGTTTAGCACAATCCCAACTGGCTCATCATGGTGAAAAGCAATAATGGACAACGTAGGAGAAAGTCCTTCTCCTACTAATCGATGTAAAAAGCTTTCTATTGTCAGCTGAATCGGAAAATAATACCCTTCAAATCCAGCATTCCAAGCACGTACCGCTTCTTCTAACGTACATTCTGATAGTCGTTTTATTTGTAACATATTCCCTCCGTCATGCCCTAATGTTTTCTTTAGACATCGCTTCTTTTTTTGGACTTACGCAAAAAAGCGAAAAAACGCCACTGAAATCGGATGTAAGATCACCGTCGCAATTTTTCCTGAGACAAACGCCCCTCCCTAAATCGTCGTCAAAAATAGAAGAAAATAAGTTTTTATAGTATTCATTTGTGTAAAATTCTCCTAGAAAGATAAGCAGCAAATTAAAAAGAAATCTCCGCATACATATATTCATGACAATGATGGCAATGTGGATATGGAAAATCCCAAGGCAATTCTTGATTGCAAATTTTACATTTTTTCATATAGCGTATCAAATGTTTAGATAGTACTTCAAATATTTTTTCAGAAATTTTTTCTTTCAGTCCAAAAACCTCTTCTTCATTAAAAGGCAACGATTGAGAATAAGCAAATGACGTAAATAACATGAGCTGTTTATAGCTGTTTTCCAATTCATCAATTGCATCGACTGACGTAAGGATAGGCGGCATAGTGACCTTCCCTTTCGTTAAATATTCTCTAATCATCGTTAGCCAATAATCCGTTATCTTCGTTTCTTCGATGGAAAACGGAACGAAACAGAAAGATAATTTCTTCCAAAGAGAGAGTTCGAGCTTCATCTTTTTCAATGTTTTTTCTAAAACGGACATTTTTCTTTCCCATTCGCTTATCTCATGAACACGATAAGGCGTTTCTTTTAATTCGTTTTGATAAAAGTTCCATGCCCGTTTGAATAAATCGAACGATTCATAAGGAAACTTTTTTAGTGATTCGATTGATATAGGGAGAAAGCTATATTCAATAGGAGCTACCGGCGTCTCTAACAGCTTTTTTATTTTCTTTCGATTTACCATAGCGCAGACGAACCCTTCTTCATATATTCCTTTTCTTCCTGCTCGTCCTGCGATTTGTTGTACTTCTTCTGCTTTTAACGTACGAACAAATTTTCCATCAAACTTTTCACTTTCCATAAAGATGACTCTTCGAATGGGAAGATTCATCCCCATGCCGATGGCATCGGTCGCTATTAGTATATCGGTTAGCCCTTGCCGAAATTGCTCGACTTGTTTTCTCCTTGTTTCAGGAGGCATGCTTCCGTACAAAACCGAGACGTTGTATCCTTGTTTTACGAGTGAAGCGGCAACATGGAGAACTTTCTTTTTTGAAAAAACAATAAGTGCATCTCCCTTTTTCAAGTCTTTTGGAAAAGAAAAAGCCCTCTCTTCCCAAATGAGTGGAGTGGTACGTTTGTGTTCGATCACTTCAAAATCAAACTGATGGTAAGTTAGCAGTGTTTGAAGCAAGTCAACAGCATGCGGTGCAGCAACCAAATGAATTTCTTTCGCTTTCACCCCGGTAATTGCTTTGACCCAAGCAGCCCCTCTCGTTTCATCCGCTAATAATTGACATTCATCAATAACGACAACATCAAATTCATCGGTGACATTCACGGACTCGACCGTTGCGCTTATATGTGTACTGCCATGTACATTTTTTCTTTCTTCTCCTGTTATTAAGGCACATGCAATACCGTGGGCACATATCTCCTCAAACTTTTCTAACGCAAGCAATCTCAATGGGGCTAAATACATCCCTGTTTTTGCTTGAAGCAACCGTTGCATCGAATCGTATGTTTTTCCAGAATTAGTCGGACCGACATGGACGATATATTTTTTGTGAACCGATGAAGCGGAAAGTGATAAAGGATGTTCAAAAATTTGCTTGCTTATCGCCTTTAAGTGGCGGTTAAACTCCTTGGAATGAAGAAACGATCGTTCGAATTCTTCCATTGATGTAAACCATGTACTCAACCAGCGATTCATTTTTTGTGGATTCCATTTTATTGAACATTGATATTTTTCGTTTAGCAACTGTACATACGTATACGCAATTTTAGATAAAATCGCTTCGTATTCCTCTTTCGTTCTCCGCTTTTTATCTACTTTTTTTATAAAAGTCGGATAGTGCCGCATTTTATCAAGAACGATTATCATCTCTTTAGAACAACTATTCTCGAGCAAGCGACAAAGCTCCTCCCATTCATCGTACAGAGCTTTCGCTTCTTTTTTTACCTCATGGAGCCATATGCCTACTTGTTGATCAATAATAGATTCACAAACTTTCCATACAGATGTTTGACGAATGGCAAGGCAGGCTTGGAAGCGAGTTTTTATTTCGTTCGTCAATTCTGTTTCTACGTATTTAACTATTTGTGCTAGGTGTTCTTCATCCACCGCATCAAAAAAGGCTTGTACTAGTTTCTCGCTAGAAAAAGGTGTTATCTTTAATGAGTCGTCTAACAGCGTTTCTCCGCACTCCTCTCGAATTTGTTTTTTTATCTGTTCCTTTCTTGCAAATAACCAAGAAGATAGAGCATCGCTCAAAAAATGCAAATCCACTGGTTTTTCTATTTGTTTACATAACTGTTGAAACGGATATTCTTTGCGATAGAGAAATGACAATTCATACTGACCAAAATGCTCAAGCAAATCCAATGTGATTTCTGCAATTTCCCAGTCTAATAGCTCATTTACCTCGTAAATCAGGTCTTCCATGTCCATTTCTTCTACCTCATCTGACCACCCTCGGGTGATGAGATACGTACGTACTTCGTCCACTCCTAATTCTCTCACACAATCAGCAAGTAAGTCATAAAGAAACGTTTGTATTTTCTCTTCACATCGATTGGATAAATCTTCGTCGAAACAATACAGATCTATATCATCCCAAACGTCCTTTACTGTACGAAAAGGTTCGGGAGTAATTTCTAACGACAACAATTCTTCTTTTATAAGATGAAAGATGTCTTCTTCCAAAGCCGCAAACCGGAGACTTAATCGCGCTTGTAATTTCTCTAGTATATTTGTTGGCTTCTTTACGGTCATTGAAGTGAAGTTTTCCTCCTTTTCTCATTCATTTTACGCCTTTCTTCATCCTTTATTTTCCTATTCGTTGAAGTGTAGGGCTGTTTTTAATCGATACCCACGGACGATTATGTTCCCAACGGACGTGCACATCTATTTGAAACGTTTCTGACAAATAATCGTCGGTGAGTATTTTTTCTTTTTGTCCGGATGCTATGATTTTTGTTTTTCCAAGTCGGTGCCCTAATACGGAAACTTCTCCTTTTGATGGGTATTCATAGCCTAATAAAATATTAAGTAGCGACGTTTTTCCTGAACCATTTAACCCGAGAATGACCCATTGTTCGTTTTCTTGCACTTTCCAATGTAGACGATCTAAAATGACGCAGCCTTCTCTAATCAAAGAAACATTTTTCATCTCAACAATCATTCCTCTTCCCCCTTTTTTACAAAACTCGCGGTAAATGTTTAATGAATCGTCAGCTGTTTGGTTGAGTTGTGTCGATGTTTCCGATAATAACGCGCCATCACCGGAATGACATCGCGGAAGTCAGGGCAAGCAATCCCTATCTTCGCTAAAGTGTTGCGTGCATTTGTTGCGTCGTATACGGACGCACATTCGAAATATTCGAGCGCCTCTTTTTCGACGCGCAACCATTTGCGAAGAAAGGAAAACGACATCGCCCATTTGACAAGACGAAGCGGAAGTGTTCCTTTCGGTTCTTTCCCGAGATATTCCGTCATCATCATCCGATAAATGTCTCTCATTTTGTACGGGCTCGGATCGGTTAAATGATACGTTTGGCCAACCGCTTCGTCCGTATGTGCCAAATAGAGCGTCGCCTCGATAATGTAATCAACCGGAACAAAATTTCCTTGCGCCTCGCCTTTGCCGAGATACGGAATGATAGGAAGGAACTTCAGACGCTCAAACATATTGAGCATAAAGTACAAACCATCAAATTTCATCGTTTCTCCCGTTTTGGAATGACCGACCACAATGCCAGGGCGGATAATTGTCGTCGGCACGTTGTGCGCTACTTCTCGTACAGCTACTTCTACAAGAAATTTCGTTTCTTCATAATGGTTTTTAAACGCCTGCCCTTTGTCAAGTTCATGCTCGAAAATCACCCCTTGCCGCGTTCCTGATACGTATGCCGTACTAAAATATACATAGCGCTGCAAACGTGGAAGGAAGGAAACCCATTCGTTTACTTGTTTTGTTCCCTCTACGTTGACCATTCGAGCAATGTCCTCAGGAACGGCCAAATCGTAAATAGCTGCAAGATGGAACACGTGGGTGACCGATTGTGCCAACATGTGAAGTTGTTTTTCTGAGAGAGAAAGGTTCGACTTCGTAATATCTCCTTCGACGATTTCCCATTTCGTCTGTGGAAAATGAGTGGAAGAACAAATTCTTTCTTTTTCTGCCATCGCTTTCTCTTTCATAGAAGGCAGAGCCAATGTATATATTTTTTCTGGAGCCCATTTCGCAATTAGCTCCTCAAGCAACATCGATGAAATAAATCCCGGAAATCCGGTAAAAAAATAAACATTTCCCATCTCTTTCGCCCCCTGCTTAATTCTTGGACTAAAGCGTTTTGTCAATCAATTTTCAACGATTTAAAACTCCTACTTCCAAATGCATGTTTCCTGTAGTTGCAGGTTATCAATTTTATTAAAATCATAGAATAATGATAAAGATTTTAATAAAGTGGTACTTATTTTTGTTTAAACGATTTCATGACAATCCATTCCCACCACTTCCACGGCAACCAGTTTTTCAGCCTTAACGTCAATGTGACCCCTCTCCCTACAGGGTAACGCAAACGAGGAGTCAGCGATTGGACGACTTTGATTATTTGCCTAATGACTTCATCAGGAGGTGGTGCTGTTTTGGCTACTCGATTCACGTATTGCATAATGGTTTTCATTTCTTTTTCATATGGCGAACCTGAACGGACGGACACTCCTTGCAGTCCTTTCGACCAAATATTTGTTTTGAATGATCCAGGCTCAATTAAGACGACATATACTCCGTATGGCAACATCTCTAAACGAAGCGATTCGCTAAATCCTTCGACAGCGAATTTCGAGGCGACATATGGACCCATCGCTGGAAAACCGACTCGCCCGCTAATGCTACTAATGTTAATAATCTTACCGCTCCGTTGCGTTCGCATAATTGGCAAAACAGCTTTTGTGACGGCAACTAACCCAAAAAAGTTCGTCGCAAACTGGCGCTCCCACTCTTCAAGTGTGAGTTCCTCGACAAAACCGCCAACGGCAAACCCTGCGTTGTTAACTAATACATCGATCCGTCCATAGCGATTGATTACATCGTTCACGACCGATTCCACCGCGGCGAAATCGGTGACATCGAGAGATATGACTTCTATCCGATCGTACACGCCAGCTTCGCGCGCCACTGTCGCAAGCATTTCTTTATTTTGCATGTTTCGCATCGAAGCAATGACTCGATATCCTTCGCGCGCAAGTGCAACGCTTACGAGTAGCCCAAACCCGCTCGAGGCCCCTGTCACTAGCGCCACCGGCGGGGAGTTTACATTTTGATTCACAACAATCCTCCTCACTACGATAAAGACATATGTATTGAAATTAGATAACGATAGGTAATATTCCTGCCATTTTAAAAAATTGACCCCCATCACGCACTGATGGAGGTCGATTTTTTCTTTGGTTTAAGTTCTTTTGTTGTGACAACAAGCATAGCTCCACTCAACACAATCAGTCCCCCGATCATTTGGATAGACGATATGCTTTCATGTAAAAATACCATCGATAGAAGAAACGTCACGATCGGTTCGATCATACTTAAAATCGCTGCTTTTGTCGGACCGATGATATTCATTCCCGCAAAAAACGTCAGCATTGCCAAAACGCTTGAAACGAACGATGTTCCGATAATTGGAAGCCATCCTTTTGCGTCAAATTGAAAATGTAATGTTCCCGAACCAATTCCAAAAACAAAAAAAGACAAAGCGGCAAAGAGCGCGATGTAGGCACTCGCTGTAATAGGTGGAACGTGTGCGGTCACTTGATTTCCAACGATAATGTAGATTGAGTAAACAATCGCTGCTCCAACGGCTAACGCAATACCGAGCGGCTGAATTTTTCCTTCTGGTGCCCCTAATACAAGCAACATACCTAAAAAAGAAATGAGAATCGCGATGATGATGTGCTTTGTTAGCTTTTCTTGATTAATAAAAAACGAAAAAATGGCGACAAATATTGGGTTTAAATACAGCAATAAGGCAGCAAGTGAAGATGGAATATATTTTACTGACTGAAAATAAAAAGAAGATTGCATCATATAGAAAATGCCACCTAGTAAAAATAAATACAATAAATGTGACCGCGAAACCTTCCAGTTTTTTTCTTTTAACCATAAGTACAGAAAAAAGAAGAACGCAGCCAATGCAAAACGTAAAAACAACAAGGTCGTCACAGTGACACCGCTGTCGTATGCGTATAATGCAAAAATGGGAATAAACGCAAATCCCGTTGCCGATAACAATATAAGTCCATATCCTTTCCACATGTTCCTTACACCTCAAATCTAATCATTTTTCATGAGAATCATATGTTCGCTCCTTTTTTGATGAGGGGGAACATCGCTTTTTCTTGTTTGCTGTAAATGTTAAACAAAATACCGCTAAATACAAACGCCGCTCCAACGATATGGGTCATTGATAAATGTTCATTAAAAAAGATCGTTCCCATCACCGTAGCAGAAATAGGCATCACATTAATGAAAACCGAAGCGGTTGAAGCTCCCACTTTTTGAATACCATTATACCACCAAACGAAGCTGATAGCCGAAACGACAACAGCAACGTATAAAACGCTTAACCACACATCCCATCCACTCATTTTGACAGATGCAAAGGAAGTATAGTATAGCGCAAACGGTGCTAAAAATAACGTTCCAAAACCTGTTGCGTACGTTGTTGCTGCGAGCGGACTATATGTTTTCATTGCCACTTTTCCGATAACAGAGTATGTACTCCAGCTGAGACATGCCCCTGCTAGCACGAGATCGATCGGAGCAACACCAATTTCGATAAGTACGGACGGATGACCATTTGTAATAATATATACCGCTCCAAATACAGCGAGCAACATACCAAATATACTTCTTCCATTCAATTTTTCCTTCAAAAATAGTGCAGACAACAATGTAATCAACGGAGCATTGACTGCAATGACTAATGAGCTTTTGACAATTGGTGCATATTTTGTAGCTATAAAAAAGAAAATGTTGTATAAAAACACTCCCGTTAAACCGAGGAGCGCTAACACGATCCAATCTTTTCTCGTCGGAGTTGGTCTATTCGGTTCTTTCCAGTACAATAATGGAAACAAAATCAAACTAGCACCGAAAAAGCGAAAAAAAGCAACTGACACAGGATGTAAAGTCGTCGTTGCGATTTTTCCAGCAACAAAGGCACCACCCCAAATCGTAGCAGTTAAAAACAAAAGAATATACGTTTTTAAATTTTTTACTGACACAAAAACATCTCTCCCTTATTCGTAAAATATATATCTTTTAGGGTGGATAAAAGGAAAACTATACTTTAATCATTTTATGCTCTTTTTTATCTGAAAACAATATATTTTCGTTATATTAAGAAAAGAAGCCGGGACGTTTCCTTCCGGCTTCTTGTTTTTCCTCTTATTCTCCTGTTTCGGCAAATCGTTTAATTCGTGCACCAATTTCATCACGGACGCGTTGAAAGACGGACCATTTTTCTTCTTCTGTTCCTTCTGCTTTTGCAGGATCGTCAAACCCCCAATGAACACGTTTGACATGCGGTGGTGTGACTGGACAATGATCAGCCGCATGTCCACATAATGTAACGACTAAATCGGCTCTGTTTAAAATATCTTCATTGATAACGTCTGATGTTTGATTTGAAATATCGATCCCTACTTCTTTCATCGCTTTGACTGCGTTCGGATTTAAACCGTGGGCCTCAATGCCAGCACTATATACTTCCCATTCATCACCGAGATATTTTTTTGCCCATCCTTCTGCCATTTGGCTACGGCAAGAGTTCCCTGTACATAAGAAATAAATTACTTTTTTCATCTCAATCGACTCCTTTTAATGAATAATAAGTAACCATATATATAACCCAACGAGAGTAATAAATAACGTTGGGATGGTTAAAATTAAACCATTTTTAAAATAAGTGCCCCACGTGATTTTTACTCCTTTTGTTGAAAGCACATGTAACCAAAGAAGTGTAGCGAGCGAACCGATCGGTGTAATTTTCGGTCCTAAGTCTGAGCCAATCACATTTGCATAAATCAGCGCTTCCCGAATGATTCCCGTCGTATTCGTATCAGCTATCGCTAGCGCATCAATCATGACGGTTGGCATATTATTCATAACAGATGATAAGATAGCTGCGATAAATCCCATGGCAATCGTCGCCATAAACAGCCCTTGATTCGCAGCCGCTTCGATCATATCAGCTAGAATGTTCGTCAATCCGACGTTACGTAATCCGTAGACAACAACATACATCCCGATCGAGAAAAAGACGACAGCCCATGGCGCCCCCTTTAATATTTGTTTCACATGTACAGCCGGACTACGTCTTCCCATCCATAAAAACAATAACGCAACAGCACCAGCAATAAACGAAACAGGGATATTAACAAATTCACCGACAAAATAACCGACTAATAAAACCGCAAGAACGATCCAAGACAATCGAAACATGCGCACGTCTTTAATCGCTTCGTATGGTTGTTTGACATGCGATAAATCATAACGTTTCGGAATGTCTTTTCGAAAATATAAGTAAAGTACCCCGATGCTCGCTGCGAGCGAGAAAAAGTTTGGTACAATCATACGCGATGCGTACTCAGCAAAGCTAATATGGAAGAAGTCCGCAGAGACAATATTGACAAGATTGCTTACAATAAGTGGCAACGACGTTGTATCTGCAATAAATCCACTTGCTAAGATGAATGGCAATACGTTTCGTTCATCAAACTGCAATGCACGTACCATGGCTAATACAATCGGTGTTAAGATGAGTGCAGCGCCGTCGTTTGCGAAAAACGCTGCCACAAGTGCGCCGAGAATAGAGACGAATATAAACATGTTCATCCCATTTCCTTTAGCCGCACGCGCCATATGTAACGCTGCCCATTCGAAAAAACCAATTTCATCTAAAATTAAAGAAATGATAATGATCGCAATAAAAGCAAGCGTCGCATTCCAAACAATGTTTGTTACATCTATAACATCTTGGAAATCAACGACTCCAACAAGCAACGCTAATAAGGCGCCCCCGCAGGCAGACCAACCAATGGATAAATTGCGCGGTTGCCAAATGACAAAAACGAGGGTAATAAGAAAAATCAGTGATGCAAGAATAACGGAAAGCAAAAAACCACTCCTCTCTTTTTATTCACACTGCATACGCATTCCTTTTTCCTCAAGTTGACGAATGCGCTCTTTTGGATCTGGCAAATAAGCAAAAATGCTTTGCATCATTGGATAAAACTCATGTTTTTTATTTAGTGAATAAAATACCCACTGCGCTTTTTTTGATTCTTTTACTAAACCGTTGTCTTTTAATTTTCGTAAATGTTGACTAATGGCTGGCTGGCTCATTTGTAACATGTCAACAAGCTCACATACACAGCAGTCTGTTTCGTTCAATATACTGATAATCATCAGTCTAGTCTTATCGCCTAGTAACTTTAACATATTTGCAACTTCTTCGTGATACATATACCTCCCTCCTTCATCCGTTAATCATTATATAATCATATACTTATATGAACAAGTAAAGATTTTGTAAAGAAAAAAGAGCTGATCTATAAGATCAACTCTTGTCGCGTAAAACTAATCGTCATCTACCGTCCAAGTCACATTTGTTTTCGAGCGTTGCTGTTTCATTTTTCATTCCCCCTTCAACATGTATTTTTTTCCAAATTAAAACAATTGGTACATTGAACATTTTCGATCCATCATCTCTTCTTCAAGTTGATGAATGAGTTGTTCTTGCTTTATTTCTTCAGCCGTCCATATTCGTCGTTGAATAGAAATCGTTAAGAAAAATAAATGAAACTTCATCGCTTGCTCACCTCCTTTCAATAAAAAATCCGCAAGAGAAGATCCCTTTGCGGACTGAAAATAAAAGCCGCAAGGAACAGTACCTTCCTTGCGGCATATGAGCGCTTATGAAAAGATCAATGATCTTCACATGGGAAGGTTGGACCAGTCTTTCTTTGTTCGATTGTGTAACATGCTACTGTCATTGTCGTCATGGCCCTTCCCTCCTTTTCAAATGATTGGATATAGTAAATTATATACATGATAAGATAAGTTTGTAAATAGGTGATAAAAATTTTTCCAAAAAGATTACAAAGATATGTATATGAAAGAAAACAAAAGGTATGCAAGGACAGATGCATCATTTTTTCTCTTTTAAGCAAATTGCCCATCGATGCACGATATATTTTTCTTGTGCTATGTATTACTTTTGACTATGATCAAAAAAGAACATGTAGAAAGGAGAACTTTATGAAACATACAGACATATACATCTTATCTGGATTTCTCGGAAGTGGTAAAACGACATTATTAAAGCGACTACTACAAAATGAAAAAGAGCGTGGACGGAAAGTGGCTGTGGTAATGAATGAAATCGGTCAAGTATCTATTGATTCACATGCCGTTTCAGAAGATGCTGTGTTAAGCGAATTATTAAGCGGCTGTGTATGTTGCACCATTCAAGATCAATTTGAAGTAGAGCTTTATTCCCTCCTTCAAAAACATGGGTTAGATGTCATTTATATTGAAACGACAGGGGTAGCACATCCTGTTGAAGTGCTCGATGCGTGTATGTCGCCATTGTTTGCTGATCGCATTCAAATGGGGGGGATTATTACGACAATCGACGCAACACGTTGGATGAATCGTCAACAACTCTCCATTCCCCTGCAAATGTTGTTAAAAGAACAAGTTCGTCACGCGGATGTATTAATTGTCAATAAGACAGATATATTACGTCCGGATGAACAAGCGAAATTATCGTTTGAATTACAAACGATCAACAGCGAGGCGCGCACAATTTTCACAACGTTTTCTAATGTGCGAATGGAAGATATTCATTTGTTATCGAAGCGGATGAGAAACGAGCATGAGCGAATGAATATCGAAAGACTACGCATTCAAACATACGTACATACATTTACAAATCCAATTGATTTAGACGTGTTCGAACACTGGGTACGACAACTTCCTGATACTATTTACCGCATGAAAGGATTTTTACGCTTTACTCATACAAGTGGAGTTTACTCCTTTCAGTATGCATACGGCACACCGCTTTATATGAAAGAGGAAATGAATGTCCCGTTACATTTTGTCATAATCGGTGAACAATTGGATAAACAAAAACTAAAACAACAACTCGATGACATGCAAAAAGGAGAAGGTTAATATCCCTCTCCTTTTACTTTCGTCCAAAGTCTGCTTTAATTTCTCCCCATTGCTCGGTTTCCCATTTCATAATTTCATTTGTATAATGGTGCGTGCGCAGCCACGCTTCAGCACGTTCAACAAGTTGCCAGACACGTTCTGTTTCAGCGTTGCGAACGAGCGTTGTATTCGCTTTTTTTCCTTTTACCCATTTTATAGCTGTTGCCGAATCAGAATAAATCGGCAAACTTTTGTTTTGTTGTTGTAACCATGCTAATGCGTGGACAATGGCTAAAAACTCCCCAATGTTATTTGTTCCGATCATCGGTCCGACATGAAACAACTCTTTCCCTGTTTTCGTATGTACTCCTCGATACTCCATCCATCCTGGATTTCCGCTACATGCCGCATCTACGCAAATACTTTCCTCTACATAGTTCGTTGCAAGCACTTTATTTTTTTTCGTTCGGTTTACAAACGGACCAGACGCAAATGCTTGTTCTGCTTCTTCTTTCGATGAAAATGAGCGATATTTTGCCCCCGGAACGCCAATGACGTACGGTTTACACTCGTCCCAAGAAGAAAAAATGCCTGTTTTCGCCCCTTCCCAAACGACATAATATTTTTTCAAATTGTCACATCCTCGCAATTGAAATATAAAGAGACAAAGTTGAAGACTACAAAGAAGGAATAAAAGAGGAGATATGGCGGAGGAGGGGGGATTCGAACCCCCGCGGGCTTTGACACCCCTATCGGTTTTCGAGACCGACCCCTTCAGCCGGACTTGGGTACTCCTCCGTATCAGTGGGGTGCCAAAGAAATTATAGCGAAAACATGTTTTTTCGTCAATTACCTTTTTTGTTTCTCCATATAGTCAACAAGACCCATTGCACACACTTGTAAATCGAGTTGAAGTATTTTATATACATCAGCATCATCAGGTACTTGCTGTTTGCGCAAAAATGTTTGGATATGATCAAATAAACGATTGGAAACAGCCTCTGTTTTTTCTGTAAACGATTGATTCATTTGCTCATTTACAATCTCATGACCGATTTGTACAAAGAGCGGTAACCAGTAATGAAGTTGATCCCAAACTACTTGTGTATGTGTTGACATACCAAAATGACCAAAATATATTCGCTCTGGACGCAACGTCATAAATCTTTCAATTGATGCGCGCATCGCCTCGGGATCAAATTGATTTGGCGATGTAGACGGCAGGTATAACTCTACACCATACGAAAGCAATTGAGGATAAAAGACACCGGCCGTATCGCCTGTAAAAATGCCGTTACTTTTTTGATCATAAATAGAGAAATGGTGATTTGCATGCCCTGGTGTATGAAGAAACGTTAATGTACGATTTTTTCCGATTTGTAACGTTTCCCCATCTTCTTTTACAATTAATCGCTCTTCAGGAATGGGAACAATCGGGTCGAATAAAGCATCAAACGATTCACCATAAACGGCTTTTGCCCCTTCAATGAGACGAGATGGATCGACCAAATGGCGCATCCCCTTTGGATGAACAAATACGCGAGCATTTGGACAATGTTTTAACAATAATCCAGCTCCACCAGCATGATCTAAATGAATATGTGTAACGATAATATTTTTTACATCGTGTAAATCAATAGAGAGTGCCTCTAGTCCTTTAAGTAAATGAGGGATAGACGGGCTCGCACTTGTTTCAATAATTGTCACTTCTTCTTCATGAAAAACATACGCTCCTGTTCGTTGGGCAGTTTGTAGATCATATAAATCAATAAGTGAAATGCCAAATCCTAAATCAACAGGTTGTCCCATACTTATTCTCCCCTCGTCTGTTCAATAAGTCTAGCGAAATGATAAACAATTTTTGCGGTTAATCCCCAAATGACTTTGTCTTTGTAGTAATAAAAATGTTCTTCGATTTGCCTTGGTCGCCAATTATACTGTCTTCCTCCAGGAATATCGTCAAATGGAAAATTGTCTTCAGGCTTTGGTTCGAATTGAACACGATATATTTGTGGCTTCGTTTCAATAAAAAAAGATAACGGGACGGTAAACACATCTTCCACTTCTTTTTTATTAATTTGCATGTGTGCGTTATTCACAAATGCAACAAACGGATAAATGACCATCCCAAATGGTGAAAGCACATAATCAAGTGGAACGACATGTGTAATATGTTCTGTTTCAATCCCCAACTCTTCACATGTTTCCCGAATGGCTGTTTCTTGTGGATTTTGATCACACGGATCCATTTTTCCACCTGGAAAACAAATTTCACCGGGCTGTCGACGCAATTGAAATGAACGTACTTCAAATAAAACAAACACGTCATCGTGTTGACGGATAAGTGGAAGAAGAACAGCATATGTAGCAAATTTGTCGAAATCCATAATTGTTGGTGTTCGTTGTTGTAATGCATCCATTGCCGTATAAATCATTTTTTCCATTAGTAAACATCCCTTTTCGTAAATACGTAAAACGAAACGATTAGTGCACCAAGTGCCCAAATGGCGAGTACAGTCATTGAAAAAGAAAGTGTCATCCCATCAATCGGTGGCGCCATTCCACTAATGTAACTTGTGAGTCGTAAATTTACCATAAACAAATATTTTGCAGACTCCCACGATGATACCATACTTGATAAAATTGCACCTGAAATAAGAGCAGCTAGCATAATTCCCATCACTGCGGCTGTACTACGTATTAATACGGATAACATAAACGTAAGTGTACCGACGACGAGCGAAACAAAAAAAGCGAGCCCGAATTCAATAAGCAAGTATTTCCATTGAGCAATAAGATGAACAGTTGTTGTATTTAATTCTTCACCTTGAATCGAAAATCCTGTTAAAAGCGGCAAATTCCATCCACCATATCCAAATACAATGCCAGAGATAGCGTATGATAATAGAGCGACAGAAAATACGATAAACGACGTAGATAAAATCAACGCTATATATTTGCTCATTAAAACTTTCCATCGTTTCACTGGACGTGTCAACAGCAGCTTGATTGTTCCGCCGCTTGCTTCTGACGAAACGAGATCAGCTGCAATGACCATAACGAGAAGCGGTAAAAATAACTCAATGGAGTTTTCAATAAACATGCGCATAAATGTTGGAGCACCGGGTGCCATTGGATTAATATCGTTGTCTAAATAATATTGTTGTTGCTGTAAACGGATTTTAAGAAACTTTTTCCACTCCTCAGAAATTCCTGTTGAGTTTAAGCGGTTTTGTGTGTCGATGATTTGTTGTTGTAGCTGTGTACGCCAATCTGTCGTTCCAATCCGTTCTCGAATCGTTTCGATTTGTTTAAATTGCGCGTATGTAAATAAGCTAACGAGAACAGCAACGATCGCTGCGATAATAAACAAGCGTTTTTTACGAACAATTTTTAACATTTCATTGTATACAAGATTAATCAATCGTTTCCCCTCCCGTTAATTCAATAAATAAGTCTTCTAGTGTTGGAAGTTTGCGTTCAATTCCACTGACATATACTCCTGCTTCAATTAAACGAGCATTGCAACGCGCAATCGTTTCATTTGATTCATACATTGTCACGAGCGCTCCATCTTTTTCACCAAGCACAGTCGTTTCATTTTGTAGTATTTGTTTTGCTTTATCTACCGGATCAACGCTCCAATATGTCCGAGCTTGTTCTTGTAGCAAATGTTCGACCGTATCAATACGAATAATCTCTCCTTTAGACATAATCGCCACACGGTCACACATGAGTTGTATTTCACTCAATAAATGCGATGAGACGAGCACACTTAACTGTTCTTTTTCAGCAAGCGAGCGAATAAACTGTCTCATTTCACGAATGCCGACAGGATCTAAACCGTTTGTTGGTTCGTCTAAAATAAGCACCGTCGGTTTTCCAAGTAGCGCTTGCGCAATACCGAGGCGTTGACGCATGCCGAGCGAATACGTACGAACAAGATCATGGATCCGATTTTGTAGACCGACGAGTTCAACCACTTCTTGAATGCGATGAGCTGTAATTCCTGGAACCATTCGTGCGAAGTGTTCAAGATTTTCCCAACCGCTTAAATACGGATAAAGTTCAGGGTTTTCAACGATACACCCTATATGTTGGATCGCTTTTGTAAATTGTTTTTGTAAATCATAGCCGCAAATTGAAATCGTTCCAGATGTCGGTCGAATTAATCCGACGAGCATGCGAATAGTCGTTGTTTTTCCTGCGCCGTTTGGACCTAAGAAGCCGAACACTTCCCCTTTTTTTAACGAAAACGAAAGTCCTTTAATAATTTCTTTTTTTCCGATTGTTTTTCGTACAAGTTGTACAACTAACGTTTCTTTCATTATTCTTCTCCTTTCGTTAACGTAATAAGTGAGGCAACACGTTCACCGATTCGTTTATATCCTTCTTTATTAGGATGAAATTTATCTGTATATAAATAGTCGTTTACTTGCAGTTCAAACAAATCATATGTCGGAACACAAATAATGGATTGATAGTCGGCTGCTACTTCAGATGCTGCATAATTCCAACTACGTACAACGGCAGATGTTTCTTTCCCATTATCTAAATCATTGAACGGATTATATAAAGCAATATAAAATACGGGCGCATCGTTGTTTACTGTGCGAACAAGCTGAAAAATCGTACGTAGCTGCTGGACAAATTTCTCTTTTTCTTTTTCTAATTGCGTAGTGGATAAGTCTCTCAATGCTTCACCACCGCGAAATAAGTCGTTTCCTCCGATCGTCATTAAAATCATGTCAGCTTCTTTTAATTGCCGCTGCACTTCTTTTTGTTTCAGTTGGCTAATCAATTGCGCAGATCGTTGCCCTTTAATGGCTAAATTGGTGAATTGGACATGTTGATTTGTCCGTTTTTTTAGTTCATCTACAACATAGCCAACATATCCTTTTCCTGTCTCATCTCCCGTCCCGCGCGTTAATGAATCGCCAAGTGCGACAATGGAAAGCGCATCGTTTTTCTTTGTGTTTGCCGTTGTTTGCTTTGGTTGTTTTATTGAGGAAGCTTCGTAAAAAAATTGATCTTGAATAGTGACGATTAAGCCGATCGTCCATAGCACTGTTGTTGCGGCACAAATCGTTACAATCATTCCGATGATTCGTTTAGACACAATACCACCCTTTCGTTATGTTCTATGTATCATCATAAACGATTTGTTGTTTAAACACATAATGAAAACATGCAAAAAAGCGAGCACAATCGCTCGCTTTTAAAATTTTGCTTGATAATGTTCAATCTCCCAAGCATGAACAGCTGTCCGATAGCTATCCCATTCGTTCTTTTTCATTGCGATATATTCGTTAAATACATGGTCACCTAATGTATGACGTCCAATCGTTCCGTTTTCTAATTCTTCAATCGCTTTCCCTAAACTACCTGGAAGATTTTCAATACGAAGCTCTTTACGACGTTCATTCGTCATATGGAAAATATCTTCGTCGATTGGTGCTGGGCAAGTGAGCTCTTTTTCTACTCCATCAAGCCCTGCCTCAGCAATAACTGCAAATGCTAAATACGGATTGGCAGATGGATCTGGACAACGAAGCTCAACGCGTGTTGCCAATCCTCGTTTTGCAGGGATGCGAATTAATGCGGAGCGGTTCGATGCCGACCACGCAATATAACAAGGCGCTTCATATCCTGGGACGAGACGTTTATACGAGTTGACTAATGGATTCGTAATGGCTGCGAAACTTTTTACGTTGTGCAATAAACCAGCAATAAATTGATATGCCGTTTCAGATAATTGATTGTCATCCGCTGGATCAAAAAACGCATTTTCTCCATCTTTAAATAGCGAAATGTTTACGTGCATACCTGAACCGTTAATACCGAAAATCGGTTTTGGCATAAATGTGGCATGCAATCCGTATTTTTTAGCAATCGTTTTTACAACCCATTTATACGTTGTGGCATTGTCAGCGGAACTGAGCGCATCTGCATATTTAAAGTTAATTTCATGTTGACCTTCAGCCACTTCATGATGCGAAGCCTCAATCGTAAATCCCATTGCTTTTAATGCACGATAAATGTCTAAGCGAACTCGTTCCCCGAGATCTTTTGGTGATGGCTCAAAATAGCCGCCGTTATCTTGTGGTGTTGTTGTCGGATTCCCATTTTCATCCGTTTTAAACAAGAAAAACTCTAATTCAGGGCCAACGGAGATCGTATATCCTTTTTGTTTCGCTCGTTCAACTGTTTTTTTCAATACGTTACGTGGATCGCCGTCAAATAACGTTCCGTCTGGATTCATCACAGAGCAAAGAAAACGTGCTTCTGCATACCCCTCTTCTACTGTCCATGGTAGTACTGCAAATGTTTGTAAATCAGGGAGTAAATATAAGTCTGAGCGATTGATTGGAGAAAAACCTTTAATAGAAGATCCATCAAACATTATTTTTCCTTCTACTACATCATCTAGTTGTTCTGCTGTCACTGTGACGTGCTTTAAAACACCTTCAAGATCAACAAATTGTAAATGTAATAGTTCCACATGTTTTTGTTTGATGATTTCTTTAATTTGTTCAAGCGTCGAAGTGTTTGTTTGTTCAGAGACGAGAAGTTCACTCATGTTACATTACCTCACATTCTTATGTATAGTTTTATAACATGAGTTTATTATATGGAATCATTCATCATTTTTCAATAGTTTTTTATCAAATTTTCTGTATTTTTATTTAAAAAAATACACGCTCATCAAGAGCGTGTTGAACAAACAAAAACGACGGAAACCCTACCTCTCTTCCGTCCTTGCAGCTCCGAAGCTGCGCCAGTGAGAATTTGTTTCGTTGCATATAAAAACGGGATCTCACGAAAAGCGAGACCCCGTACGTTTGACTATTTATGCTTTTTGGACGTTTGCCGCTTGCGGCCCACGGTTGCCATTCACGATGTCAAATGTTACTTTTTCGCCTTCTTCCAACGTTTTGAATCCAGTACCTTGGATCGCTGTGAAGTGAACGAATACGTCTGTACCTCCGTCCGTCTCAATGAATCCAAAACCTTTTTCTGCGTTAAACCATTTTACTTTACCTGTGTTCATGTGAAATTCCTCCAAAACAATTTTAAAAATTGACCACCGTTTCATTACTCATAAAACAAAAGCTACACTTTCGTCAAGTCCTTATAAGATGAACCTGACAAAGGTGCAGCTTATAACGATCATTGATATAACGAACGAAATGGTACTTCTTAAGTATATAGGCTTGAAATAAAAATGTCAAATGTTTTTTTATTTTTCTTTCCATTTGATGCTGCAACCGATGCTTGGCTTCTGTTCTTTCGGAACAGGTTTCCCTAAAAGCAATGCATCTAAAGCGGTACGAATAGAAGATCCAGTCACTGGAATTCCGTTACTTGGTCGTGAATCATCGAGTTGACCACGGTAAACACATTGTAATGCACCGTTGAATATGTAAAAGTCTGGCGTGCATGCAGCTTGATATGCTTTTGCTACTTCTTGTGTTTCATCAAATAAGTATGGAAACGGATATCCAAGTTGTTCAGCTACCTCTTTCATTTTTTCTGGCGAATCATCTGGATATTTTTCCACATCATTTGAATTAATGGCAATAAATGAAATCCCTTTTGGTTGATAATCGTTGGCGAGACGGACAAGCTCCTCTTGAACATGTTTAACAAATGGGCAATGATTGCAAATGAACATGATTACTGTTGCAATATCCGATTTGACGTCTTCTAATCGAACGATTTGTCCGTTGATCACGTTGACAAGTTCAAACGATGGAGCTTTTTCGCCTAGTGGAAACATATTTGATTCAACAGCTGGCATACAAATCACCCTTTCTTTTTTTCGTTCATTTACTATTATAGCAAAATGTACAAATAACAAAAAATAAGCGAGCTTGAGCCCGCTTATTTTTTGATTAGCTGTCCTCGTGTAACGCCGAGTTGATTAATGGCTTTTAATGTGCGCCATACGCTTGTACCGCTCCGTTTGCCTTCGAGCGCTTCGCGATATAATGTGATGACTTCTTCTACTTTTTTCGCTGACTCTTCCAAAAACTCGACACGATACGAGCGAACACCAAGGGATAAAAAGTGTGGAATATATTCTGCCCCAGATTGTTCAATGGCATTGTACACTGTATTTCGGCAGCCGATATCCACACGAACAGGATGAAGCATGCCAATACGGTCACGCAACGATACGCGATGTTTTTCACATGGTCGTCCGCAGTTCGTAAAATCGGTTCCTTCACTTAAAAATGTACAGTATACACAATGTTCAGTGTGAAACATCGGTAAATGTTGATGAATAACAATTTCCATATGTTCTGTTGGTGCTGCTTCAAGTAAATCAATCATTTGTTGAATATTTAAATCGTATGAAGGAGTAATCCGATCGAGCCCTCGAGATAAAAACAACTGTGCAGCTAGATGATTTGAGATGTTAAGCGAAAAATCTCCAATTAACGTTTGTTCTATTGATTGATTCGTATAATACTGCACCGCTCCTAAACTACGAACTAAAATGGCATCTGGTTCAGCTTTTAAAATCCCTCTTAAAATCCCATTTTCCCCAGGCATATGAATGCGCGGGGTAGCTAAAGCGATCGGTTTGTTTGTTGCTCGTGCAATCTGCACAGCTTTCGGATAATCGGTTGTAAATTCGAAATCCGCATACACCATTTCTACATCTGTATCACATGCCGCTTCGACTTGTTCGAGCGTACGACAAAGCGCCATTAAAGAAGGTTTCTCTGCTCGTTGTTTTTGTCGGTAAGAAGATGTTAAATCAACGGCTTGCTTGATGTATAGCCGCGGACGTTGTCGCTTTTCAATAAGCTGTTCAACGGCTTGTCTTCTTATTCGGTTTAATTCTTTAACCGGAAGAATAACATTACCTGTGATATGCATATAAACGTCTTGTAATTCAAAAATTGTTCCGCCTAATCTCCCGAATTGCTCTTTTATAAAATCTAATGTGAGCGGACGCTTTTGCGCAACATCTAACATTTGCTCTGATTGAACGATTACTTCATTGCCTGTCGTTTCATCGCGCCAAGTTGAAATGAGCGGTTTTCCTGCTTCACCGTACACATGCACAGTTAGCGGAAACAACTGATATGGCCGCTCGGTTTCAAATGTTTTACGCAAACGACGATCAAGCTCTTGGTCGCTCGTTTTCCAAATGCGATCTCCGACACGCACGCGCGTTAAATTGACGTCATGTCGACCAGGGACAATTTCAACAAGACCTTTTTCCACTTCCCCTTCCACTTTTTTCCCGTGTTTTCGTAAATCGTATACGCGGCCGCCTTCTTCTTTTTCTTCTGGACGGCCTGCATCAAATACGATGCCATCCCCACGTTTTAACGGGGCTTGCAGTTCGCATAAAACACCGTCTTTTAATACTTTTTTGACCGTTCCAAGAAATACACCACGGCTTTTCGGGAATGTTCCATCAACAAGCTGTTTGTTGTTTGTTCCTTTTAAAAAGCCATGTGTAAATCCTCGACTAAAGCTTTGTTGTAGCTCACGTATTTCTTCTGTTGAAGGAGTATAATGACGTCCTGCTAAATATTCATCAATAGCTTTTCGGTATTTGCTGACAACATTCGCTACATATTCTGGTGACTTTAATCGCCCTTCGATTTTAAACGTGCTTACCCCTGCTTCAATGAGTTCTGGAACGAGATCAAGAGCAGCTAAATCTTTTGGTGAAAGTAAATAAGCCACGTTTCCCATTTCTTTTTGCTCGCCATCAACGATTAAATCGTATGGAAGACGACAAGCTTGAGCGCATTCTCCGCGATTCGCTGAACGCCCACCCCACATTTCTGACGTTAAACATTGCCCGGAATATGATACACAAAGTGCTCCGTGAACAAATACCTCTAAAGGAACGTTCGTTTTCTCAGCAATTTTTTGAATATGTGTTAAATTATTTTCGCGACCAAGTACAACGACTTCTAAATGGTAAGGCTTTAGAAATTCGACAGCTTCTGGAGATGTAACGGTCATTTGTGTTGATCCGTGAATCGGAAAATCAGGCGACAAATCGCGGATGAGTTTCACAAGTCCTAAATCTTGGACGATCAGTGCATCTACTCCTGCATCTATACATGCTTCAACGAGCTGTTTTGCTTCTTCTAGCTCATTTTCAAACACTAAAATATTAAAAGTAACATATCCACGAACATTGTATTTATGCAAATAAGCCATCACATCTTTTAATTCTTCCATACGAAAGTTTTTCGCTCGTACACGTGCATTATATTTATCTACACCAAAATAAACGGCGTCTGCTCCATTGGCAACAGCGGCACGAAGACAATCCCAATCTCCCGCTGGCGCTAACAGTTCAATTTTTCTCACAGCTAGTCAACCTCTCTATTTTTTATCATGAACAACAATATATTACCGAATATCCCCCTCGTTTGCCAACAAAGAAAAAAAGACCTGAACGTACAGGTCTTTTAATGAACAAATGGAGGAACAAAATCTTTTGAAAACGCTTGAATGTCAATACGACCATTTTTATAGTAAATACCTAAAATATAATCTCCCTCTCCCCAAGTAGCCATTTGTAAGCATTGTTCAATCTTTTCTTTATCGTGAACGATCATTTTTGCTTTTTCTCGTTCAATCATTTCAGGTGTCCACTCATACTGTGGAACTTGTTTTGTGTTTTTAATAATTTTGATTTCAGCAATATCATCCGCTGTCACTCTCGCTTGTTGTAATAAACCGCGATCTTGTAGCCATTGTTCAATCAGATGGTACGATTTTCTCCATTCTATTCCTTGTTCTTCGTATTTTTCATACAAAATGCTAATTGTACCCCAACTGCGATTTGTTGTTGTTTCATCAAATGTTTCATGTAAAAGTTGTTGTTGTAAGACTGCTAAAAATGATTCAATATCAGCACGATCTTGCAGTCGAACGACTTTATCTTCCGAACCAATTCGAATTTGTAAAATGTCTTCAAAATTCGTCTTACGTAAAATTGGATAATGATTTTTTTTAAACTCAATGGAATTAAAAATCGGCTTATAAAATTGATTGTATAAATTCATTGGAACGGTATATTCGCGAACGATTCGTTTTCCATTTTTTAAGTCATAGCCGATAACAACATTCCGTCTATCGTTAACTGGATATGTTCGTTGTTCAATAAGATGTTGATGAAATAAATAAATATTTCTGATATTTTCCTTTTCATAGTAAAAGGCGTTTTCCTCGTCTATTTCATCGTTTTCCAAAAAGTATATGTGGTCACCGAAATATGCTCGTTCAATTTCGTTTAATGACGGTTGGTACGCCTTATATCCAAATAGATCAAATGTAAATAATAAGCCAACGATACTCATAAATACCACATATCCCATGTATTCTTTCCAACGACTAAATACACGCCACGTTTTTGCTAAAATCATGAGGGCGATGATGTAACCAAATAATGATGAAAATACGTATCCAAAAATCACCCAACTCATCTTTTGCTGCATCTGTCCAAAATATGCTCCACCGACAAGCATGACACAAAACGTGAAACCGTATGTAAATACCGGGCGGAGTGGACGAAAGACAATTGCATCGGTTGCCATTTCAACATGTCTTTTTTTGTACAACCATATACTAAGTCCATAAAACATAAAAGTCAGCACAGTATATATCAATATTTCGAGCGGTTGGATTCGTTCTGTCTCCCAATTTAGTGCTTGAATAAAAGGAATCATCTCATTCAAGCTAGAAGATAAATAATATTCGTATGCAAAGCCGTACAAAAAATATTTCAAATTAAATATAAGTAAAATAAATATTCCAGCAGGGAAGAAAAAGAGAATGTAAGCGAACATGCCTTGCAAAATAGACATGCCAGTGAGCATCCCAACAAACACAGCTCCAGAAAATAATAATAAATTCATCGCAACGGTACTAACAAACCAAATAGCTACATGTTTAAATGAATATAAAGGAATCGGAAGGAACGGCTTCATGACGATTAAACATATTGCAACGATTGTGATGGGCACGATTAAAATAATCATTCCAACAACAATATGTTGAAGAAACAGCACCTCCCGTTTGATTGGCAGACTATGCATGTGGTCAGCTGATCGCTTCACTTGCATATAACGAAATAAAAAAATAGCGAGTAAAATAGGGAGTGTGAACATCAGGGAAAACTGAATGATACTTCCAATATCGAATATGCGTCCTGTTTGATGATGCATAAGCCAATCTTTGTTTTCGCTCATCATAAAAATATGAATAGGCAAAGCAAAAAGTAAACCGATGAAATAAATAAGCGAGACCCAACCGACGTTGCGAACAATTTGAGTAAATATTCCACGATTAAACAAGAATGTTTTCAATGGCATATCCTTGTTCCCCCATTTCATAAATAAATATTTCTTCTAACGTTAATGGTAATAAATCAAACAAAATTGGTTCATGCTTTTGAATATGTGCAATGATCTCTTCCTCTCTTCCACGAACAATACAAAGTAAAACGCTACCACGCTGTTCTTGATAAATAACATCCATGTGTTGAAAAAAAGAAGAAGGAGCTTGCCCATGAAATGCCACTTGGACTTTATGAATATTGGTTTTTAAATTATCTAGCTCTTTTTCAATGATGAACGAACCGTGGTGTAACATGCCAATACGGTCACATAAATCTTCTACTTCAAATAAGTTGTGCGAGGAAATAACAACGGTCATTTCCCTTTCCGCTACGTCCTGAAATAAAACGTTTTTCACTTTTTGTCTCATGACAGCATCTAGTCCATCAAGTGGTTCGTCTAAAATAAGCACATCAGGCATAGTGGAAAATGCTAACCAAAATGCAACTTGTCGCTGCATTCCTTTTGACATCCGATGAATTTTCTTGTTTACGTCAATTGGGAATAGTTCTTGCATGTTGCGGAAACGTTCTTCGCTCCATTTTGGATATATATGACGATAAAAGTCAGCCATTTGTCGAATTGTTGTATGTGGGAAGAAATAGAGTGCATCAGGTAAAAAAATGATTCGTTCTTTTTGCTTGATGTTTTCGAAAATCGGCTCACCATCAATAGTAATCGTTCCTTTGTCTTGTTTATAAATACCTGCAATCATTTTCATCAGTGTTGTTTTTCCAGCACCATTTGATCCAAGTAATCCATAAATCAACCCTTTTGGGACGGAAAATGTCACATCTTTAATCGCCTCTAATTCTCCAAATCGCTTGCTTACATGATTAATTTGAATCAAGTTCCTCTCCTCCTCGCATCGTGCTTTGTGCACGTTCCACAATCGAAAAAATATGTTCTTTTTTTACCCCGATATAAAATGCTTCTTGACATAGTTTGAATATGCTTTCTTCTAGCTGTTTTACTTTTTCATCGTAAATCGCCTCTTTTTTATTAGCAACAAAACTCCCTTTCCCGGGAATAGAGTAAATGTACCCTTCTCTTTCTAATTCTCGATATGCTTTTTGAATCGTATTTGGATTAATCGTTAATTGTTTTGCTAGCAAGCGAACAGACGGTAGTTGCTCATTTGGTTTTAACACATCATGAATGATCATTTCTTTCATTTTTTCTATAAGCTGTTCATAAATTGGTTTTCGGCTTCGTAAATCAAGATCAAACACATCGCCACCTCCTCCCTACCTGTACCATCTGTAATAACTGTATTATATTAAATAATACGGTTTTTGTAAATAGTTTCTAAAAAAATTAAAAAGCCGCCCAAAAGGCAGCTTTAATTATGGCTGTGTCCATCGTTGTTCATATTTCCATCTTGATGACCATCTTGTTGCATATTGTCGCCATGACCGTGACCTTGTCCATCATTTTTATTTTGCATCATTTGTTTCTTTTTCATATAACGCTCATGAGCAACTTGATCAACATCTTCCCAAGATACGATCGTTGCCTTTGATTGTTCGCTTGCAAATTTTTCAGCATCTTCTTTCTTTGCAAAAAACGCATATCCGTAGTTCATCGGTGTTTTAATGTCTGCTTTCACTACTGTCGCATTTTGTAATTCAATCCATTCGAATGTGTTGTAATCGCGTACATATTTTTTTGCAGCTTCACCGTGATCGCGTTTGTAGTTAAATAAACATCCGATATCATCAAAAAACAAGACGTCACCGTTTTCTGTCACAGATTTCGCTGTGAATTTGCCAAGCTCGTGTTCCTTTGGATATACTTTCATATTACAAAATACACATACAGTGTTTTCATCAGGTTCAGCCATTGCTGCTTTCGCAAATACATCTTCTTCATTTGATTGTTCTTTGTTTTGTTCTGTTTGTTTTTTCTCTGCTTGTTTTGTTTCTTCTTGTTTATCCTGCGCTTGATTGTTGTTGCACCCTGCTAGAGCGAAGAAAAGTGCACAGATCAACAGTATGATCCATTTTTTCATCACTAAAGATCCCCCTCATTTTCATTCAATCCGTAAGCCAGTATAGTACACATTTGTGAAATTTATTTGAGAAGGTTGTGTAGAAAATGAAAAAAAAAGCGGCATTACACCGCTTTTTCTGTAAAATAATGCTTATAATATCCTCCAACTTTCCCACAGTTATCAATAATAAAATAAAAATCATCCGTTTCATTTTTCACTTCATACTCTTTTCCGGGTGTTAATACGTTATGTACGATGTATTTTTCAGCATTTGTATGGTTGCACACAACCGTTTTTATCGTTGGTCTTTCATGCCAGTTTAAATGAATCATCATTGATTCCTCCTTCAAGATCCTTTATATTTATTTAAAAATTTAGCAAGTTCATGGAGCGCTTGTAATACCGCAAAATGTTTATCGTTTCCGCTCGCTTGCGCTGTAGCTACATCTTTAAACTTAGCATGCGCTTCGTATGATCCATTTTTTTTATACACATCTACTCGCACAGGTCCTCTTGGATGCGGAACGATAAAAAACTCTATTTGCTTCATTTATTCTCCCCACCTTTAGTGACAATCATTTATTTAATTTAATAATAGTAAAAAATAAATCAGTTTAAAAGCATTGTTTTACATAAAGGAAGAAAATTCACAAATTACATGTTTAGTCTAGTCGGCGGATCATGTATCCAGATTCGATCAATACACGTTGAATTTGATCAATATGCTCGCTATTTTTTGTTTCAAGAGAAAATCGAATTTCTGCTTGCCCCGGAAGAACATTTGTACCCATTCGTTGATGATCGATGGACATGACGTTCGCTTCTAAATCTGCAATAATTCGCAACAATTTATTTAACTGTCCTGGTTTGTCAGAAATGACTGTCGAAAATGTGACGAATCGTCCTGATTCAACGAGCCCTCGTTCAATAATTCGTGAAATGAGTGTGACATCGACATTTCCGCCACTTAAAATGGCTACAACATTTTTTCCTTCAAGCGGGATTTTTTTATACAATAAAGCTGCTAGTGAGCAAGCCGCAGACCCTTCAACAAGCAATTTATTTCTCTCGAGCAAATATAACATCGTCCGTGAAATATCTGTTTCTTCTACGCAAACAATATCATCAACATATTTTTGTATGTATGAAAAAGTTAAATCTCCAATTCGTTTCACAGCAATGCCGTCCGCAATCGTATTGGATGGCGTAATGACAATCGGTTGATTATGTTGTTTAGCTGCTGTTGTGCTCGCGCAAGCAGCAGATTCTACACCGTATACACGAATAGCGGGATTTTTTTGTTTCATCGCAATCGCTATACCAGCTAGCAACCCCCCACCTCCAACCGGACAAATCACTGCGTCAATATCGTCTAGTTGTTCAAATAATTCTAGCCCGATTGTTCCTTGTCCAGCAATGACAGCTGGATCGTCAAAAGGATGAACAAACGTCGCTCCTGTTTTTTGTTGGAGGTTTCTGGCGTATTCTAACGACTCATCAAACACATCTCCATATAAAATCACATTTGCGCCGTAACTTTGTGTCGCTTGAATTTTACTTAATGGTGCCCCTTTAGGCATGACAATTGTGCATGGAATACCGATCATTCTACTTGAATAAGCTACCCCTTGTGCATGATTACCGGCTGAAGCAGCGATAACTCCCCGGCTTTTTTCTTCATCACTTAACAACATAATTTTGTTGTAAGATCCGCGTACTTTAAATGAACCTGTTTTCTGTAAATTTTCTAACTTCATGTATACACGATTATTCGATAAACGACTAAATGTTTGTGAAAATTCAAGGGGGGTTTTATGAACGACCGCTTTCATTCGTTGTTGAGCTTCTTGAATATGTTGTAGCGTAATCAATGGTTTTCATCCTCCTTTGTGTCCTTTTTATTATATTTGATTTGAAGAGGTGCAAGCAATTGTCTCTTGTTTCTTTCTCTTTTTTGTTTTACATTGATTATTTAGAACATAGTTTTATTATAAAAATGAACCCAAAAAAAATAAGCTATGCGCATAGCATAGCTTATTTTACAAACCGGCTGATTTTTGAAGGCGCTTAGCAATTTCAAGAAAGTCCTCGTATGAAATGCCGGGGGCAAATGTTTCCTCCACTGCTTCTAAATCTGGAATCGGTGCACCTGCTGGCGTCCCTTGAATGACCTCGAGTTGTCCTCCATCAAGCGGATGTGTTCCTTTCCAAATTTGTTTAACATCTTGAAAATCATGTTCGCTAAACGTATATAGTCTTCTATGCCACCCTTGCGCCTCGTACTTTTTTGCCGCATCAAATTTATCGTTACTTAAATTCGGAATCGGCAACATTTTTGTGACATCCACCCCTGTAACAATTTGAAGTGCTTTGGCATAAGCGATGACGTGCACACCTCCTCGGACAAGTAAATAGCCGATCATTTCTCGTGCGACTGGATGATCGGTCATCTCATATACTCTCATTTTATGTGTACGTGCTCCACACTCTAAAAAGAAATTGTGCAATAAATCTAACACTAAATTTCCACTATTGAACACGTAGTCACCTGACCACGATTTTCCCATCGAATCTCCAGGCAATGCTGTTTGTGCCGTTGCAATAAAATGATACGTATTTCGTTGATCTACCCCGTTTTGCATGGGTGTAATATCAGGAGCGCCTTCATGTGTGGTTCCTGTTAAGCATAAGTTTATAGCTGTTGTAACGAGCTCGACATGACCTAATTCTTCTGCGGTAATACTTGCAACTAAATCGTAAAAAGGCTTCAATTTTTTCTTTTCCCGAAAATTGAATGACTGAAACAAGTAATTGTTTAACGTTGACATTTCTCCAAATTTTCCACCGAGTAACTCTTGAACGGCCGCTGCTGCATTAGCGTCTGCATACGTAGATTTTGGCAACTCAATTTGAAGCTTGTTTATTCTTGTAAACATTGAGTCCCCTCCTTTTTTTATTTCGGCATAATCCAAACGATTTGCTGAATGCGGACAAAAAAGAGGGTGTCGTTACTTTTTAATACAATATGATCAGGCTTCACATCTTGAATAATGCCTTGCACATTTCCGCGCACCGTTTCAATGATGACTTCTTTTCCTCTAATCGTTTGCAAGGTTTGATAAACATAAGGATCGATGAAAGACATAAACTGAGGTGTCATTTTCCTTCCTCCTTCTCGTTTATTCTTTCCCATCTTATTCTCATATCTTGTTGTTTATCACATTTTTCATTTAGAACATAGTTTTATAAAATTTTATTTACATACTAGCCGAGCCGTTCATTTTGCGTTAAACTTCAACATAGGAATAGTGAAATAAGGAGTTAGAAGGATGGAAAGTCATGAACAACTAAAGCAAAAAATAAATGAGCTTGAAGAAGAAATACGCTTATATAAACGCTTTGTGGAACACATTTCTTTTCCGTTTTCATACGTTGATTACGAACTTGGAAAAATAATAAAAAAAGAAAGAAATATTCCTTCCCCAACGGTTGAAACAATAGAGAAGGAAAAAAACAAAACATCTATTTTGCAATGGAATATTGATTTGCAAAAAGACTATCCATTTGAACAAGTGGAACAATTTTTATCACCTATTTTTGATCTTGTTTCTCACCATATCGTTTTCGTGGATGCTGAAGGAAAAATTACATTATGTAATTTACAGGCAGCAAACGATGTCGGGGTAAATCGCGATGAAATGATCGGTAAACATATTCGCGAATTGTTAAACATTCCTGATGAACAAATTATGACATTAAAAACGTTGCGGACAAAGCAACCTCTTTACAATTGTGAAGTGCTCGATCGATATTATGGCATCATTAATACGCGCATTTTATATAACGAAGATGGGTCAATTAAACGCGTGATTAGTATGTTTCAATCACTGAATCAAATAAAAGAAGCAGAAAAACTGGCGATCGCCGGCCGGATTGCTGCAGGGATTGCCCATGAAATTCGAAATCCTTTAACGACAGTACGAGGATATTTACAGTTTTTAAAAGAACAGTTGCCCGAACATATCGTTACTCTCATTGATCAACTTCTCATCCCAGAACTTGATCGAGCAAATGATATTATTACAGATTTTTTAAACGTTGCAAAACCAAGTGAAGTAAAAGCAGAATGGATTGGAATAAACGAATTTATTCGACATGATTTAGATCTTTTGTTACGAAGTGAAGCGCTTCTTCATAACGTAGAGCTTTCGTATCATTTAGATGAAAAACTACAACAATACGTTGTTAACATTGACAAAAATCAACTATTGCAAGTGTTTATTAACTTATTTCGCAATGCGATTGAAGCAAAAACGGAAAAATCGTTACGGGTAGACATTGAAACGAAATTGCACAATAATCTCGTTCAAATTTATGTACGCGATAATGGGCCTGGCATCCCTTCTACCATTATTCATCACGTTTTCGATCCGTTTTTTTCGACAAAGCCGACGGGAACAGGTCTTGGTTTATCTTTGTCACGAAAAATTATTGAGTTGCATAAAGGCGCGATGCGTGTTCAAAGCGAATTCGGGAATGGTTCATGTTTTATAATTGAATTACCCGCTTATTTAAAAAAATGAGGCTGCTTGATTGCAGCCTCATTTTTACGCCTCTTTTTTCCATTCTGTTTGTTTTTCTTTCCAACATTGCACTTGATGATCTACACCAATATTCCGTGCATAAAATACCGGATTTTTTCCTTGTTTTCGTTGCGTAATATAGTCTTGTAATGCCGCGAAAGCGACGCGACCAAGTAAGAAAATCGAAACTAAGTTCACGATAACCATAAACGCCATAAATAAATCCGCTAAGTCCCAAACAATTTGGATGCTCGATACAGAGCCCCAAATGACCATCGCTAATACCGCAAGTCGATATACGAGCAATGATGCTTTGCTTGAACGAATAAATTCAATATTTGTTTCGCCGTAATAATAGTTTCCGATAATTGAACTATATGCAAATAAAAATACACTGACTGCAACAAATCCTTTTGCCCATTCACCAATATGCGTGCTCAATGCCGTTTGTGTTAAAGTAATTCCATCAAGCCCTTCTTTCATATAATCGCCTGATAGTAAAATCATAAATGCTGTCGCACTACAAACAACTAACGTATCAACAAATACACCTAATGTTTGAATGAGACCTTGTTTTACTGGATGGGAAACTTCTGCTGTCGCTGCCGCGTTCGGGGCACTACCCATTCCAGCTTCATTCGAGAATAATCCGCGCTTAATTCCCATCATGATGGCCGCGCCAAATCCTCCACCAACTGCTTGTTCAATACCAAATGCATTTTTAAAAATTAAAGAAAATACTGCTGGCAACTCCGTCATGTTCGTTAAAACAACATAAAACGCAATCAATAAATACAAACTCGCCATCACTGGAACGATAATAGATGATGCCTTCGCTACACGATGCACACCACCAAAAATGATAAAGGCAGTTAAAATAGTAAGTACAATACCGATCACTGTACGGTCCATTTGGAACGCATGCTCAAATGCAAATGTAATCGTATTCGCTTGAACAGAGTTAAATACAAGACCGAATGAGAACGTAATTAAAATAGCAAACAGTATACCGAGCCAACGTTTTTTCAATCCTTGCTCAATATAATATGCCGGACCGCCACGATAACCGTTTCCATCTTTCACTTTATAAATTTGGGCAAGTGTGCTTTCCACAAAACTTGATGCCCCACCAATTAAAGCGATCAGCCACATCCAAAATACCGCACCAGGTCCGCCAACGGAAATCGCTAACGCAACACCTGCTAAGTTACCTGTTCCGACACGAGATGCTGTGCTCATAAAAAACGCTTGGAGCGACGAAATCGCACCTGTTTTTTCTGGTGCCTCTGTAATGACTCGAAACATTTCACCAAAATAACGAAATTGAACAAATTTTGTACGGAATGTAAAATACAATCCGACGACAATTAAAAGAGCGATAAGAACATACGACCATAATATGTTGTTTAAAAATGATACGACCGTTTGTAATAATTGCATGCTCGTCACCTCACCTGATGTTTATAATAAAAAAACGACTTTTTTAATGTAACAAAACTTAACATGAAAAGCAAGAGGATTATCCATGAATATATGAAAATGATATGTTATAATATCGTTTGTTTACATTTTTCATATGTTATTTGGAGGAACAGATGAAAGAAACATATACGGTAAAAGAAAAAATAAAGCAGTTTTTACATATATTATTTCCTATTTTTCTTACACAAATCAGTTTATATATGATGAACTTTTTTGATGTGACGATGACAGGCAAATATAGCGCAGTTGATTTAGCTGGTGTAGCGATTGGCTCAAACATTTGGATCGCTACATTTACAGGAATCGGAGGTATATTAACCGGTCTAACCCCTATTGTTGCTCAAGCTTTCGGGGCGAAAGACCACGAGCGTATTTCTCGAACCGTTGAACAAGCAATATACTTAGCGATCGTCTTTGCTTTCTTTGTGTTTACGCTCATTTATTTTTTCGTTCCTATTTTATTGGAAAACATGCCGATCGAACATAATGTTCAAATCGTTGCTTATCAATATTTACAAGCATTATGTATTGGTATCGTCCCGATTTTTATTTATCATGTTCTTCGTTCATTTATCGATGCACTTGGTCGAACGAATGTAACAATGATGTTAACGCTATGCTCGTTGCCATTAAACATTTTATTGAATGATATATTTATTTTCGGACGATGGGGTATACCTGCATTCGGTGGAGTAGGAGCAGGATACGCTACAAGCATAACGTATTGGTGCTTATTGCTATGTGCATTTTTACTCGTTCGCTTTCGTAAACCTTTCGCAACATACAATATACTAAAAAAGCTTCATCCGATATCATTTTCTATTTGGAAACAATTATTTTTCATCGGTACACCGATTGGATTAGCTATCTTTTTCGAAACGAGCATTTTCTCGGCTGTTACCTTGTTGATGAGTCAATTTGGAACAGCCACGATTGCAGCTCATCAAGCAGCGCTCAACTTCGGTTCCCTTTTATATATGATTCCATTAAGCGTTTCCCTTACTTTAACCATTATTGTTGGTTTTGAAGTAGGAGCGAAGCGGTTCGAGCACGCGAAGCGTTACTGTATCATCGGTATTTCTTCTGCTGTGATGATGGCTATTGTTGCCTCTATCGTCCTATTGCTGTTTCGAGAAGCGATTGCTTCCCTATATACGAATGATGCACTTGTTTTACAATGGACGAAACGTTTTTTGTTGTACGTTTTATTTTTCCAATTTTCTGATGCCGTTGCAGCCCCTATTCAAGGGGCATTACGCGGATATAAAGACGTTCGCTTCCCATTTTTTATTGCACTCGTATCGTATTGGTTAATTGGTTTACCGGTTGGATACGTATTCACTCATTATACAACCGCTGGGCCGTTTGGGTATTGGCTCGGTCTTATTGCCGGTTTAGCTTCCGGCGCCATATTATTATTCATACGATTAATCCAAAAATGGAAACATGTATAAAAGCAAGAGGGAAATCCCCTCTTGCTCTTTAGCACCAAGCCGCACCGACGATAATTAACAAAATAAATAATACGACGATGAGCACAAATGTTTTTCCGTATCCTGGATAACCGGATCCGTATCCATAGCCATATCCGTACATCACGTATTTCCCCCTCTATTGTTGATTAATAACCCCAGCCACCAATATAAGCACTGCCAACAATAATTAGCAAAATAAACAATACAACAATTAACGCAAAGCCACTACCATGATGATGTCCTCCACTCATCTTTTGACACCTCCTTCTTGTACTAACAACCTATTCAACCGCTAAGTAAAACGTTATCGTTTTAAAAAAAAATGGGTGAAAAAAACGCCTGTTCACGAGACAGGCGCTACATGTTCAACGATTTTTCTTTTCGCTTCTCCCATGTACTAGAAAGTGAAAATAAAAGCAAAGCCGTCCAAATACAACTAAATGCATACATGTGTGCATTTGTAAACGGCTCGTGAAACAAAAACACACCGAGCAACAAACTTAATGTTGGAGAGATGTATTGTAAAAAACCTAAAAGAGTTAATGATATATGCTGTGCCCCTTTCGAAAAATATAAGAGAGGCAAGGCAGTCGCTGGTCCAGCACCAACAAGCAACAACATCGTCATCAATGAAAAAGAAGGTCCTGACCATTCGCTAAACGAATGAACAATCCATGCTAGTGCAAAAGGAGTAACAAGCATCGTCTCTACTGTTAAACCGATTGTTGCATCAACTTTAATCACTTTTTTCACAAGACTATACAACGCGAAGCTGCAAGCAAGCGACAGCGCGATCCATGGAAATTTACCGTATTCAATCGTCATGAGCACAACACCAAAAGCAGCTAAAATAAACGAGACAACTTGCCATTTGTACAGACGCTCTTTTAACACAATCACACCTAATAAAACATTTAATAGCGGATTCATATAATAGCCTAGACTTGCTTCAACCATATGATCGTGATTAACAGCCCATATGTAAATAAACCAATTCATACTAATAAGCACCGCAGCCGTAACGAAAGCGGCTGCTCGCTTTTTTTCTCTCCACAACCATTGACACGTATGCAAAAACGTAGACCAACTTTTTTGAATAAGCAACAACGCAATCATAAATAAAAAAGAAGTGACAATTCGATAAGATAAAATCTCTTCTGCCCCGATATGTTGAAGTAATTTCCAATATAAAGGTAATATTCCCCATAGTACGTAAGCAGATAGGGCGTAAATAACTCCAATTGTTCTATTTTCCATTTTATAACTCCTCTCTCATCTCAGTCCCCACGAAAAACATACTCTTGTTCATACGGCTCAATATGAACGTGGGCGTAGACAACTCCATACTTTTGTTCGAGCAACCGCTCAACTTGATCTGCAATGTCATGACTTGTTACAACATTCAAATACGGGGCAACAGAAATCGTAACATCTATGACAACTTCATTACCGTACATTCTTCCTTTAATATCTACTACTTGCTTCACACCGTCAATGCGCTCAATTTCCTGTTTATATTGCTTTAACATTTCGTCATCAAACCCATCCGTCAACGTATGGGATGCTTCTTTAAAAATATCCCATGCTGTTTTGCAAATCATAAATCCAATAACAAAAGCGGTAACAGGATCAAGCCAACGCATATGTAGCTGAGCACCAATGACCCCAACAACTGTTCCTACACTAACGAGCACATCGGATAAATGGTCTTTCGCAGCAGCGGCAAGTGCTTGACTATTTGTAGCTATCGCTAAGCGGTTGTTAAACATATATACAAAAAACATAAATACAGCTGAAGTACCTGCTGTCCATACCGCTATCCAATCTGGTTTGACATACTCCCCTTCCTTCAACGTTTGCACCGCGTTTATCAATACATCCACTCCAATCGACATCATAATAAACGCTGCGATTAAAGATGAAATATGTTCCGCGCGTGAATGACCGTATGGATGGTTGTCATCGCGTGGTTTTTTTGCAATAAGCAATCCAATTAAAATAGCGGTAGAGGCAAGAATATCTGTGAAGTTATTCCATCCATCAGCTTTTAATGCCTCTGAATTTGACATATATCCGACGTATAACTTTCCAAAAGATAAAACGATATAAGAGCCGATGCTCACCCACGCCCCAAATTCAGGTTTCATCTTTGTCATCTGTTCCACCAACTTCTTCGTCATTTTTTGCGTTATCATTGTACCAAGCGTATATCGTGTGGGTCTATAGCAACAAAATTGGTTCATTGAAGAACAGTAGGAAACATGCAATAACATTGCCTTAGACCAAATTTATTGTTGACGAACGATTCATACATATGATAGATTGTTTAGTGTTTCATCACTCTACCAATTTATCAAACTAAAGTATTTTGGAGGTCACAATTATGAACGCTGTTGTCATCTCAGTACTCGTCATGCTGATTCTTAGTTTATTGCGTATGAATGTCGTGTTTTCATTATTGATCGCGTCATTAGTAGGAGGACTCATTGGAAATCTCAGTCTTTCTAAAACCGTTGAGGTGTTTTCAGAAGGATTAGGAAACAGCGCGGAAGTCGCTTTAAGTTATGCGTTGTTAGGTGGATTTGCGATTGCCATTTCGAAAACTGGCTTACCAAACGCCATTGTTCATATGATTATAAAAATGGTCGGAAAACAAGGGGAGTCAAAAAGAAAGCAATATTCCAAAGCACTTGTTCTTCTCGTCATCTTATTCATGTCATGTTTTTCACAAAACTTAATTCCAATCCATATTGCGTTTATTCCTATTTTGATTCCGCCACTTTTGCACATCTTAAATGAGTTGCATGTGGATCGTCGGTTAGTCGCATCAATCATTACGTTCGGTTTAATTACTCCATATATGTGGTTACCGACTGGATTTGGGGCTATTTTTCATGACATTGTACAATCAAACATGGCTCAAGGCGGGTTGGTTGTTGCAAAATCAGATATTCCAAAAGCGATGTTTTTCCCTTCGCTTGGAATGATTGTTGGTTTACTGCTTGCTTTTTTTACGTATCGAAAACCGCGCACATATAAACAAATACAACTAGAAAGCGAAGAAACTCAATCGTTTCAAAAACGCGGAGTATGGTTTGCGATCGTCGCTGTCATTACTGCTTTAACCGTTCAACTTGTTCTTGACTCTATGATTTTTGGGGCGTTTGCAGGAATAGTTGTCATCTACTTAAGCGGATGTATTCGTTTAACAGAAGGCGATCGTTTATTGACAGAAGGCATGCGCATGATGGCGTTTATTGGGTTTGTCATGTTAAGTGCTTCAGGGTTTGCGAATGTATTAAAACAAACGGGACATATTGAGAAACTGGTTGAACAAGCAGCTTCCCTTATTGGCCATAACACAGCACTAGGCGCATTGCTTATGTTAATTGTCGGACTGCTTGTCACGATGGGAATTGGTTCTTCGTTTTCTACTGTTCCAATTATCGCAACCATTTTCGTTCCACTTTGCATAAAGCTTGGACTTAGCCCAATGGCAACCATTGCGATTATTGGCGCTGCTGGTGCGCTTGGTGATGCAGGATCACCTGCCTCAGACAGCACACTCGGTCCAACATCGGGTTTAAACGTGGATGGTCAGCATCATCACATTTGGGATACATGCGTTCCAACGTTTATTCATTACAACATTTCAGTCATTATTTTCGCATGGATCGCAGCCATGATTTTATAAAAAGGAGCTACTTTTCACTGTAGCTCCTTTTTTGTCGAAATTTCATCGCACATTCCGACATTTTTTTTAAAAAAGATATGTTAATGTATTGTAAAGTATATTTCAGTTTTGTAAACACGAAGGAGGATGGAAATGATGCTTTCGCAATTCATCGGTCAAACAGAGGCAGCGATCCTTCGCTTCTCCATCTCACTATTGACAGAAATCGAATTAAAAATTAAGAAAAAACAAATTATTTCACAACATCAAGCAATGAAGTATGCCAAACGTCAAATCGAATTATTTGTTAAACAGTTGCATTTGCGACAAGCGCTAACTGCTGTATACCAATCGGAATTATACATTTACGTATCTAAAAAGTTAGCGCATGTATTTGAACAATATTGCGTACTCAAGTGTGTATAAGTCATATTTTCTTTACGATTTGAAAATATTCTTCTAACGTAATTTGTTTCTCATAAATGACTTTGGCCACTTTTTTCCCAACATAGCGTAAATGCCAAGGTTCATATTGATATTCTGTAATATGTTCCTTTCCTTTTGGATAGCGAATAATGAAACCAAATTCATGGGCATGCTCAGCTACCCATTTCCCCTCTTTTGTGTCGCCAAATGCAGGCGTAATTGCATATTGAACACTCGGGCTTGTAATGTCCATTGCTAACCCTGTTTGATGTTCGCTTTTCCCCGGCATCGCAACGGCAACAACCGCTTTTTCTTTCCCTAATCGTTGAACTTCAGATGTAAATAATTGTTGTTGCCTCTCATATGAACGATAGCCTGACACAGCATATAATATCACTTGTTGTTTTTTCGCTGCTGTAAACATTTCTTCCAACGCCTTGGCAGCTTCTGCCCGCATGTGACGTTTTTCAACATCCGTTTCTTTAAACGTAAACGGAACATTTGGAATGACTAAGTCAGCCGGCTTGTAGTCAGCCGGTAACTGTTGTTCTTTATTTACTAAGGCAAGTACGTTATCTGGATTCATAATCACTTTTACCCCGTTTTGCACTTCAATTTGATTCCAAAAACGTTCTTCAAGTACAAGCTCCTCTTGTTCCTGTTGTTCGGAAGGGGGTGTCGGTGTCTCAGAAGATGGTGCCGGCTGCTCAACTTGGACAGGAGGCTTAGACGGTTTTTGTTCTTGCTCAAGTGATCCAAAGGATTGACAGCCACTCATTATGATCAAAAAACAACATAACCATTTTTTCATCTTTTTCTCCCTCACAATAGAAGAAAGCTCCGCGGGGAATGAGCCGCAGGAGCTTTTTCATTTATTGACGAATGGCTGTTTCAAGCGCCACTTCGATCATTTCGTTAAATGTCGTTTGGCGCTCTTCAGCTGTTGTTTCTTCCCCTGTTAAAATATGATCGCTTACCGTTAAGACGGACAAAGCTTTTCTGCCAAATTTAGCGGCTAACGTATAAAGCGCTGTTGTTTCCATCTCTACCGCCAGTACACCGTACCGTGCTAGCTTTTCAAATTGCGCATTTTCATTATAAAACATGTCAGCTGTAAATACACTACCAACTTTTAATTGCAATCCTTTTTCTTTTCCAATTTCATATGCTGTTTTCAACAAATCAAAGTTGGCCGTTGGAGCGTAATCAATTCCTCCGAACGTCATACGATTCATTTGGGAATCGGTTGACGATGCCATCGCTAAAATGACGTCACGAACGTTTACGTCTTTTTGAATAGCCCCACACGTTCCGACACGAATTAATGTTTGAACGTTATAGCTTTGCATCAGTTCTGTAATATAAATAGAGATAGATGGCACACCCATACCTGTTCCTTGAACGGAAATACGATGGCCTTTATATGTACCCGTGAACCCAAGCATACCGCGAACTTGATTATAACAAGTAGCTCCCTCTAAAAACGTTTCAGCAATGTACTTTGCGCGAAGCGGATCTCCAGGAAGTAAAATTTTATCCGCAATTTCATGTTCTTTTGCACCAATATGAACGCTCATATGTATCCTCCTTTAGCCTTTATCGCTGCATATATACTATATCACACTCCTATGTTTCGCTAAAGCATTGTTTTTCATGTATAAAAAAAAGAGGGAAATTCCCTCGTGTTTATGACGATATTTTTCGAAAATACTTCGGTTTTACATACAAAACTTTTTTATCTTCACTCACGATATATTTTTTCTTCGCTTGCTCATAATGTTCATATATTAAATAGCAAACAACGTAAATCGGCAACATTGCTTCTAAAGACGCTAAATATATAAGATAAAATGGATGTGCGTTCGTTTCAAACATTCCGCTAAACACATAGTAAGCGCTTGCAATAACGACGTTAGTGATACTAATATTTGCGAAATGAAGGAAGAAAATTTTCTTTCTCCGCCCAATTAATCGCTCTAATTCAAACTTAATAAACAAAGAACAAAAAATAGCAATAAGTCCGACAATCGAAGAAATCATAAATGCAAACATCGCTTTTCCCACCCCATATGTATATTTTTTATGTTCTTGTCGATGTTAATAGATGTAACTACATGTAAAGGAGGGTTACGATTGGGAAAAAAACATCGCAACCGTATCAATAGTCCGAAAAAAAACAATCATGTTCCAAAAGATACGTTAATTGCTGAAGCTGAAGCACACGATAAAGAGTATAGTGCCGAGAAACGAAAAAAATAATCCCCTTGTGCACAAGGGGAATTTTTTATCATACTCTAACCTTGTGCTAATTGTCTATATACAATATAGCACAATTTTGTGAACATTTAAAGACATTTTTTAACGCACATACATACGGTGAATACGTTCCCATCCATCCGAGCTTAAACGATAAAAAAATTGACCGTATATTCCTTCATCAATAAGCAATATATCACCTGTACTCACATATCGCGCACGATAATCTTTCGGTACTAAATCTGGAACATTAAACATTCGATAAACTTCAGCTAATACGTCATCGTGATCTTCTCCACTCACCGTCAGCCGATATACTTGACGATATCCTTTCGTTTGGCCAAATTGCGGAGTTTGAAATAACGTTACATCATAGCTTTGTGTTGATTTTAATATTTTCCCCATAAGCATGCGAATCACTAACATCCACCCCTCTTTTTTCTTTACGTATGTATTAGCGATTCGCTTTGTCGATTCCTTTTGCATTTTTTTACTATTTTTGTCGAATATATAAAATCATACAATTTGCATAAAAAAAGATTGGGAGTCCCCAATCCTTTAAGCATATCGTCGAATGAGTGCAGCAAGATCTGTTTGTAACGTTTGAATATGTTGCTCATGAATAGTAACACGAACAAAAGTTTCATCTAAATCAAGCGCTTCTGCAAACAAACCAGCTAACCCACGCGCTCGTCGGTCCACTTGAATAAGTAATTCACATTCTTGTGGTGTATGTGGAAAAAAAATCATTTCTACTTCATCAAGTTTCCCACGAAATTCACCACTCGTTGGAACAAACTCAAATTCTTGAACAAAAGGGAGGTTTTTTCGAACATAATAAGCCGCTTCTTTGCATTCTGCTTCTTTTAATCGGAATCCTAAGTTTTCCATCACTCGAAATACTTCGTTCATCATCCGATTAGGTTGAACACGAATGTAATCTTCATCTGTCGGATCGACAGCATTTTTAATATCAAGTCCTGTGTGTAACCACACTCTTGTTTTTCCTACTGTAATTGGTGTGTCAAGCGGAAGGGAAAAAGAAAACGGAAATTCTTTCTTTTCTCCAGCACGAATGACGAATGATTGGGCAATTTTCCACTTTTCAATAATGGCTTGCTTCGTTACTTTGCGATCATCTACTTCTTTTGTATATGTAGCACAAAGAGACAAGTATATATCATCAATCTCTTGATCTACATTTCCTCCTGTAACTTCTACAACTCCTGTAATCCGTTCACCAAGTGATAGTTGTGATTCATGCAACTTCGTATCCACCTTAGCAGAACCAATTCCAATACTTGCTAATACTTTATTAAATAGACCCATAAAACAGCCTCCTTTATTTTTCATTCTATACGTTATACGAACGAAATGAAAAAATGTTTCAAATAAAAAACGACGGAACAACCGTCGCTTTATTCATCAATCATCTCTTCATCAATAATACATTTTTCAATCAAGTAATCAAACATAATATCTGCCATTTCTTCAATTTCACGCTCTGTTGGGACAAAGCCTCGCCGAACAAGTTCATTGTAAAAGAACTCCGCAATTTCTTCCGTATCAATGACTACTTCAATTTCTTTCACAATATCGCCCCCTTTGTATTATGTTATGAAAAAGTTATTCATTTATGTCATCCGTTTTTTTATGTATATTTGCCACTATGTACACATACGTTGAAAGTAAAAAGAAACGGAGGACAAGCTTATGGACGAACAAATTGATCAATGGATGGAAACGATCACGAATGGACTCTTTTGTGGCGTGCTCTTTTTTTGCATTCCTTATTTTATATACGTGTTATGGCAATGTATATAAATTTCATTCGCGTCGTTTCCGTCTCGTAAACTTTTTCAACTGCTCGACGATTTGCTCCATCATTTGTTCATACTGTTCATCGCCAAACTGTTCGTACAACCATTTATAGTCATTATAAATATCTAATAAACCGTCAATAATCTCTTTTTCTTCTTGTTTTCGACGCAACCGCTCATTTTCAAATTTTCTTGATATCACATGAACTTCACTCCAACGTTGAACATCGTAATTAGTAATAGTATATGTACATATAAAAAAGCCGACACAAAACGTCGGCTTTTTTATATCGCATAAGATGCTGGTGCAAAGTCAATATCAAATCCGAGATCTTCAAGCATTTGAAAATCAGCGTGTTTTTCTTGTCCGGCTGTCGTTAAATAATCTCCAACAAAGATGGAGTTGGCAGCATATAAACCGAGTGGTTGCAAGCTACGCAAGTTTACCTCTCGCCCCCCAGAAATGCGAATTTCTTTCGTTGGATGAATATAACGAAACAGCGCGAGCACTTTCAAACAATAGCGAGGATTTAATTCTTTTGTCCCTGCTAACGGCGTTCCATCAATTGCGTGAAGAAAATTGACAGGGATCGAGTCCGCATCTAGTGCTTTTAAGCTTCTCGCCATCGCAATGACATCTTGTTTTGTTTCTTTCATACCGATAATAACGCCAGAACATGGAGACATCCCTGCTTCTTTGACCGTTTCTACCGTTCGTATCCGATCATCGTATGTATGGGAAGTCGTAATGTGCGGATGATGCTCTTTCGATGTGTTAATGTTATGGTTGTATCGATCCACACCTGCTTCTTTTAATCGCAACGCTTGCTCTGGTTTTAATATCCCTAAACAAGCACATACTTTTAAACCGTATGTTTCTTTAATTTCTTTCACCGCAGATACAACAACATCTATTTCTTTATCACTCGGACCTCTTCCGCTTGCGACAATACAATATGTTCCTATTTTCGCTTCATACGCTCGTTTTGCCCCTTGTAAAATCGTATCTTTGTTTACCATTTTATATGTCGGAATCGAGGCAGTAGATATGGAAGATTGTGAACAATATCCACAATTTTCGGAGCACAATCCTGACTTTGCATTCATAATCATATTTAATTTCACTTTATTTCCGTAATACGTTTGACGAATACGATAAGCGCCTTGTAGTAATAACAATAGTTCATCATCTGGACAATTTAATATCGAGAGCGCTTCATCATCTGTAATTTCCTCCCCTGTTAATACACGATCCGCGAGCAATAACCAATCCATCGTTCTCCCCCTTTACTTCTAATTACCAATAATCGTATTCGATCAAAAGATATATGTCAACATTATTTTTATATAAGTTAACAAAAGAAAGCTAGCGAGAACGTCTCGCTAGCTATACGTTTCTACAATATGTCGAGCAATCCATACCCCACATGCCCCAGCCTGTGCCAGTCCGCGCGTAATTCCAGCACCATCTCCTCCGACATATAACCCTGAAATTTCTGTTTCAAAACGTTCGGTTAATTTCGGACGCGCGGAATAAAACTTTGCTTCTACCCCATAAAAGAGCGTATGTTCTGAAGCAATACCTGGAGTAACTTTGTTCAACGCTTCTGTCATTTCGATTAAACTTTTCATCGTGTTATATGGAAGAACGAGACCTAAATCCCCTGGAACAGCTTCTTTTAACGTTGGTTCAATAAATCCTTCTTTCATTCGTTTTTCGGTTGAACGTCTTCCCTTCAAAATATCCCCATATTTTTGCACAATAATCCCACCGTTAGATAACGCATTCGCTAAACGAGAAATTTGCTGTGCATATTCGTTCGGCTGATCAAATGGCTCAGAAAATTTATGAGATACAAGAAGAGCAAAGTTTGTATTATTACTTCCTAGCTTCGGATCTTTATATGCATGACCGTTCGCGAGCATAATACCAGAATGATTCTCGACAACAACATGCCCAGACGGATTACTACAAAACGTTCGAACTTGTGTTCCAACGGATGTGTTAAAAATAAACTTCCCTTCATACAAATGTGTATTAATTTCTTCCATTACTACGTTAGACGTTTCGACACGAACACCAATATCAACTTGATTATTGATCATTTTCAACCCGCGACGTTTCAATATGTTCGATAACCAAGCTGATCCATCACGCCCAGGAGCAATGACGACACGATTGGCATATAGCATATCTCCGTTTTTTAGTTGAACTCCTTTGACATGATTCGTGCCATCGACTGTTTCGGTTAAAATGTCGCTCACTTCGGTTTTAAACATCATATCAATATGCGTTCGTAAATATTCATATATACTCTTTAAAATTTGTAAGTTTTGTTCTGTACCAAGATGGCGAACTTGCGCGCGCAGAAGTTTCAACCCAGCCGCATAAGCGCGTCTTTCTATTTCCTTCACTTCATCTGTCAGCGGATCAGTCAGAGACTGAGTAGCGCCATGTTTTAAATTAATTTCGTCAACATATCGGATAAGTTGTAACACTGTCGAGGCAGGTAAGTAATCCGTCATCCATCCGCCAAATTCGCTCGTAATGTTAAACTTCCCGTCTGAATAAGCCCCAGCTCCTCCAAATCCATTTGTAATGGAACAAGCAGGTAGACATCCAGCATAATCTTTTTTTCCAACTGGCGGTGGGCATTTTTCGATTTTCTTTTGCAAAATGGGACAGTTTCGCTTATAAATATCGTGTCCTTTATCAATGAGCAGCACGCGTGCACCCGGTAATTTTAACGTTAATTCATAACAAGTAAAAATCCCTGTTGGACCAGCTCCAACAACGATCACATCATAACGATTGTTCATTATTCATCCCTCACCTTTCATTTTCCGAATGTTAATATACTAAATAGGACATAAACAGTCAATAAAAAACGATCTTTTTTTTTAAAAAAACAATAAATGTTCGTGTTTGTTTTGTACAAAAAAAAAGAACGGCATGTACCGTCCTTTTAAAAATAACGTTTCTTCCAAAAAACAAACGCAGTCACACTTGAAAGAACGAAAGAGATTCCTAAAGCAACTAAATACGCATATGGCTTGTCTTGATACGGAATCGGAACGTTCATTCCGTAAAAACTTGTCACCATCGTTGGAAAAGAAATAACAATCGTAATAGCAGCTAAAAATTTCATTACAATATTTAAATTGTTCGAAATGACAGAAGCGAATGCATCCATCATTCCGCTTAAAATGCTACTATACACCTCTGTCATTTCAATCGCTTGTTTATTTTCAATAATGACATCTTCTAACAACTCTTGATCATCTTCATACATCCGTAAATAATTCAAGCGAAGCAGCCGTTCCATCACAATATTGTTCGCTTTTAATGATGTTGTAAAATAAACGAGGCTCTTTTCTAAACTAAGCAACGAAAACAATTCTTTATTTTGCATCGATTGATGTAGCTGCTTTTCAATTTCACTCGTTTTGCGATTAATTTGTTTTAAATATCTTAAATAATACGTCGAAATCATATATAACATTTGTAAGGCAAAACGTGTTTTCATATACGTATAAAAGTTTTTTACCTTACTTTTCGTAAACTCTTCAAAAATCGGATTTTCTTGGAGGCATACAGTAATAAAGCATGTATTTGTAATAATCATTCCAATTGGAATGGTTTCATATGTTGGAATGTTCCCTTCATCGTACGTAATAATTGGGATATCGACGATAATTAATACATGATTATCTTCTTTTTCAATACGTGAACGCTCTTCATCATCGAGCGCATCTTTAATAGAATCAATCGGAATGTTCAGATGTTCTGAAATGTAGCGAATTTCACTTTCCGTTGGGGAGACGAGATTAACCCAACAGCCATTTTTCAACTCGTGAATTTCTTCTAATTTTCCTTGCTCATTAGATAAATAAATGTTCATCATGGCGTAACCCCCCTTATCTTCTCTACAAAAGGGAAGCACCGCTTTTTTGTCGTTGGAGCGTCTGTTTCGTTCGTGAGCAGTACGTCCCAGCGAAAAAAAACGAAACGACTTCCCCTATTATTGCTGGTTCTGGTTCATTTGTACTCGCCCTGCTCATAACGGAAACGTCACTCCTTTCGCTTTCACGTTCATTACGCATTAATGATACATGTTTTGCCACCATTTGTATAGTTCCTTTTTCATTTTTTCTCACAATGAGTGCGCAAAATAGAAAAATATTTCTCGTTATTTTATAATCATTTGTGAAGGATGGTGAATACAATGAACATATACATGTGTGACGAAGCATTTGCATGGTACAAAGAGGAACTGCAACTACAGCCTGGAGACTACGTTCGTTTTTTTGCTCGATACGGTGGATGTAGCACCGTACAAAAAGGTTTTTCTTTAGGAGTGAATAAAGAAAGCCCGATCGACGCTGCAGTAAAATTAGAAAAAGAAGGAATTATCTTTTTTATTGAACAAAACGATACGTGGTATTTTGATGACCATGATTTGCATATTGAGTTTGACGAAGAACGAAACGAGCCAATATTTACATATAGATAAAAGCGGGATGGCCCGCTTTTATCTTTTTTTTGCCCGTTCATACGCTTCATGCCAATCAGGAAAATATTTTCTGATTAAAACAGGTTGAAACGTTTCTTTCGACACGCAAACATGTTTTGAAGTTGCTGTTGCTGCGATTTCATTTGTTGGCGTTAACACTTCATACCCATAAACAACCCGAATGCCGTCATATGACTCTACCCACGTTTTAATAGTGGCTGTCTCTCCATAGCGTAAAGGCTTTTTATAAGAAATTTGCAAATCAATAACCGGAGACACAATTCCCCTTTTCTCCATATCAGCATATTGAAAACCAAGTTGTTGAATAAAATGGGCTCGTCCGATTTCTAACCAAACTAAATAATTGGCATGGTAAACAACCCCCATTTGATCTGTTTCTGCGTAACGCACTTCAATTTCTTTTTGTGAAATCATCATTCGTTCTCACTCTCCGAAATAACAATAATTTATTTTTTTATTGTACCATACATAAGAACATGTAAACAGAGCATACAAAAAGCCGCACGTATGCGGCTTTTATCATTCATATCCTCTTTCACGAGCTCTTGCTTCATCTTTGATTTCTGCTCGCATCGCCTCAATTGCTTCTTCACGGCGATGATTTTTTTCCCTAATTTTTTCACGCTCCTCTGGACTAGCGAACGCCATCGTCTCTTCTGCTCTTTCAATATTCTCAAGCGTATTTTGTACCATGTCCTGTAATTTTTCTACATTGTCACGACGATCATCATAATTTGGCTTCATTTTATCATCCTCCTTGTAAAAGTAAAATGTACACTTTTATCGTGCACGTTTTTCTTCATGTTATACAAACTTTATTGTTTATCATAATATAATTATGTAAACTATATAAGGGCGAATATTCGCCCTTATTCACCCTTCGTTTGAATGACTTGTGGATGTTGACCAGATTGATCTTGCATTTGCTTTCCTTTATTGCCACCTGCTGCTCTTGGCTTCGTACCGATATGTTGTGGTACAAATGGTTGTTGATTACTTTTTGGATTGCCCATTTTTCATCCCCCTCTCCCTTATAGTATGGCTATATTACTCTGCTTTATGAAGCCAACGTGTTTCCATTTTCTCTTCCAATTTTTCTAATGCCCTCGCATCGTTTAATAGTTGTCGTTTATTTTCCATCACGAGTTCTGCAAATGTCCGTTTTCTTATTTTCCTCATTACGTATTCACCTACTTTTTGTTTTTTTCTATCTTTTCCAAACATAATGACAAATATACAAAAAATAGCCGATTCCTCGGCTATTTCCCCCATTTCTCTACATATTGCACCATTTGTTCATACGACATCGGACCGATTTGCTTTTCACGAATAATGCCTTGTCGATCGATAATAAACGACGTCGGAATCGGTTGAATATCATATTGCTTCATGACATGTCCATCAACATCTAGCACAACCGGAAACGTTAAACGATAATCTTTTACAAACTGATTCACTTTTTCTTTCGAATCTCTCACCATCACATTGACGGCTACAATTTCTATTTGTTTTTCATAACGCTCATAAAACGTTTGCATATCCGGCATTTCTGCGCGACAAGGTGGACACCACGTTGCCCAAAAGTTCACAATAACTGCCTTTCCACGCAATTGCGAAAGTTGAATGACTTTTCCATCAATCGTTTGCAAAGAAAAGTCCGGTGCCTTCATTCCAATATGAATACCGGTTGCGATCGTTTGTCTTTCCGTTATATGTTCCCAAAGCATGTATGCAAAAAAACTAAATAAAATAATAATAGCGAGCCACTTTTTCATCGACATACCGCCCTTCGATTTTTCATCTTAAAAAAAGGCGCATATGCGCGCCTTATCGAATATTTTTATGCTCGTTGCTCATTTTTTTTACTTCAACTTCAGCATATGAAGCAAACTCATTATTGAAGTCGTTTTTTTGTTTTGCGTTATTGTTTCGTTGCGCATTGGCATTTCCTAATTTTGTTCGTCCCATCGCTTTCCCCTCCTTTTTATACATGATGCACAAATAGTATGCGCGAATGGGACGTTTTACACTACGACGATTTGTTATTTAATTTTTGGACATATTCCTTTACCATGTCAACCGTCACATATTTTCGCTGTGGTACAATTCCATTTTTAGCTAATTCATTTATTTGTTTTGTTATTTCGTTAATGTTGTGTACAGAAAACGATTCGCCGCGTTGACATAAAGAGACGGCTTCCTCAATATACGCTTCTCGTTTCGCGTCTAGCTCGATAAACGCCCGAACGAGTGCATGTTGCTTTTGTGAATGTGCTGTAATCGCTTGGTGAACTTCATTCATCATCCATTCCTCCGATCATATCGTAAATATGTTGTAATTCGTCTATTGGTGCTTTAGCCGTTAATGCGGCAAATAAACCTGTAAAATGCTCATTTAGTTGTTCACGCATATGACAATGAAGTTGCTCAATAATCACATTCCACTGTTTTGTATAATGCGCGAGCAACCGTTGTTTTTGTTCAGCTACATACGCCGCAATTGGCTCATGTAATTGTTTTTCTAGCTCTTCTTTCATGAGCCGTTTTTCATCTTTTTCAAAAAATGATTTTGCATTTTTGTACAACGAAAGCGCCTTTTTAAACACGTTACGATCGATTTGCTCAAAAGCGATCGGGAATTGTAACGTCGGAAAACTTGAAAGATCGACTTTTGTTACAATAAGATCATGCACTTGTTTCCACTGGTTTTCTAACGCCATAAAATGAAGATCGTAACGTTTATTTATAAACGCTTCTATTCGCAAGCTAGTTGCACGCATTTCTTGCGCCAAATCAAATCCGATAGAGTATAAAAATTCATCTAAACATAATTGTAACGCCTTTTTTATATTTGTTTGTCGGTCATGCAAAACAGATGGATTAAACGACTCTTTAAACCAGTCTGACAGACGGAAAGAAATGCGCTGTTGAATATAATAAACTAACTCGTTCAGCTCTTGTTCGATTGCATGAACATCATAGTCTGTTTCATATTGTTCAATCATCTGTTCAAGCTGTTGTCGCTCTTGCTGCAAGATGTGCAACTTTTTACGTTTTATATCATCGCTTTGCTTCGCTTCTGCAATATATTCTGCTAACCGTTTTCGCGCTTGCTTCATTTGCAAACGAGCAGAGGCAACGGCTAGTGAGCCGATCTCATGATGGATAAACGGATAAAATGTTTGCTCGAACGTGCTCATTCCTGAATTCGATAACACATGATGATCGAATGTTTCCCCGTTTTTTTCTGCAAGTGCCCATTTACTCGATAATGGAAAAAGACGTGGATGGCGAATACCAAATTGCAAAAGCTGCTCTTTTACATAACGAACGACCGACTGCAATTCCTCTTCTGTATGAGCTAGGTCAGCTGCATTAATGATGAAAAACATTTTATCTAAACTAAATGTATCTTTCACACGACCAAGCTGAATTAAAAATTCACGATCCGCTTTGGAAAACGCATGGTTATAATATGTGACAAAGAAAATCGCATCAGCATTTTTAATGTAATTAAATGCTACTCCTGTATGACGAGCATTTACAGAATCGGCTCCTGGTGTATCGACAAGAATAATATTTTCACGAGTGAGCGGACAATCATAATACAATTCAATCCATTCAACAAAACACGATTTCGTTTCATTTGCTACATATTCGTGAAATTGCTGAAATGAGATGACAAGCAATCGCCCTAGATTTTCTTTCATTTGTTCATAACCGCGCACGACAGCTTGTAAAAATGCCCAATGTACACGCTCTTTTGCATCAATAGCTTCATTACGAATAGCTTTTTTGCTTTCTTCGATCGCCTCTTGTAACGAATGAACTTGCACGCCGAAAAAGCGCAAAGAGTGTTGCAAATCGTTTAAAAGCTGTTGCTCCGTTTTTACTTGTACAACTACGGTTCCATGTGGATGCTCGTCTGTCGGCGGAACAATTTTATTTATTGTCGCCGTCGTTGGATGAGGTGAAACAGGTAAGACGTGTTCACCTATTAACGCGTTTGCAAATGAAGATTTTCCTGCACTAAACGCCCCGAATAGAGCAATTGTAAACGTCCGTTGTTGAAGTTGTTGAATTTTTTCGCCCATTTCTTTCGCTAGCTGTTTCATCCCTTCAATCGGAGCAATCATTTGGCTAATGGCCCGTAGTTTTTCGATCGTTTGCTCAACCGTCTCATTTGCCATTTGCACCGTTTGAATTGGACGTTCTTCTTGCACCGCTTCCTTTTCCTGTGGAACTTCTTCTTTCTTTTGATTGCTTATTCGCATCGTAAACGTCTCGTGAATAAATGGATAAATCGCATCATCGCTTAACGGTGTTGCATGGTCAACGACTTTTTGCAATTGTTCACGCGTATGTTTACGATGATAAACAAGTTGCTTCAATTGCTCCCAACGCGCTCGCTCCTTTATCAGCTCATCTAGTTGTTGCTCATATATATTTAACCGTTGTTGCGCCTTCCCTTTTTCAATTATTTGCTCCGCGAGTTGAAGAGCCGCATCGCGATATAACCGTTTTATTTCATTCGCTATATCGTTTGTATACGTTAATACATAATCCCCTGTAACAAGCGGCTGATTTGGCTTTCGTTCAACAATCCATTGTTCTGAAAACGGAACAGTTAATTGTTGAATACGATGTAATAACTCGTGGTCATGAACGTCATATTGTTGATAAAAACGTTTCAGTAGGTCACGAACATGCCATTCTAACTGACTTTCGATTTTTTTTCGCAAATCTTCATAAAAAGCACGCAGTCGTTTCCGTCGTTCTTCCTCTGTTTTTTGCTTTGTAAACAAAAAACCAACTTTAAAATCAGGTTGACATGCTTCTAAGTAGGCACGAGCATGCTCTCTCGTTTCATAAGGCATCATATAGGCGTTATGCAACGTCGCTTCTAACTGCTGTTCAACATGCTGCTTTGCACTCAACCACGTTTTCTTTATATGATCAATCGCTTGCTCCGTTTCTTCCATTTTCTCAAGAAGCATTCTTTCATCCTCAAACGAAAGCGATTGACGAATATGTTGCTCTTCTTCCTCTTGTTGAGCGATAAGCATATGCATATGATTATCAATCATTTGCTCGACAGCAATACGTATACTTTGCTCAAGCCGCTCCTCCTTTTCACAAAAAAGCAACTGCAACAACTGTTTTAATTCATCGAACTCATTATGTACATGCTCTTTTTGTTTCAGCGAAGTATAAAACATGCGTTCAAATGTGACTCCCCATTGCTGAAATGCCTCTTCAACAGAACGAGTAAACTGCGAAAACGGAAGCTCTTCTTCACGATGTTTATCAATTTGATTTACAACTAAGTATAACGTTTTTCCGTACTGTGACAACCGTTTTGTAAACTCAAAGTTCAATTCTGCTTGAACATGATTATAATCCATTACATAAAATATAACATCGGCTAAATGAAGGGCAGACTCTGTTGCCAAACGATGGGCATCATCTGTCGAATCAATTCCTGGTGTATCCATAAGTACAATTCCACTTGGAATTGTGTCTGTTTCATCGCTAATTTCAATCATATCAATTGTATCGCCATCTAGACAAAACGTTTTTACTTCTTCGTAATCGTAAGGAGCTGCGTATTCGATCGCTTGACCAGACTTATAATATACGCGTGCATACGGTTTCCCTGCTTTTACTTTCACAAGATTTGCACTTGTTGGAATAGGGCTAGACGGCAACAGTGAATCACCGATCAATTCATTAATTAAGCTAGACTTTCCGGCAGAAAAATGACCACAAAAAGCGATTGTAAATTCTTGATGATACACTTTTTTAATTAATTGTTTCGTTTTATTTGCCTGCGCCATGTCACCTATCTTCATAAATTCATCATGAAGTGCAATCAGTCGATATATCCATTGTTGCAATGATTTTGTTTTTGTCATTTGCATCATTTCCCATACCCCTTTTAAAAAATCTACCTTCATTTTACTGTAGTTCACAAAAAAAATACATAAAAAATCCCCTGCTTATTAGGGGGATTTTAATAAACGTAGCGCCTGCTCCTCTACACGAATACGAACAGATAAAAGGCATGCGTTACATATTGTAAATATGACAGCTGTCCAATATGCTTGAAACATAAGCGGAATAACAAGGAATTCTAGAATAACAACGAGGTAATTCGGATGACGAAACCATCGATACGGACCTCTCTGTACCCGTTCTGCTTTTGGCAATACAATAATTTTTGTGTTCCAATACCTTCCAAGCGAAGCGATAATCCAAAGGCGGAATAACTGTAATACGACAAATATGTTCAACAAAACAGACCACAATCGTGACGGACGTTTACGAATCCCTTCTAGCAAGAGCGAAACAAAAAATAAACAATGCATACATACGATATACTTATAGTGATTTTGTCCGAATTCCTTTGCCCCCCGCTCCTTCATCCATCGTTCATTTCTTTTTGCCCAATACAATTCAACGAATCGTTGAACAATTAAAAAGAAAAATATGCTCCATTTCATACCCTATCTCCCCATTTTAACAACAAAAGTTCACAACTAAATCCCGGTCCCATCGCCATCATTAAACCGTATCCCTGTGGAGTCATCGACTGCTTTAAAAAACGTTGTAAAACAGCGAGCACAGTAACAGACGACATATTTCCGTACTGTCGTAAAACCGTGATCGCATGAGCGAGCTTGTCTTCATCGATGTGTAAACCATCTTGATACGCATCAAGCACTTTTTTACCACCTGGGTGCAAAACAAAATGTTCAATTTCGGAAAGTTTGATTCCACTTCTTCCTAAAAATAATTCTACGATTTCGCCAATTGATTGACGAATCATCGTCGGAATATGTCGAGAAAACACAACATAAAAACCTTGATCTTTTATATCCCACCCCATGACATCTTCCGTGTTACACATAAATATCGATTGCATATCAATCACCTGAGGAACGACATTTTGTTGCAGTACATCATCCCCTACTACACACGCGCAACCTACTCCATCAGCAAATAATGATGTGCCAATAAGATTACTTTTTGATACATCATCCATTTGAAACGTTAGACTGCAAAGTTCCACAGCAAGAACAAGCACTTTCGCTTTCGGATATGCTCGACAGTAATCTACCGCCCGAGCGATGCCAGCTGCTCCACCCGCACATCCGAGCCCCCATATTGGAATGCGTTTCATGTGTACAGAAAAAGGAAGTTCATTCATTATTCTTGCCTCAATGCTCGGTGTAGCAATTCCGGTCGTTGAAATAAAAAACATCGCTTCAATGTCTTCAAAACCAATGTTTCCACGACGTAAACAGCGTTCGATCGCCTCTTTTCCATATCGAACCGCATGTTCAATATACAGCTTATTTTTCTCAGCAAACGAATGAGTTTGCATATACCAATCTAATGGTTGTACAAACGATCTTGACTGAATATGATCATGTTCAAAAATAGATAATAACCGATCAATATGTTCATAACGGTGTTGAAACATACGTTTTATGGCAACCATCACCTCGTTTTGTGAAACGCGGTAAGGAAGTTTAGCTAATTCAACTGCAACAATACTCGGCATCTATGTTCCTCCTTTCGGTAAAGATAATATTTTTCCAATAAAGAAATTTTATACATAATAAATAGAAAAGCTTTCCTCTCAGCAATAGGAGGAAAGCTTTCGACGTTTTGAAAGGAGGTATGTTGTTGTGCACTTTCATTATAACGCAATTTGTTGTTTCGTCACTATGTTTTTTATATATTCGTGTTTGGATGTGTCGAAAAATGATGTCATCAAAGTGAAAAATTTGTTATGATGAAGAAAAAAGGGGGTCTTTTTTATGGCTTTAGGTGAGAAAATTACAACGATTTTAAATGGAACGATCGAATCGATTCGGTCTGTTATCCCACTACCAATGACAATTGATAAGCCTTCATTGTTTGTCCAACCTTTTACACAAACATCTATTAGTGTATTGATCGGGATGACTGGAGACTTACGTGGGCGTCTAATCATTGAAGGACATGAAACGATGTTTGGAAAAATCGGAGAAACGATGTTCGGTATGCCGTTAGAAGGTGAAATGCTTGAATCATTTACTGGTGAACTTGGGAATATGATCGCAGGAAACTTGGCCACAGTCGTATCACAAAAAGGCATTACCATTGATATTACTCCTCCGACTGTTCTTGTTGGTCAAACAAAAATTTACGGTTTTGACAAAGCTTTTCGCGTACCGATCCACTTCGAAAGCAATGGGGAATTACAACTTATTTTAACAATTGATAATGAATAAATGAGAAGCTTGCGCTTGTAAGCTTCTTTTTTTATGCCATAGCCATCTTTTTCTAAATATTTCACACTTTTTTCACAACCTCACAAAATGCGTGTGACAAAAGTCACAGATACCCCTTATTTTTACGGTTATGATGATGGTAAAGTAACGAATGAACAATTTGTGAAACATCTGAAGAAAGCGTTTCATTTCACAAATTGTTTTGTATGATGTAAGTGTATACATTTCTATTTAAGGTTTATTTAGGAAAGGAGGGGTGGGAATGAAAACTCAATTAAACACAAACACACCGAAAACAAAAGTGGAGAAAGAACCCGCATTAAAAGGAACACTTGCTTCTGTTTTGTTTTTAGGGTTTTTCCTCATTTTCACGTGGGTAAGCGTATATTTCTTGTTTTTAAATCGCTTATAGAGAGAAAGGAGACGAGACGTTATGCACATGCATAAGTATGAAAAAATTTGGCTGTTTTTCGGCATCGGTTCGTTATTCGTATTTTTAGCCGTCTTAGGAGTCGGTGCATTTGCGCAAGGAACGCAACCACCAAGCTGTTTAACAACGATCGATCCGGAAAAAGTCGATCAAACACCACCATTTGATAAACCAGGCCTTGTTAAAACGGGAGATAATGAATATCAATTGAACATCGTTGCTTCTGCATTTGCGTATACACCAAACCAAGTCGAAATTCCAAAAGGAGCAAAAGTAACGATCAATGTCGCAACGAAAGACGTGATCCACGGGTTTGAAATGGCTGGAACGAACGTAAACATGATGGTTGAACCTGGATACGTCAGTAGCTACACACAAACATTTGATAAAGTTGGCGAGTACGTCATTTTATGTAATGAATATTGCGGTGCCGGTCACCACTTAATGACGGCGAAAGTGAAGGTGGTTGAACAATGATGAACGGAACATGGAAAGTTGATGCACGTGATGGCAAATTAGCCATGGCCCATATTTATGTCGCTTTCGTTGCACTTGCGTTAGGAGGACTTGCTGGTCTATTACAAGTGCTTGTGCGCTCTGGAAAATTTGAATTGCCGGCAGGCATTAGCTATTATACGATTTTAACAACGCATGGCGTATTGCTTGGACTCGTTTTAACTACATTTTTCATTATCGGTTTCCAATTTGCTGCTGTAAGTCGTACTGCCGGAACGCTTTCTGACCGCGTGCGGTTTTGGGGTTGGATCGGTTTTTGGCTCATGACAATCGGTACAGCGATTACTGCCTTTTACATTTTAATCGGTGAAGCTTCTGTTTTATATACATTTTATGCCCCACTACAAGCACATGCAGGTTTTTATATCGGTTTAACGCTTGTTGTGGTCGGTAGCTGGATTAGCGGTTTTGCTATGTTCGCTCATTATGCAAAATGGAAAAAAGCTCATCCGGGTCAAGTCAGTCCGTTGCTTACATTTATGTCTGTTGTCAACATGGTATTATGGCTCGTTTGTTCGCTCGGTGTAGCAGCGACTGTATTATTCCAGCTTATTCCTTGGTCATTAGGTTATGTCGATCGGATTAACGTGCTCGTAAGCCGAACATTGTTCTGGTATTTCGGTCACCCGCTCGTATATTTCTGGTTATTACCGGCATATATGATTTGGTATGCAATTATTCCAAAAATTATTGGTGGAAAAATGTTTTCAGACTCCCTTGCTCGTATGTCATTCATCTTATTCTTAATTTTCTCGATTCCTGTCGGTTTCCACCATCAACTTGTGGAACCTGGAATTGATCCAGCTTGGAAATACTTACAAGTTGTCTTAACGTTTATGGTCGTTATTCCATCATTAATGACTGCGTTCTCAATGTTCGCAACGTTTGAAATGTACGGTCGCTCAAAAGGAGCAACAGGATTATTCGGATGGTTACGAAAACTTCCTTGGGGTGATGCACGTTTCTTTGCGCCATTTGTCGGTATGTTGTTCTTTATCCCTGCTGGTGCTGGTGGTCTTGTCAACGCATCACACCAATTAAACCAAGTCGTCCATAATACGATTTGGGTAACTGGTCACTTCCACTTAACATTAGCGACAACAGTCGTATTGACATTCTTTGGGGGAGCTTATTGGCTTATCCCACACTTAACAGGACGCGTCATGACAAAAGCAATGAATCGTCTAGCAATTATCCAAACAATCGTTTGGTCCATCGGTATGATTTTCATGTCTAGTGCGATGCATTTTGCAGGGTTACTTGGTGCCCCACGCCGTTCAGCATTTTCAACATACGGCGATGCACCACAAGCATTAGAATGGATTCCTTATCAAATCGCTCAAGCGGTTGGTGGAACGATTTTATTCATCGGTATTATTCTCGTGCTCATTATCGTAACAAACTTAGCATTTTTCGCTCCAAAAGGTGAAACAGAGTTCCCTGTTGCAGAAGTAGCTGAGCAGGCTGAACGTACACCACTTGTGTTCGAAAACTGGAAATTGTGGATCGGTATTGCGGTTGTACTCATTTTAATCGCATATACAGTTCCATTTATCGATATGATCCAAAATGCACCTCCTGGATCAAAAGGGTTTAAACTTTGGTAAAAAAACCGGGCATTCGCCCGGTTTTTTTATAATCGATAAATATGTTTATATTTTTCTTCTAAGTAGTTGATTAAGTAGATTGGATTTAAACCTTCTCCAGTTACTTCATGTAAAATATCGAGCGGTTTTTTCGTTTTTCCGAATTGGTGAACATGCTTTGTAAGCCATTCTCGAATACGAACAAGTTCCCCATTTTCAAGCAACTGATGAAATGGCAGTTCTTTCTCCATCGTATGTTTAAACTGTGCCGCATACATATATCCAAGTGCATACGATGGAAAATAACCAAAACTTCCTCCAGCCCAATGCACATCTTGAAGAATTCCTTCCGCATCACGCTCTGGACGAATACCTAAATACGCTTCGTATTTTTCGTTCCAAATGTATGGTAAATCTTTCACTTCAATGGCATCATCAAACAACGCTTTTTCCATTTCATATCGAACAATGATGTGTAATGGATACGTCAGCTCATCAGCTTCAATACGAATAAGGGACGGTTTCGACTCATTAATCGCACGATAAAAATCGTCTAACGAAACATGCGAAAAATGCGGAGCATATTGTTGTAATAAACGATAATATCGCTTCCAAAATGAATAATGACGAGCAATAAAGTTTTCATAAAACAACGATTGGGATTCATGAATCCCCATTGACGTTCCATCGTACAACGGTGTACCTGCCAATTCTTTAGAAATATGTTGTTCGTAAAGGGCATGACCACATTCGTGAATTGTACCAAATATGGCTGTTCGGAAATCGTTTTCGTCATATTTCGTTGTAATTCGGACGTCCCCATCATTTAATGTAATAGCAAAAGGATGTACAGTTTCATCTAGCCGACCTGCATCAAAATCGTAACCTAACTCTTTTAACAGCGCCAAACTAAATGCTTTTTGCTTTTCTTTCGGAAACGGTTGAAATAGAAAGCTCGTTTCCGGTTTGTGACGGGACTGGCTAATTTGCTGAACGAGCGGAACAATATGATGACGTAGTTTTGAAAACACATCATCTAATAAATCGACTGTCACGCCCGGCTCATATAAATCTAATAGCGTATTATATGGGTGTCCGTTTGTTCCCCAATATGTAATGAAACGTTTTGTAAAGTCAACAAGCTGTTTTAAATATGGTTCAAAAAGGGAAAAGTCAGATTTTGCTTTCGCTTCTTCCCATACGCTTTCCGCTTTTGATTGCAAAATAACATATTGTTTATATTCATCAGCAGGAATTTTTTTATTGCGCTCATACTCTTTTTGACATTCTGCTAACGTATAACGGGTAACAGGTGATAATTGTTCTTGTACCGACTTAGCGGAAAGTTCCGCAATATATGCGGCCATTTGTTCTGAAGTCGACATACGAAACACTTCTTGCGACAACATCCCGATTACTTCAGAACGTTGGTCAACCCCTTTTTTCGGTGCCCCTGTGCGCAAATCCCAATACATAAGTGAAATGGCTTCTTTATATGCCATCATTTTTTTGACGTATTGGAGAAATTGCTTTTCTACTTCTTGAATACTTGTCTTCATCTTCTTCCCTCCATTCTGTATTTGTTATTCTACAATACTTACAATGATTCCTTTATTTTTTTTGTACATCTGTCGGTAATACACGTTTGATCGCCTCGATTACTTGCATCGGTTCATCATCTGTTACAAAAATACATACGATTCCTCGATCATCTCGTTGACGAATAAGGCGCCCGATTCCTTGTCGCAATCGTAAAATCATATACGGAACATCAACCTCCCAAAACGGATTGTCCGCTTCCTTTCGCTTCGCCTGAAAAACAGGGTCATTTGGAGGGTAAGGAAGCGCCCAAATAATCACGTTGCTTAATGAAGGGCCTGGAATGTCTAATCCTTCCCATAAATGTTGGGCACATAAAATCGTCTCTTCTTCATTTTGAAAGCGAGAAACAAGTTCACTAATTTCTTGATCCCCTTCAAATAAGAAAGAAAATTGTTCTTCACGCTGGGCACGAGCTTTAAATTCATTCAATTGTTCGCGCGTTGGGAACAATACGAGAGCACGCCCATTCGTTTCGCGTATTTTTTCTAAGGCATACGCGTATTTCTCTTCAAATATACGTTCGTTCTTTTCAAATATTGGCATGTAAATGTTCATTTGTTCATCGTAGTCAAACGGGGAATCGACATGAAACGATATATATTCGTCAATTCCTAGACTTTTTGCCATATAATCAAATGATTTTTCATTTGATAGTGTGGCAGACGAAAAAATAAATGGCATGCGTTTAGAAAATACTTTTTCCCGCAACACTTCCTGTACCGTTCTCGGCATAATCACAAGCGTATTGCCATCTAGCGATGATTCAAGCCATGTAATTGCATCTCGGTTGTGAATAAATAAGTGCAAGGAGTGATGAATTTGATCGAGGTACTCATCAACAACTTTTAAGTGATAGTGATCAATCGTGTACGTCTCACTTTCAAAGACGAGTTCATCTCCAATTTGCTCAACTTTTGTTTGTAAATTTTGTGCAAGTTGCAAAAGAGATGGAGTAAACGTTAATTCTTGACGATTCGATCCCGGTACAGCTTTCGCATGATTCATTAATTCATCAAAAAAACGTACACTCAGTTCTAATGTATCTTCAATTAAATAAGCTAATTGTTCACGAATATCATTTTCTAATAAACGAGAAAGCAATGTCTCTAACGTCGTTTCTTTCATACGATACGTCAACGCTTTTTGAGCGGCAAACTCTAATAAATGCCCTTCGTCAAAAATGACACAGCTCGCTTCAGGCAAAAGTGGAAGCTGTCCCTCACGTTTCCGCGCTTCATACGTCCAAATATGTTCCATGTAAAAATCGTGCGAACAAATAATTAAATCCGCTGCTTTCCGATAATAGTCGCGCGATAACGTTTGACCACAGCGATGACGTTTTTCGCACGCTAAACAGTCTTGAAACGGATCCCAAGCAATTTTTGACCATTGTTCATCACTTAAATGAGCATAGTCTTTTCGATCACCGTAATGATAAAACGTTTGAAGTGGAGCATGATCATGAACAAAAGGAGGCAGTTCATCAAAAATTTGCTCGTACAACTCCTCTTCTTCCGTCATTAATACTTCGTCTAATTTGTTTAAACATAAATATTGATCTGACGATTTGGCTAGTCGAACATCAATGTCCATGTTTAAGACGCGCGAAATTTTCGCAATATCTCCTTCTTTTTTGACAAGCTGTTCAATTAACGTTTCATCTGCGCAAGCAATAATCGCAGGCTTTCCGATATAACGTGCATAGCAAATAGCATAAAGTAAATATACGATCGTTTTTCCTGTCCCTACACCCGCCTCGGCGAACATCACTTTTTTCTCTTTAAATGCTCGCTCAAGTTGAAATGCCATAAAAATTTGTTCATCGCGTAATTCAAACCCTGCTTCAGGTAAAATATCGTAAAAAACGTCCCCAATCCATTCATTCAATTTATCAAAAAAGTTTTCATTTTTGTTTAATGTAAACGGATATTTGCTCATATTTTTTAGCCCCTCCATCAATTTAAACGAAGTACACAAACATTAATTATCGATCAAAAAAAGAAAGAAGTCAATGAAGTTGAAAAGAAAAAGCTGTCAGCGAGACAGCTTTTCGTACGAACGTGGCGGACGAGGTCCCCAAAATTGATAATATTGCGTTTCGATAAAACCGTTGAACAATTTTCGTCGTTTTGTTGCACGTCTACCATACAATTGCTCAAATTGACGGTGAGAAGTTAACATATAGATCGACCACGTATCGAGAGCTGCAAATGTTTTTCCCATTTCTCGATACAATTGTTCCACTTCTTCTTTTTCTCCTAATCGCTCACTATAAGGCGGATTGCCGACGATGACACCGTATTCGTCTTTCGTCCGAAAATCTTTTACTTGCATTTGTTTAAATGTAATTAAATCTGCTAATCCAGCCTCTTGGGCATTTATTTTCGCTATATCGACCATGCGATGATCAATATCAAATCCGACAATATGCAACGGTTGGTCATAACGCGCTACATCTTCCGCCTCTTCTCTTGCTTCGTCCCATAAGCGAGATGGGATCCAATTCCAGTGCTCACATACAAACTCGCGATTAAATCCCGGCGCGATATTTTGTCCAATTAACGCTGCTTCAATTGCGATCGTTCCTGATCCACAAAATGGATCAACAAACGGACGATCTGGCGTCCAATTCGTTAATTGAACGAGCGCTGCTGCTAATGTTTCCTTTAATGGTGCTTCCCCTTGTTTGACGCGATAACCTCTTTTATGCAATCCTGCTCCACTCGTATCGATCGTTAATGTAGCGATATCTTTATGTAAAGCTACTTCAATACGAAATAACGCGCCTGTTTCCTCAAACCAAGAAATGTGATAATGTTGTTTTAAATGTTCAACAATCGCTTTTTTTACGATTGCCTGACAATCAGATACGCTAAACAATTTTGATTTGACGGATTTTCCGACAACGGGGAATTGGGCATCTATCGGCAAAAATTGCGCCCATGGTAACGCTTTCGTTTGTTCAAACAACTCATCAAACGTTGTCGCCGGAAATTCACCTACTTTGATTTTTACACGATCGGCTGTGCGAAGCCATAAGTTCGTGCGACAAATCGCCCGCTCATCTGCAACAAATGTCACTTTCCCATTTTCTACTTCACAGTCATAGCCAAGCGCGCGCACTTCGTCTGCAACGATCGATTCAAGTCCCATCGCCGCAGTAGCAATGAATGTCATTTGTCCCATATGTTTTCACCTTTCATTCATGTATAGCATCCCATTCCCGAATAAATAGTTGCACTTCATCTATTTGCATCGGCTTAGCGATGTAATATCCTTGTGCCATATCACATTGCTGTTGGCTTAAAAACTCATATTGTTGCCCCGTCTCGACCCCTTCTGCGACAACAGATAAATGTAAATGATGCGCCATCATAATAATCGTTGATACGATCGTTGCATCATCGCTATATAAAGATAAGCGACGAATAAACGATTGATCAATTTTTAAAATGTCGATTGGAAAGCGATGCAAATAACTTAATGAAGAAAAACCTGTCCCAAAGTCATCAATGGCTAGTTTAAAGCCGCATTGTTTCAGCTGTACGAGTTTTTGAACAGACTCTTCAGCATTTGGCATAATCGTACTTTCCGTCAGTTCTAATTTAAAAAAGCGTGGATGCACATCATTTTCTTTCACAATCGTTGATAATTGTTCGACGAAATCGTCTTGTTGGAAATGTACGGCAGAAATATTTACTCCTATTTTCATATGTGGGGCGAATTGATGGATCGCCTTTATATGTATGCACGCTTGTTCAAATAGCCACTTCGTCATCGGAACAATAAGCCCCGTTTCTTCTGCAAGTGGAATAAATTGAGCCGGCGAAACGAATCCGATGTTTGGCTGCTTCCAACGCATTAACGCCTCAAGCGCTTCAATTTTTTTCGTCTTCATATTCACGATCGGCTGATAACAAATGAATAACTCATTTCGTTCCAACGCTTTTCGTAAATAATTTTCTAACGTCACAACTTCGCTTTGATAATCCAATTTAGCGGTATATAACTCAAAGCGATTTCGTCCGCTTTCTTTCGCTTTTTGCATTGCACGATCCGCTCGACGTAACAACGTCTCTCCATCATCTCCATCGTTTGGATACATGCTGATCCCAATGCTTGCTGAAATGTATACGTCTTTTCCATTCAGCATAAATGGAGCTTGAAGTGCCTCAATCATTTGTTCTGCTATTGTTATTGCTTCTTGCACATCTTTTAGTTTAGGCAAAATGACGACAAATTCGTCCCCACCAATGCGTGCAAGCGTATCTTTCGTGCGCAATAACTTTTTCAAACGATTAGCCACTTTTTTTAGTAGGATGTCTCCGCTATAATGACCGAGTTCATCATTAATATACTTAAATCGATCTAAATCGAAAAACAAAATGGCTAATTGCTGATTGTAACGCCGAACTACATCAAGTAAATGTTGCAGACGTTTCATAAATAATTGGCGATTTGGAACGTTTGTTAATAAATCATAATTGGATAACCGTGCTAATTGCTCCATCGTTCGTTTATGTTGCGTCACATCTGAAAAAATCGCAACATAATGCGTCGGAACTCCCGTAGCGTCATAGACTGCTTTAATCGTTAGCCATTCAACAAACAGTTCGCCGTTTTTTCGTTTATTCCAAATTTCTCCTTTCCAAACTCCATGATTGCGCAACGTCTCCCACATGTTTTCATAAAACTTCCGATCATGTAAACCGGAACGGAGAATGTTCGGTTTTTTTCCTAACACCTCTTCTTGTGTATAACCCGTCACTGTTTCAAACGCCGGATTCGCTAACAAAATACGCCCTTGCCCATCCGTGACAATCATTCCTTCATCTGCTTCTTGAATAATCGTATGGGCAATAGATAAAAATGTATCTGTTTCAAACAAAGATGACAACTTTTTGTTCACATCAGACTCTCCCCTCATATTTCCCCCCAAAAAACAAAAACTCCCCTAGCGTGATGCAGGAGAGTCATGCCATGAACCATGTTCTGTAAGCCATGTTCTGTTCCGTCGTACTGCAAACGGCTTGCGCCTCGTACTTCGGCGGTAATCATCTATCTACAGGCTTATGCCTGTCCTTCTCTCCGTTCATTTCCTTCGAGAAGGTGCCCCTACCATTATTTGGGTTTCTCACTCGTGGGGTTTACCGCGTTCCACTCTTGCCGTTTCCAGCAAGACTACGTCACTGTGGCACTTTAAAGGTAATCGAGCCATATCCGTTGCGGACGTAGGCTCTTTCCCTGCCGTCAGCCCAGCTTATTGCCAGACTGCCCTAGCTTATGGATTCGCTAGGCACGAACACTACGGGCATCTCAGCACCGTGCGAGCATGGACTTTCCTCTACGATGCATACGCATCGCAGCGATTACCCGAACATGATTCATGTAAGCATATGATAGTATATCCGAAACGATGAGCCAAATCAATAGAAAAAATTGGAATATTCATTCATAAAGTTTGCTACCAAAAACATGTTTTTCTAAATTAGAAAGACGTTGTAAAATATCAAAGTTCGTCGTTCCTGATTGAGATGGCTGACGTTTTTGCGCCTCCTGCAATTGGCTTTTTAGGCGGGTATTTTCTTGTTGTAATTGTTCAATCATTTGATGAAATGTTTCATAGTCTTTAATAATTAAATCAAGAAAGCGATCCACTTCATCTTGGTTATATCCACGCATGCTTATTTTAAACTCTTTTTCGAGAATGTCTTTTGCTGTTAAGTTGATGCGATCCGAAAGCACGTTTGCTCACCTCAATTATCCATGTCTACACCTATTCTTTCAAAAAAAGCAGTCGTTGTCAATTTTTCATTTTCACAAACTTCGTCTTTTTTTTCGACAAAAAACCGAAGGCGAATTGCCTTCGGTTAAAATGGTCGTGGGAACGGACCAGGCCCTGGACAAACAACATGTTGGTGTGATACATCGTTCACAACAGATTGTGTATGCGGAAAATAATGCTGATGTTGGAACACATGATGGTTCACATACGTCGTATGTGACGGATGAATGTGCGGCACAATCGTTGTTTGCATTTGATGTTGTGTACAACATTTTGTTGGATGAACGATCGGCGGCATCATATTCGGACGACAATGCATATTTCATACCCCTTTCGCATTAAAGTTTGTTACACTTCTAGCGTATGTACGAAGGGGGATACATGTACTAATGGAAATACCTATTTTACATGAACGTATAAATATTATGTTTCATATTCGCAAAAATAACGACGGTAGCCCCAATTAAAACGAAAAATAAATATAAAATTTTTTTGCTCATCGCTTCTCTCTCCGCAATTCATATTGTTCACAAATATACATTCTACTTCATTCTTTTTCATTCGACAAGAAGGGAAAACTTTGTCATTTTTTGCGCTTCCCTCGGAAATAACATAAAAATTTTCCTTCTTATTTTTGTTGCACATGATATAATATTCTAGGGGATTTTTTTTAAGTAAATGGAGGGAACACGATGTCAAAATGTCCATTTCACGCCCTTTTTAATGAAGCGGGGGCAATTCAACTGTTTCGAAAAAAGCATCAAAAAGAAAAAGAAGATGCGACTCTTCATCTTTCTACACCTTCACATGTAACAACATATTATCGCCAACTTCTTTCAAGCGATCGAAAACAGCAAGTCACTTTCGTCGGGCTGACAGAAGAAGATGTACAACAACTCGCTGCGATTCGCCCACTTTTTGCTAAACATGTCGAACGAATTGTCAATGCGTTTTACGATCAAGTTGGACAGATGCCGCATTTAAGAAACATTATTGACAATCATTCAACGATCGATCGCTTAAAACAAACATTGCGCGCTTATTTAATGGATATGGTATCTGGAGAAATTGGCGAACAGTACGTGATTCGTCGAAAAGTAATCGGCAACGTTCATAACCGCATCGGATTATTCCCAGAATGGTATTTAGGCGCTTATACCATTATTCAAAATGAAGTGCTCCGCATATTAATGGAAGAGTTGCCTCCAACAGAAGCAACGAACGTATATCGTTCGTTCGCTAAACTTTGTTCATTGGATATGCAAATCGCTATTGAAACATATATTGAGGCGTATACGTCTTCGATGATGAAATTAAACGAAATTGCAGAGTTACAACATCGGTTAACAGAATCATCTACAACACTTGCGTCAAGCGCAGAAGAAACGACTGCTTCCATTTTTGAAGTACAAAAAAACGTGCAAGATATGTTACATGAGGTGACAAACATCCAACACCAGTCGGTGCAAATGACTGAACGGGTGGAAAAAGGAAAAGAAGATGTGAAGCAAACGTTAACAAAATTAGATGGTGTCGCAAAACTAATTGAAGGAACAAAGTCGTTGACGAATGAGCTAACAGATAGCTCGCGGAAAATCGGGGAAATCGTCAATGCGATTCGTAGCATTTCAAATCAAACAAACATTTTATCGTTAAATGCAAATATTGAAGCAGCGCGTGCTGGTGAACACGGAAAAGGATTTGCGGTCGTCGCAAATGAAGTACGAAAGCTCGCGGCACAAACCGAGCAATCGCTTGATTACATTCAAAATCATATTGATGTCGTACAACAAACGATTCGAAAGTTTGAACATGCGTTTCAACAAATTGTCGAGGAAACGCGCGCATTCCGGCAAGCAAATGAAAGCATTGTTCATATTTTTGATCAGTCCGTTACCGATGTGAGATCAACAAGCAAAAAAATTGATCAGTTTACTTCACTTATTACACAGTTTCATCAAATGTTTGATGAAATTTCATCAGCCGCATCACAAATTGCTGAAATGGCCGAACAGTTAAACGACTTAAATCAAGAGTTGACAGAAAAATTTAATTCGTAATGGTTAAACGGAGGAAAGATGACGATGAAACACCCACGGCTGAAATACGAGCAACGAACGTTTGCGCATATAGATGAAATGGCAGAAACATTACTTCACGAAGCAAATGAACAACTTGTGCGAATCGACATGGGACTTCTTCCAAACGACGTACCATCACGAAATTATGCAAAGTTTCGTCTCATGCATTTACAACGTTCATTTGGAGAACATATCCCTATTTCGTTTCGTTCAACGTATAATTCTTTATGGAGTCAATTGTACCGCCTCGAGCATCAAGGGGATTATAAACATCCATATATTCAACAACTTTTTATTCAGTTAAGAAACAATGATTCAAGCTCAACTAAATGAAACAAATTATAGCACGATGATCTCAGCGATGCTCGAGCAATTAGATCGTTGTATCCAGCTAGACGACATGCAAAAATATACAGTACAACTCGTATTATGGGAGCTTGTTTCAAATGTTATTCGTCACTCTACAAAAAAAGACGCAAACGTATATATCAGTTGGTCAGATGAAACGATCGTCATCGAAGTGATCGATCAAGGTGATGGGTTTGAATGGGAAAAACAACTAAACAACCTCCCTCCTCATTTCACACAACAAGAAGGGGGACGCGGACTTTTTCTCATTCAACAACTCGCCTCACATTTTTCATTTGACGAAAAAGGAACGCGCGCAATCGTTATGATTGCACGAAAAAAGGGGGAGAAATATGATTGACATTATAACATATCATGACAAAATCGTTGTCTCTTTTCAGCAAGATATTAACTTTGAAACATCACGTATCATGGAAGAAATGATTCAATCACAGTCGTGGGATACATCTCTTTTACAAATTGACTTATCTGCTGTTCGGTTTATTGATAGCTCTGGTGTTCGGTTGCTTATTAGCTGGCTGTATCCATTAAAAGATCGAATGCGAATTGAAATGACCGGTGTTTCAGCACCTATTAAGCATATATTATCGATTTGTCAATTGGATCAAATGGTAGACGTAAAATAGCGATCTGTGAACAGATCGCTATTTTACATGAATGGAAACAAACGTAATATCGTCATTTCCTTTCGCATATTGTGCTTGTTCATTGATCTTCTCTACCATTTGATCAAACGAATGAGCCATTTGCATCGTATGTGCAAGTTGATTCGCACATTCTTCACCTAACACTTCTATTAGCCCATCTGTGTAGAGAATAAGGTACGCTTCATGTTGAAAAGAAATCGTCCCTTTTTTATATGGGGCATTTGGTACAATACCGATTGGAATGCCTCCTTCTTTTAAAAACTTCATTTTTTGATCAGTCATGAATATTCCCGAAGGATGTCCTGCATTCACATATTCTATCACTTTTGTTTTCACATCAATCGTTCCGTAAAAAGCTGTAAAATAATATTTCGTTTCCTTTCCAAACAATTGAAAAGCATGTCGATTTAATTCATGCACAACCGCAAGCGGTTCAGTCACTTTTGTCATTAATCCGTGTAATAGCGAACGAATCGACATAGCAACGAGCGCAGATGCAACGCCATGCCCCATGACATCAATTACGATAAAAGCATACATATGGGGGCGAACTTGCTGCCAAAAATACAAATCGCCAGACAGTTGTGAGGACGGAATATACGTCCCAACAAAATGAATATGTTCATTATTCATTCGTTCAGGGAGCAAACCTTCTTGAACGAGTCGAGCTAAGTGTAAATCTTCGTTCATCTTTTTTTGCATCGCCCACATATGTCGATAACTTTCCATATATGCTTCGTTCGTTCGTTTCAGTTGATCCATCGTTTCTTTTTGGCGATACGCCAATTGAACACGAGCAATCAGTTCAACCATGGTAAACGGCTTGCGAATGTAGTCAAATGCCCCGGCTGCAAACGCTTCTTCTAATTTTTGTTCCTCATCGTAACCGGTGACCATTAATACAGGAACGTGTTGTAATTGCTCATGTTGTTTAAAGCGCCGACACCATTCAATACCGTCTGTTTTCGGCATACAAATATCCATTAAAATGACATCTACATGTTGCGATAAAATATATGCGTATGCTTCATCTGCATCCTCAAACGGATAAATTGAAATATTTTCAATATGTTCAAGCATTGCTTCAATCATTTCTAATGTTGGTCTATAATCATCAATAACTACTACTTTCATCTTCCGTCGCCCTTTTCGTTATGTTTTTATATTTTATTTATACACGTCACAAAGTCGAAAAGGCTAGTTAAAGATGAAAGTTTTGCAAACTTTTTATTTTCCACGAAAATGCGGACGACGCTTTTCTAAAAAGGCACGAATGCCTTCCGCATGATCTTCTGTTTTTCGCATTTCTGCTTGATATGCTGTCTCCATTTGCAACGTTTTCAACAATTGTTCTTCGCTTAAATGAGCATACAACTGCTTCGTTGCAATCATCGCAACAATCGGTTTAGCCAACCATTCATTCACTTTTTGTTGAATCGTCTGTTCATCGCCAATTCCATCAATGAGTCCCACTTCATATGCCTCTTGTGCACTCATCACTTTTCCTTCCCATATTACTTGTTTTGATTTTACTTCTCCAATTTTCCGTTTTAAAAAGAAATGGCCACCGCCATCTGGGATTAATCCAATGCCGATAAAATTCATTGCAACACGTGCTTGTTCGTTTGCAATAACATGATCGCAAGCGAGCGCTAAGCTAAGTCCTAATCCTGCAGCAGCGCCATGCACGTAACTGATCGTTAGTTTCGGCAATTGATATAGTGTGAGAGCAATATGTTTAATCGTTTCCATTACTTCTATGAATGAATGCTCATTCGTTGATTGCAACATCGTTTTAATGTCTCCCCCTGCACAAAATCCCTTTCCTCGTCCACGAATGACGACAATATCTGCCTCGCTTTTTTCCACTTCTTTTAACGCTTGTAGCAACTCTGCTAACATTTGTTCGTTTAAAGCGTTCAACGCATCCGGACGATTCAATTCAATTGTTGCGACTCGTTCTTTATATGACAATACGATATGTTCCATTTTTCCCATCTCCCTCTTTCATCTGTTCGTTTTTCTCTTTCGACACATATAAAGAAAATCCTGCATCAAAAATATAAACATTTAGTAATAAAAAAGACGACATTAACTGCCGCCTTTTTGTTTTGCATCCATCACCATCTCATATAGCTGCTTTGTTTGTTCCCGAATTTGTTCGGCACGGCAAATGGCCGAAATGACAGCGATTCCATCTGCTCCCGCTTCAATGACTTGTTTTGCTGTTTGGTGTGTAATCCCACCGATTGCCACAAGCGGAACGTGCTTTTCATGCGCGCGAATGTGCTTAATCATTGCCAATCCACATGCTTGTTTTGCATCTTCTTTTGAAACAGTTGGGAAAATTGGACCTAATCCAACATAATCGGCACGAGCAGAAAGCGCTTGTTTCACTTCATTCAAGTTGTGCACAGATACCCCTAAATAGCGATCCCCTATTCGATCACGAACACGTTCAGCTGCCTCGTCTTCTTGTCCGACATGAACCCCATCTGCCTGTAAGGTAAGCGCTAAATCAACATCATCATTTACAATAAAAGGAATGTTGTGAGCAAGACATCGCTCAAACAATTTCTCAGCTAAGCGATATTTTTCAACTCCTATAAGTGCCCCTTTTCCTTTTTCACGAAACTGAAACATCGTAATGCCACCTTCGATCGCTTCATCAAGCACAGCGAGTGGATCTTTCGTACAATCGACACTCCCCATCACAAAATATAAAGATAGTTTTTGCTTCATCATTTTATTCCCCTCGAATGTGTGCGTATTCATCTACTTCTTCTGCGCTCGTTTCGTATAAAGCATTCAGAAATGCAAGCTGAAAAGAACCAGGTGCTTGCGTTTGTTTGGCTGCTTTTTCAGCCGCTATACCGTAATAAGCGAGCGCAGCGACGGATGATTCTACGATGTTTTCTCCTACACTAGCAAATGCGCCTAATACCGCACTTAATAAGCAACCTGTTCCCGTTACTTTCGTCAACATCGCATCGCCGTTTGAAACGATCGTTACGTGTTCTCCATCTGTCACTATATCATTTTTTCCAGTTACAACGACTACACCTTGAAACATACGTGCTACTTTTTTTGCGACGTGCATGAGATCACCTTGAACGTCCCCTGCATCTACCCCTTTTGTACGTACTTGTTCTCCAGCAACGCTTGCGATTTCTGATGCATTTCCACGCAAAATAGAAATGTTTACTTCATTCAATATACGTCTTGCTGTTTCCGTGCGATACGCTGTCGCTCCCGCACCAACGGGATCAAAAACAACCGGGATGTTTGCTTCATTTGCCGCTTTTCCAGCAATCAACATCGCTTCTACGTCTGTTTCATTTAATGTGCCGATATTCAATACAAGCGCACGTGCCAAGCGCACCATATCAGCTACTTCTTCTTTGGCATACGCCATGACAGGAGATGCACCTATCGCAAGTAAACCGTTAGCAACAAAATTGGTCACCACCACATTTGTCATATTATGTACAAGCGGTGACTCCTTTCTAACGCGCGTTAACCATTGTCCAACATTCATCGTCTATTCCTCCCTATAAAAAATAAAAACTAGTCGGAAAGAATCGACTAGTTTACATTGACAAAACATAGCCTACTTCCCTCCGCTGGTACAAACCAGATCAGGTTCAAAGGGTTGGAAAACTGATTGCGCGTTTTCCTCTCAGCCATCGCCATCCGGCACCCCTAGTAGTGTGATTCATTTAATTTTCTTTCATTTTAATACATTTTTTCTCATTATTCAATATAGAACATTGTCAATTTTCGTTCACATTTTTGTATAGAAGTGTGATATGTATCACTTACGTCACACATATTTTCCCCTATTGTTAAAGTGTTAATAAGAAGAGGAGGGGTTATGATGTTTTGTCATCAATGTGAACAAACACCAACAGGGGGATGTACAGTTGTCGGCGTTTGCGGGAAGGATGAAACGATTGCAAGCTTGCAAGATACTATTGTGTTTGCGTTAAAAGGAATTGCAGCATATCGCACGCATGCTCATCAACTCGGATATGTCAAGGCCGATTATTTTTTCCCCAAAATCGCCGGTTTAAAATTCCCCAGAAGGACCTTTCATTGATCCTTCTGTTTTTCTTGTTGGATCCTCTTTTCCCGTAATCGATAGCTTTCCCCCTTTAGGTTGAAAATGATGGAATGATGCAGTAATCGATCTAACATCGCTGTCGCCAAAACCGAGTCTCCCACGATTTCTCCCCATTCCCCGAAGCTTTTGTTGGAGGTGAGGATAATCGGGGCATGCTCGTACCGACGAGCGATCACTTGAAATAAGTAATGAGCGCTGTTCGGGTCCAGTTTTAGGTACCCCATTTCATCAATAATGAGAACGGTTGGCTTCACAAAGACACGAAGCTTTTTCTCCAACTTTCCTTCCTGGTCGGCTCTTCTTAACTGATTGACCAAATCGTGAGCGGTAATAAAATACGTTTTATACCCTCTTGCGATCGCCTCCATTCCAATCGAAATGGCCAGATGTGTCTTTCCAATCCCCGGTGGACCGAGAAAGAGGATATTTTCTTTCCGGTCAATAAAGGACAACGTAAGCAGCTCTCGAATCCGGCGCTCATCCACCGAAGGCTGCGCGGTAAAATCAAACGTATCGATCGTCTTGCGATACGGCAGTTTGGACAGCTTGATGAGCGTTTGGATCGATCGTGCCTGTTTTTCGACGATTTCTGCCTCTAATAAGCGGAATAAAAACTCTGAATATGATATATTATGAGTAGAGGCGTATTCTGCCATGGCGGACCATCGCTCCGCCATGACAGGCAAATGGAGTTGGTGGCAATACTCGTGTATGCGTTCTTTCATGAGCTTTCCCCTCGCAGGAATGCGTCATAAACGGACAATGGACGAGTATCCACTTCCATCGAAACAGGCGAAATGGTGGCGGCCATTTCTGTCTGTTTCTTTTTTATTTTTTCAGCGAATGAAATCACTTTTTTCTGTTGGTCCACGTGAGAAATCTCCTTCCCTCGAAAGTACAATCGAATATCTCCATTTAATCGCTCCTTCACTAGAATTTCTTTGCCTGCATACTCCGCCGATAAGAGCCATTGCTCCCCTTTATACGAGAAACTGCCATCCCAATGCACTTTCCGATAGGAAAGATAGCTCGTATCGTAATCTTTCAACGGGAGAGGTTTGAGTGACTCCTCGGCCCAACGCTCTTGCGGAGAAATACCGGTAGTGGCGTTTGGCTTCCGATTCGCCACTTGATCGAGCCAACGATGTAAAAGGAAATTTAATTCTTCGATGCTTTCAAACGATGTTCCTACATAGAAGTGATCCATAATATACTGAATGGCTCGTTCGACTTTTCCCTTTGTCTGGGCCCGGTAGGGCCGGCATACTTTTGGAATAAATCCGTAGTAACTCGCAAATTCAGAAAATCGCTTATTCCATTTCACCACTCCTTGTTCTCGCCCGTCTGTAACGGTCTTCATATTGTCAAATAACACCTTCTTCGGAACCCCACCAAAGTACTTGAAGCTCTGAATCAGGCATTCCATTAAGTGCTCCTGGTCCTGGCTGGTCGTAAATACCGCGTATTTCATCCGCGAATAGCCTAACGTGGCCACAAATAGCGATAACTTGACTTTTTTCCCTTCGATCACGACCTCCCCAACTTCTTTCCAATCGATTTGCATTTGTTCGCCAGGAAGCGTTTCATAGCGAACGGTGTATTTCTTTTTCGCCGTCTCTCGGAAAGGTTTCATATAGTCTTTTAAAATCGTCTTTCCTCCCGTATAGCCCTGTTGTCGAATTTCAAAAAACAACTTTTCGCTATTAAACACCCCATCTTCTAACATCCGTTTTTGAAGATACGGTTTAAATGGATCTAACTTGCTTTTTCTTTGTTTTCGCTTGGATTTGGAAGGAGGATTGGGGGAGTGAATATATTTTCGGACGGTTTTCCGATCGATCCCCAATTCCCTCGCAATATCGGAAATACTCATTCCCCTTTCATACATCTCTTTGATCATAAAAAATTCCCCTCTCGTAATCATGAACCATAGCTCCTCTCATTGACACTATGGTTCTATTGTAAGTGGGGAATTTTATTCCGGCTATATTGGGGATTTTATCATCGGCTTTAACAGATATACAGATCCATTCGTCGACACAACAACACACGAAGCGTTATATATGACGTTAACAAATTCTAACTTTAACGTACAAGAGCATTTAGATATGGCAATGAAAGTTGGTAGAGCTGCCATTCGAGTCATGGAACTACTTGATCGGGCACATACGGAACGGCTTGGCATTCCTCAGCCCGTCCGAGTCACACAAAATAAAATTGAAGGAAAATGTATTCTTGTAACAGGACATAATTTATTTGCTCTCGAACAGCTATTAAAGCAAACGGAAGGAAAAGGAATTAATATTTATACACACTCAGAAATGCTTCCAGCACACGGTTACCCACAATTAAAAAAATACAAACATCTAAAAGGAAATGTCGGAAAAGCATGGTATGATCAACGTCGCTTATTTGAAAAGTTTCCTGGCGCCATTTTAGCGACAACAAACTGTGTCATGCCAATTAAAGGTTCGTACGCTGATCGCATGTTTTCATACGATGTGGCAGGATTAGAACATGTACAAAAAATTGAAAATGACGATTTCACACCGTTAATTGAAAAAGCATTACAACTTCCAGAAGCAAATATCGAATCAGAAGAAACATTAGTGACCGGTTTCCATCACGAAACAGTCATTCAAATTGCACCTGAAATTATTCAAGCTGTAAAAGAAGGAAAAATTCAACGCTTTTTCGTTATTGCAGGATGTGATGCTCCTGGAAAAGGTGGTGAATATTATCGCTCATTAGCAACATCTTTACCAAAAAACACCGTCATTTTAACGACATCTTGTGGAAAATTCCGCTTTAACGATGTAGATTATGGTGTTGTTCCTGGTACAAACATTCCGCGATATATTGACTTAGGACAATGCAATAACTCGATTTCAACAGTAAAAATTGCGATGGCGCTTGCAGAAGCGTTTGGCTGTGAAGTGAATGAACTGCCTGTTAGCATCGTCCTTTCGTGGTTTGAACAAAAAGCGGTTGCCATCTTACTCGGATTGTTTAGTTTAGGCATTCAAGACATTCGAATTGGACCGAAAGCACCACACTTCATTTCAGAAGGTGTGTTACGCGTCCTACAGGATATGTTCGGTCTCAAACTTATCGGTGACGTAGAAGAAGATATGCAAGCCATGTTAGCGCATTAAAAGGGCTGTTTCATCCAGCCCTTTTCATATTTACGAAGCTTGATCTAACCATACACTCATATTAAATCCTTCGTCTGTGACGTATCCATCCACACTCCAAATGCGCTTTTTCGCTTTTTTTGCTTCCTCTTGTGCTTTATACAATCTTTTTGCATATTTTGTATCCGGTTCAAACACATAAGCAACGCGTGCAAGCCCTTCTTGTACAATTTTTTCTTGATACAAAGTTCCATCCTCCAACCATATGTACGCAAGCAATCGACCGTAACGATCATACGGCTGTTCTTTCGCACTTAATTCGACCGTCACTTTTTTGTGAAGAAGAACATCTTTAGCCATTTGTTTTGCTTCTTCACCATACGCCTGTTTTTCGCGATACGTTTCGGGCGTGTCAATGTTTAACAGACGAACGGTTACCATCTCTCCATCTTTTTTTACTTTGACTGTATCTCCATCAACAACGTATTGTACTGTCGCAACAAACGTCGTTCCTTTATTTTGCTGTACACAGCCGTGAATAAGGAAAATGAATACAAAAAGAACAAACCATTTTTTCATCCTCGTATCATCTCACCTTCAAGGTGCGAAATATTTGACTCACATTCCAACATCCACTTTTCTCCATCGAACGAAACAATCGTCACACTCGTACCATATACGCGACTATTTTCCCATAACTGTGCGAGCGTTTGCTTTTTCCAATATACAAGAAGCGTACGAATAACGACACCATGTGTCACGACGAGAACATGACCTTCTGAATGAGTGTGAGCAATATGATGAATGGCAGCTACAGCTCGCCGTTGCACATCAAGAAATGTTTCTCCAACAGTCGGATTGTACGCATGTGGTTCATAATAAAAATGATGATGATTTCGCTCGTCCGTTTGAGCAATTTCGGCAATCGTTTTTCCTTCCCAATGCCCTAAATGAATTTCACGTAATCGCTCATCAAAATAAGTTGGTATGTCACGTTGTCCTAAAACAATTTGAGCCGTTTCTTTTGTTCGATCGCTCGGGCTACAATACAGAGCCGTAAACGGAACTGTACGAAAGCGTTCCTGTAAAAGTGACGCATGTTTTCTTCCTGTTGCGGTTAAAGATGAATCTTTCCATCCTTGCATACGTTGTTGAGCATTCCACTCTGTTTCTGCATGGCGAATGACGTATAATTTTAACATGTTACATTCCCCCTCCAAACGAAAAAAGTAAGCTATGTTCGCTTACTTTTTCAGTATGCCATATGTTGTGAAAGTTGTGCAAAAAATATAGATTCTAGCGATTGCCCATCTTGACAAAGTGTAGAAACCGAATCATATACGAGCATTTGTCCTTGATGAATAAACGCAACAGTATCTGCGATTTCTTCCACGATCGACAACATATGTGTCGAAAAAATAACAGCTTTCCCCTTTTCTTTTTCCGTGCGAATAAGGCGTTTAAATTCCCATACCCAGTACGGATCTAAGCCATTCGTTGGCTCGTCTAAAATAAGCAATGGGGCGTCCGCTAAAAGCGCTTGCGCAAAGGCAAGGCGTTGTTGCATTCCTTTTGAATATGTCTTGACTTGCTTATGTTGATCATTCGTCAATCCAACAAGCTGTAAACATTGTTCGACACGCTCAGCTGTTGCTCCTTGCCATCGTCCAAACAAAGATAATACTTCGTAACCGGTTAAAAGCGGAGGAAATTGCAAATGATCAGGCATAAAAGAAAACCAATGTTTATCGTCTTTTTGAACTTGTTTTCCGTTTATACATATGTCTCCTTTTGTTGGAGTGAGCTGTCCAATTAACATTTTAATAATTGTACTTTTCCCTGCACCGTTACCACCGCATAACGCCAAACATTGTCCCGATTGAAGAGAAAATGAAATGTTTTCTACTTTGTTTTGCTCATTATATATTTTCGTTAATTGTCTCACCTCAAGCATGTCGTTTCCCTCGTTTCATCCATACGTTCGCTAAAAATAATGGCACAATGATCCATACGCACGCGATCGCCAAAAAGACTAGTTGTCCACTTGCACTTTCTGCCCATTTCGACCATTCATATAGCTGTGGGCCAAATAGAGCGCTACTTTTCATCGCCGTTATCGTCCAAACACGCACAAGCTCAACGGGATTAAACATAACGGATAACCCGAATAGGAAGATGGTAAACTGTTTTGGCACAAGCGATAATAATGCTAATGTGAGAAATTCATAAAATAAAACGAAAAATGCCCAAATAAACAAGCTGACACCGAGTGCTTGTAAACGATTAGAAGCAACAAGTCCAATGAATAAAGCGATGGCTAAAAAAATGCTCGTTAATACGATCGTCAATGCAAACGAAAGGAAAAAAAATGTCGACCACGTTCCTCCTGTTGTAAAAAGGACAACACTTGCACTTCCATATCCGAAAGCAATCACTGTCCATAGTGATATACAACTACCGACATATAATCCGAACGTTAACGAACGAGGGGAGATCGGATATGTTAATATAAGTGATAACCGACCGTCTTCTTTCTCCCCTGCAATAAACAAACTACCTGCTAATAAGGAGACAAGTGGAACAAGTAAAAGAGACAAGTTTAATAAAGCTGCCGTCGAACGTGTAAATACTCCTGCTGTCTCGTGCCCGCTACTCGCGATCACAGTTGATGATAAAACAGCAAATATAATGGCGAAGCTCATTAGCCATTTGCTACGAATCATCATCATCCATTGGTACTTCATCGCTGTATTCATTGTTCAAATCCCCACCGATGTTGTTTTAGTTGCTCATACGTCCATAACTGCCCTTCCCCTTCTTGTTCCATATACGCTTTCGCATGTTGCTCATTCGCAAATGAAACGACGCCATAGTTCATCGGCGTCCAATAATTTGGATGATAAGCATAGACCGCTTTCTCGAGCTCAATCCATTCACCGTTTGTTACATCACGAACATATAGCTTAGCTATGTCGTCGTTGTTTTGCTTATTCATCCATTCCATCATGCAGCCGATATCATCAAATTTTTGCACCGTTCCATCTTTTAAAATCGCTTCTGTCGCATATTGCTCTGCTGCGATACTCATATTGCAAACTACACATACATCAATATCTGGATTAATGTCTTCGGGTTCATACGTTTTCTCTCCACTACATGCGGCAAGAAAACATGCAAATAAAAGACTAGCAATTTTTTTCATGTTTCATTCCCCTTCCATATGCAAACATCAACAAACTGCTTACTAATAAGATGCTTCCAAACAACAATAGTCGCCATGATCGTTCGTTTGTTGTACTTTTCTTGTGACTGATTTCCGTAAGCGGAAAACGATCTTCTCCTTGTGCCTGTGCTTGTGTAAAAAATGACTCCGTCGTATTTAGAAGTGCTAGTGCAGGACTTTGAAAATAAAATTGCACACTCGGCCATTGTCGTAACAGTCGACTATACATGGAACGAATACGATGTGGGGCATCCCCAATTCCATCATCGTTCAAGTCGTAAAACCGATAACTATCCCAATAGTTCCCTTTTTTCCCATCATCAAATGAAATAGCAGTCCCTTGAATGAGCGCGTCTTCCATATTTCCTAAAAATTTATTTTCAACAACAATCGTGTCATGATTTTCATATAAACTATGCAGAGCACGATAATTTCCAATGAATTCATTTGCTTTTATGGCACAATGACGTGCATGTTGTAATGATAACGCTGTGCTATTATAAAGTAACCTATTTTGATGCATCAAAACATGTTCACTATCATAAATAAGCGCTCCGTATCCACGGTAATCTAATTGTTTGGCAATCGTATTTTGTTCGATCGTAAATCGTTTTGACATCATCATCATAATTCCATTAATGTTTTCCATCAGCACGTTCTCTTTTGTTATTCCATCCTCAGCATACATAAAATGAATGGCATAGCGTGCATTTGTTACTTTATTTTTCTCGATCGTCGTATGTTCAGCTCCATCCAAATACACACCATCTTGTACACGCGAAATATCATTTTGACTTACAACGACATGTTTTGTTTTCAATAAGTGAATGCCGTTGCCCCGTTGAGCAAAGTGAACATCCCTGCCACGAATAACATTATTGATGAGATGAATATTTGTTCCTTTTTCGACGTAAACACCGTAATGGACATCTTCGATATGTACGTTTTTTAACGTGACATGTGCGCTTTCTTTAATTTGTACACCTGCTCCTTTTCCGTACGCACTTCTATGAATCGTGAGCCCTTCTATATAAACATGAGGCGCACGAATCGTTATGACATATTCACTTCCATTCCCATCAACTACCGCTCCGGGCTCAGCAATCAAATGAATCGGCTTATGAATAATAATCGGACCTTCATATACTCCTCGTTTGACGACTAATACATCGCCGGCATGCGCTTCATCAATGGCCTGTTGCAACTGTTTATGTCCTTCCATCGTTTGTCCATATACAGTTTTTGTAAACAACAGCGTGACGATTGGTATAAGCCAAAAAAATAAACTACGCATATACATTCATTCCTTGTTCGTATCATTTATACATCTACACTAATGTAAATTTGTGAAGAAAAAAGAAAATATATGTGAACAAAACGTGAAAAGAGGCACTAATGAAGCGCCTCTTTCGATTGATTATGTTGTTCGAGCCATTGTAGTAACTTTTCTGCTTCTAACGATTGACTAAAGTAAAACCCTTGCGCAAAATCACAATCCATCTTTTGCAACAAAGATACTTGATCGTCACGTTCTACTCCTTCGGCAAGTACTTGTAAATCTAAACTTTTCGCTAAATGAATAATCGTATCAACAATCGTAGCATCTTTCGAATTATCGGTAATATCACGAATGAATGAGCGATCAATTTTCAACAATGAAACGGGTAAGTTACGAATGTAAGCAAGCGATGAAAAACCGGTACCGAAATCGTCAATCGCCACTTGAATTCCGATCTGTTTTAATTGTGTTAAAATATGTTTTCCAGTCTCGATATTTTCCATTAATCCACTTTCTGTAATTTCTAAAATTAAATAGTTTGGTGGAAATTGTGTATGTTGCAAAATATTTTTTACATGCGTCACAAATTCTTTTCGATTTAGTAAAAATGGTGATAAGTTCACCGCAAGCTTGAGCGTCGGAAAATGGGTTTGCCATTGTTTTACTTGTTGACACGCTTCTTTTAACACCCATGTTGTAATTTCAAAAATAAATCCATTTTTCTCTGCAATCGGAATAAACTCTAGTGGTGAAATCGCTCCAAGCGTTGGATGCGTCCAACGCATGAGCGCCTCAACTCCCATAATCGCTTCATTATCTAACGACACTTTCGGTTGATAGCATAAATAAAACTGATTGTTTAATAACGCAAGCGGCAACTCTTGTTCAATCATCGTCTTTCGGTTTTGTTGAGGGTGGTAAAAATGATAACCTTTCCCTCTCTCTTTTGCATAACAGAGCGCTTGATCTGCTTGTTTTAACAACGTATCTAAATCCATACCGTCTTGCGGAAAAAATGTTACTCCAACAGAAAGACTAGATTGAATGACATGCTCTTTATATCGGAATGGCTCTACAAACGATTGAAGCAAATGTTCCATCCGCGTAACAATCGTTTCTTTATTCACATCGTGTAGCACGATCACAAACTCATCGCCACCGATGCGAGAAAAAAAGTCTTCTTTTTGCAAATGTTGCTGAATGCGACGAACAGCTTCTTGCAAAAAGAAATCTCCTGCCTGATATGAAAAGCGATCATTGATCCATTTAATTTTATCAAAATCAATATAACATAATGCAAACGGTCGCTTTTGTTGAATCATATGTTGTACATACGATTCAAAATAAAAACGGTTTGGAATGTCGGTTAACGAATCGAAATGTTTTAATTTTGCGAGTGCTTCCTCGCAACATTTCCACTTTGTAATATCTTTTGCAACAACGATAACATGTTCAATTTCATTTTGTTCGTTTAACAACGGATGGGCATGCATATGAATCCATATAAAACGCCCTTCATTTGTCCGCCACCGACAATCAACCGTCGTTTCTTTTTCTTTTGTCGCATAAATGGTATGTAGCTTTTCCATCAAAAGCGGTATGTCTTCATGGTGAACAAAAGAAAATAATTCGTGGCTACAAACTTCTTCTGTGCATTTCAACACATATTGAGCGGTTGGCGAAACGTATGTAATCTCGCCTTCTGCTGATAAAATAAACGTAAATTCAGATGCAAGTGAAGCGATCGAAGAAGTAAGACGCATATCGATAAACGGTTCGTATTGATATGTCGCAACAACCGCTTGTAAATTCCCTTCCTTGTTATATAACGCGGTTGCTTGTACATATACATCGTTTTGTCCATTTTTTTGTTTTACAATGGCATACGAAACGGTGCGCCCATTTTCAGCTTCTTGAATAAACTTTTCTAACAGCTCGCGATCAACCTCACGATGATAAAAATGTTGAAAAAAATGTTCATCTGCTCCTAAAATTTTTCCATTTGGGGCAATGACAGCGATTGCTTGCATCATTTTATTCATCCTCTTTGTTGTTAAAATTCTATCTTCATTTTCACTAAAAACGGTGAAAAAATCAACAACGTTTCTAATATTTCTGAATAATATCCTTTTTTTAGAAAAGCGCACAATGTTACCTTGTGCGCTTCTCCCATAAAATTAATAAGCTTAGTACGCTAACAAAAATCGTTGCACCCATATCGGATAAAATAGCGATCCATAACGTTAACCAACCTGGAATGGTTAATAGTAGCGCCATCGCTTTTAATGCGAGCGCTACCGCAATATTGAAACGAATCGTGCGATTCACTCGTCGAGCGATAGCGATCGCTTCTGGCAATTTCCCTAGATGATCTTGCATCAAAACAACATCCGCTGTTTCGATTGCGCTATCTGTCCCTTTCCCCATAGCAATTCCAACATGCGCATGAGCAAGCGCGGGTGCATCATTCATTCCATCCCCTACCATTGCTACGATATCGTCCTTCATTAACTGTTTTATTTTTTCTACTTTCTGTTCAGGAACAAGCTGAGCGAATACATCTGTCACTCCTACTTGCTTTGCTACTTGTTCCGCTGTTTTTTCGTGATCTCCTGTTAACATCACTGTACGACGAATACCGATACGATGCAGTTGCTTTATCACCGCTTGACTCTCTTCGCGCACTTCATCAGCAATGCCAAATAAGCCGAGTACATGTTGTTCATCCGCTACAAAAACGATCGTCCGGCCTTCACTTTTTAACTTCTCCGCATCTTTTTGAATTTTCTCGGACAGATCTTGTTGATCAAACATTCGTTCATTTCCAATACGATAGCGCTTCCCATCTATTTTCCCTTCTATTCCGCTTCCTGTTCTCGTCTCAATTTGTTCGGGTTGTTCATATGAAATATCATGCTGTTTTGCTTTTTGAACAATCGCTCGCGCAAGTGGATGGGAAGATACGCTTTCTAACGATGCGGCAATACGAAGCAGTTCATTTTCGTCAATATATGCAATGACATCCGTGACATGAGGCTTCCCTTTTGTGATTGTCCCTGTTTTATCAAAAGCAATCGTACGGACACGACCAAGCGTCTCTAAATGAACGCCTCCTTTCACTAACACTCCTTTTTTCGCATTACGCGTCATACCAGCTAACAAAGCTATAGGAGATGATAAAATAAGCGCACAAGGACAACCAACAATTAAAACTGCTAAACCTTGATATAATGCATCGTGCCAAGGTACTCCAAACGCTAAAGGTGGAATGGTCATCACGAATAACGAAATCACCATAATGAATGGAGTATAGTATTTCGCAAAGCGATGAATAAACAATTCAAGTGGTGTTTTTGTTTCTTGTGCTTCTTGCACAAGATGTAATATTTTAGATAAAGAACTGTCTTTATATTGTTTTGTAATTTGGACGTGTAACACTCCTTCGTTGTTCACACTTCCTCCATACACGCTCATTCCTGTTTCTTTTTCAATTGGCATCGATTCACCTGTAATCGCCGCTTCATTGACTGAACTTTTTCCTTGTATGACAACGCCGTCTGATGGAATTTTTTCACCGGGACGAACGAGCACCACATCTCCAACTTGTAACGAATCAACCGAAACGGCACGCGTTTGCCCGTTATATATGACAAGCGCTTCTTTTGGTACTTGTTTTAGCAACATATCAAGCGATCGCCGCGCCCGTTCCATGCCTATTCCTTCTAAATATTCGTTTATACCAAATAAAATGGCAACAACAGTCGCTTCTTTCCACTCTCCGATCCCAAACGCTCCGATCAGTGCAATCGTCATTAACGTATCCATATTGAAACGAAAACGAACGACATTTTTCAGCCCTTTGATAAACGTTTTATATCCGCTCAATGCTGTCGCAATGATATAAATGATGACGACTTCGTTACCGATAAATCGTTCGAATAAAAGTGCCATGACAAAAAGGAAAATAGATGTGCCAACGAGATAAAGAAGAGGATTTCGTTTTCTTTGTGACTGCTCATCGTCTGCCATATATGCCCCATCTGTCGCCAAAATCGCACGTACTTTTTCTAAATCTACGCGTTCATTCACACGCAATTTTCCGCTACTGTAGCTTAACGTCGCTCCTTCTCCATATGGAAGTGACTGAATTTGTTCTTCTAATGCTCGTGCACAATTTGCGCATGTCAACCCTTTCACTTGATACTCCTTCACTTTACTCACCCCTAATGGTCACGCGCATGGCGTATCGTTTGTTCAAGAATGTGCAACACATGTTCATCGTCATACGAATAATATAACGTCGTTCCTTCCCTGCGATATTTCACAAGGCGTAAATTTTTTAAAAAACGGAGCTGATGAGATACGGTCGATTGTAGAAGCGACAGTCGATTTGCGATCTCTGTTACTGAACATTCACCCGATGAAAGTAAATGTAAAATGCGAATACGTGTCGGATCACTTAACGCTTTAAACGTTTGTGATACGATGAAAAGCGTTTCCTCATCTAACGGCTCATATAATTCTTCCATATAGATCCCCTTTCTTTCAATATATGAATATATGTTCATATAAGTTAATGAGATTGTATAATTTTCCGAAAAAAAAGTCAACATTCATTTATGAACGTTGACTAAGTAACGCATATAAATCATGTAACGTAGCAATTTGCAATCGTTGCAAGTCTTCAAAAACCTTCTTCCAAATTTCAAATAAACTCATGACATCTCCTTTCGCTGTATGACGATCAACAGGGGATAAATGGTAAAACGATAATGCATCATCAAGTGTTGGAAATGAATGATGATATATACATTCCATTATTCTCCTCATTTCGATCGCGGTTTGTTGCAAAACTATACGATAGTTACGCGATAAAAATTCATTTAAAAATGCAACGTCGTGCTGAATATGATAACCGATTAAAATACTGCCCTTCAAAAAAGAAAGAATATGATGAATCTCCTCTTCAAGCGAAGGCGCACATGCCACATCGTCATTTGTTATGCCCGTCAGTGCGACAATGTGCTCTGGAATCGGACGCTTTGGACGAAAGTGAGAACAATACAAGTCAAACGCTTCACCTTTTTTTGTTTTTAAAGCCGCAAGTGAAAAAATTTCATCTCCTCTTTGAGGCGAAAAACCTGTCGTCTCTGTATCTAATAAAATAAACGTCACGTCAGAAAGTGGTGTGTCGAGCGAATACGTATGTTTCTTTGCTTCTTTCATCATTTTTCGAATCCAGGCCTCTTGTTGAAAAGCTGGACCGACCGCTGTGGCTTGATCATAACGAAGCCCAAGCGATAATACGCGGTTAATCCATTGAAACGGTCGCTCCATCAATTACACCCACTTTCTTGCATCACGTTGCATTTTTTTCGCTACTGTCATCGCGTTTTTTAATCGTCTTTTCTCTTCCTTCGATAAATGTCGTATGGCTAAATGACTTCCTTCTAACGAACATCGTAAGCGAAAATACAAAAACGTCTGAAGCGCTTTTTCAATACGTTCAAATTGTTGTTGCGAGCAGCCATGTTCATCATGCCAGCACATTAACCGCTCAAATGTTGAATAAGCATGAACAAATTGTTTTTGAACAGCAACCCATTTCAACACATGATTGAGCTGAACATATCCTCCTTGTTTTATATCAAGCATGCCGCTGTTCTCCCCCCAACGTTCGACGTACACCCGTCCAAAAGGTCCAATCGGCACAAAAGGAATACGAACGCTATCAATCATGCGGCTGCGCAAAGAAACAGTCGCCGCAATCTTTTTATATAATGTCGTTTTCAGCTGATTAGCAAGTGCATATTCTCCATAAATTGGACGCATATCAGCTAACATAGATAAATAGCGAATATCATCTATATGTTCGTTTGTTACATATTTTTCAATTTGTTCATGCCATTCTCCAACTTCTTTCAACCATCTTTCGTTTGTTGCCATCACATAACCAGGACAATACGGATAACCAATTTCGTTCAAAAAAAGAACGCCGATACGTGCATACTCACGCATATATATATAACAATCGTCTTTTTCGCTATGCAAACATGAAAAAATCACTCCGTTATCTTGATCAGTCCAAACGGTCGGTTCCTTTCTCCCACTGCTCCCCATCACAAACCAACAAAAAGAAGAAGGTTTTTTGCCGATTCCTCGCCGATCAACTTCTCGTTCAGCTAACAGCAACGCTTGTTTCATGAGCGCATCGTGGCACATACAAAGCGCATCGTATACATCAAATATGCTATAAAAAGAAAATGAAAGAGAAGAGAGGAGAAAAGCAACTTCATCATGAAGTTGCTTTAGTTGTGTCGTATCGCTACATTGTTCCGTCCGAGCGACAATGGTGTCCAAAGCATTCATACGATCACCATTTTCATAACGAACGAGATGAAACAGCGGTTGGTGGCTGTTGATAATTTGGGTCTAAATGCTCTGGATACCCATATGAACCATGCTCACTAATATCAAGGCCAGAAATTTCTTGATCAGGTGTCACACGTAAGCCAATCGTCTTTTTCAAAACATATAAGATCATAAATGAAACAATAGCCACATACACCGCTGCACCTAAAACACCAATCGTTTGAACAAGAAGCTGATCCACTCCTCCGCCATAAAATAACCCCGGTTTTCCAATCCCTGTTTTTTCCACAAGGCGCGGCGAAGCGAAAAAGCCAGTTGAAATCGTCCCAACAATGCCGGCTATGCCATGAACAGAAAATGCGTAAATCGGATCGTCAATACCTTTTCGTTCAAAATATACAGACGTCCAAAATGTAAATGATCCGGCAACAGCCCCAATGACCGCCGCCGCCCACGGCTCAACGAATGCACATGCTGCTGTAATCGCAACGAGTGCGGCTAATACACCGTTGACCATCGCAGGAATATCCGCTTTCCCAACAAGCCATTTTGCTGTCAAAATAGAAGCGATCGCTCCGGCTGCTGCTGCAATATTTGTTGTTAAAGCTACATAACCAAAAAATCCATCTGCTGTCCCCATTGTACTCCCTGCATTAAATCCAAACCAACCAACCCATAAGACGAAGCCACCGATAACGGTATATACTTGGTTATGCCCTGGAATGTAGTTCGGCGTCCCATCTTTGTTGAATTTTCCAATTCGTGGTCCTAGTAACAGCGTTGCGACTAATGCGGCAATGGCTCCTTGTAAATGAACAACTGTTGAACCCGCAAAGTCTTGCATTCCCATTTCTCCGAGCCAGCCACCTCCCCATACCCAATGACCGATCACAGGGTAAATAGCGACGGTAAAAATCGTCCCGAAAATAAAGTAAACAGATAATTTTGCTCGTTCAGCGAATCCTCCCCACGCAATCGCTAAAGATACACCAACAAAAGCAAGTTGGAATAAAAATTTTAATTCAAGCGGTACATTCGCCCATGAAAGTGAGGAGAACGTTTCTGTTCCTTCTTTTAAAAACCATCCTTCTGTGCCAATGAACCCATTTCCTTTTCCAAATGTAATGGCGAAACCTGCCGCCCAAAATGCAAGTGAGGCAATCGCAAAACTTAATATTTGTTTTCCGGCGACATGGCCAGCATTTTTCATTCGTGTCGAACCCGCTTCTAACAAAGCAAATCCGACTTGCATTCCAATGACTAAAATGGCACCTAACATGACCCAAAGTGAATCAAGCGCCAAACTCAACTGTACTTCATTCATTCTCATCTCTCCTTTATGTCATTTTTTATAACATTTATGGTTATAATATATTACACAAGGGGATAGAAATGCAACATTTTTTTGAAAATTTTTTATTTATACGTTACTTTTTATAACATAAAAAAGAGTGCCTCGTTGGAGACACTCTTTATAACTAAATAAGAAACATCGCAACCATTGTCGTTACAGTTAACCCGATAATAACTGGCACAACATTTCGTCTTGCTAATTCAAATGGGCTGACACCACAAATGGCAGCTGCTGGAATGAGCGCCCAAGGCACTAATGTTCCTCCCCCAACCCAAATTGCTGCGATTTGACCAAGTGCTGTCAATGTCGCAATCCCCGTTCCAATTGCTGCTGCAAACAATTTTGCAATGGAGCCGACAAGGGAAATACCTGAAAATCCCGAGCCATCCAAGCCGGTAATGGCTCCTACCCCAGCTAATGTCACAGCTCCAACTTCTTTACTTAATGGAACGATATTTGATAAAGCAACACCTAAGTCATTCACAATGCCATGCGACTGTTTTGGTAAAAAATCACCGATAATCGTTTGAAATCCTGAATCTCCTAAATAAAAGAATGCTGCGATTGGGATGACCGGACCGAACACTTTAAACCCAAATTGAAATCCTTGAATGAACAAGTCTGTAATTTGTTCTAAACTTTTCTTTTTATATGCGACGACTGATAAGAGAGATAAAATGAAAATGGCTGTTCCACCAATTAACGCAGTTGCATCTCCGCCTTGTAATTGAAAATAATACATCGCTACAACGTCTAGGCCAAATAAAATCGGAATAAGAAATGCAAACGTAACTTTCATTCGTTTTGTTAATAAATGAGACTGTACTTCATTTTCAGCGATAGCAACCGCTTCGCCTTGTTGAATGTTCCCTCTTTTCATATCGCGACGCAACAAGAAAAACGCGGTTGTCACTGTGACTATTCCCATCACAAAGACGAGCGGAATGCTTGCGGAAATGACTTCGGAAACAGGAATACCTGCCGCATCTGCTGTTAATTTCGGTGCCCCTTGAATAATAAAATCACCTGATAGCGCAATGCCATGTCCGAATAAATTCATCGCCATCGCTACCCCTAACGCAGGTAATCCTACACGAACAGCGACCGGTAACAACACCGCTCCAAGCAACGCTACAGCAGGTGATGGCCAGAAAAACCACGAGATAACCATCATTAATATCCCGATCGTCCAATAAGCTAACGTTGGGGTGCGAATCAATTTCGCAAACGGCGCAATCATCACTTCATTCATTCCTGTGATCGTCAGAAGCTTACTCATTGATACGATAATAGATATGACAAGAATGGTCGGAAGAAGTTCGGTGATTGCGTAAATGAAACTTTTAAAAATCGTGCTGATAGAAAGCGGCAAAGAGCCTGTCGCTGTCATCGCTAACAAAAAGATGCCAATCATACAAGCTAACGATGTATCTTTACGCCAAATCATTAACGCGATAATGATACAAATAAACGAGACGTAAATCCAATGTAACGCTGTTAACTCCACACCCATCGTTCTCTTCCCCTTTTCATAAACTGTAATACAGCATATGAAAAAGAGGGGGATGTGTGCGAACGCCTAACCACTTTTACGTCCAATCAAAAAATAAATCTGTTCAACAAGATGCGATTTATCTATGAACGGATTGCGGTTTCCTTGAATACGAAAAATAGCCGCGTTACGATGTTTTTCATACATTGTAACAGGAAACTGTTTATGCCATTGAATAAGCAGTGAAATATTGATTTGATCAATAAACGGTTGTTTGATTGCTCGCGGATAACGAACGAGGAAATACAGCATCGCTCGCGCCACCGCTCCTTTTCCGTGTTCAGGTTCAAAATATTCTCCGTATGCTACTCCACAGTCATTTTGAATCATTTCATCAGGAGACTCTGGTTCATAAAACGGGAAATCCGCATAAGGAAAATTTGAACGGATCGAATTACAACGTGGTTCACAAACGAATAAGTGATGCAAATCTCCTTTCATCGGCTCTTTCGCCCCAAACCAAGATTGTGGAACGACATGCTCTGCATTAAATTTGAATTGTCGATCGACCATTTTTATCTTTTGTTCAAGATCAAGTTCACCTTTTTTCGCTTTTTTCACAAGTTGAATGAATTGTTCATATCGCTTTTGAATCGTCTCATAGTCTTGTAAAATAACTGTGCGCGGATCTTTCTTTTTTCCTGAATAAATGCTTTTTACTGTTCCATCGGGCTGCAAATCCACCCATGTGTATAAATAGTAATCTTTGCTTAGAAAATAAGGGATGCGGCGTATATGTGTCCGCTTTATTAAATCGTGATATGCTTGAAATAAAAACGTTCCGTCCGTTTGATCATTCATATGTTCATAATATCGTTCAATAATGCGCGCCTCTTCTTTTTCGTTATAATATAAATCGTTTTGCTGATGAATTTTTTGTTGGTTTTCGATTAATTCTTGCAAAATCTCTTCTTGTTTTTCTTCCCAATGCTTCAACTGTTCCGCATGTTGAAGTACAACATCTTCCACCTTTCTTCTCCCCAATCATTTTTTTACTATAATGTATTCATATCCGGTTCATCATGACGCGGCCATGTCATCTTCTTTCGCTTCATACTATCCATTATAGTTAATATGTGAACAATAAAAAATAGAACTGAGCATATGGCATGCCCAGTTCCTTACACTTTTTCATCTCTCATGCTATGTTCCAACAAATTGAATTTTCTATAAATCCGGATGTTCGTGCATTGCTTTTAAACGTTTCCATCTTCGTTCTACTTCTTGTTCGAAAGCAATGAGCAATTCCCGATTTTCTTCTTTTAATAGATGTTTCGCCTTGCCCATATATTTTAACCATTCTTGCAACGGAATACGCTTATTTTTTTCTTCTGGATCGTACGTAATCGTTGTTTTTCCGCGTTCTACTTCATATAGCGGGAAAAAGCATGAATCTACCGCTGCTTTCATGATTTTTTCCCCATATCGTTCGTCAGATTTCCAGTTTAATGGACATGTAATCAATAGCTTACCGTATGCTGTTCCTTCATGTTGAGAATACCACTGGGCTTTTGCCGCTTTTTTAATTAAATCTTGCGGAAACGCTTCTGTTGCCGTAAACACGTATGGAATATTTGTAGCCGCCATAATTTGCGGCGTATCTTTATGGTGAAACGCTTTTCCTTTCTGTGTTTTTCCAACGCCTGTTGTACTTGTCATATGTCCAAGCGGTGTAGAATACGACATTTGCGATCCTGTATTCATATATCCTTCGTTATCGTATTCTAGCATAATGAGTTTATGGTTACGAAGTGCTGTGCCAATTGCTGATCCCATGCCAATATCCATGCCACCGTCACCTGTCACCATAACAAACGTGATATCATCAGAAATTTGAATATCTCCACGGCGTTTCATCTCAAAAAACGCTTCTACCGCCCCAGATAATGTGGCTGGACCATTTTGGAATAAATTATGAATCATCGTTTGCTTATGCGAACTGTACGGATAAGCTGTTGTGACCACGTAAGCACAACCGGTTTGAAATAAAACGACAACATCCCCTTCAATTCCTTTAAAAAACAACTCGAGACCTGGGAAAATCCCACATCCTGGACATGCACCGTGACCTGGAGCTAACCGTTTCGGTTTTGACGTTAACGCTCGAAGCGGAGGAATTTTTACTTTTAATCTTTTCGTCTCTTCATCTTCAGTCACTTGAATAAGTCCGCTTTTAAATGCATCGCCATACATTGGCTCGATGGCTTGTTCCCATTTATGTTTTGGATCCCCTGGTACATGTCCAAAATAGTCAAATGGCTTTTCAGCGAAACCTTTTTCTAAAGTTTGTAAAGCGATATCAAAAAATGCTTTCGCATCATCAGGGTAAAAATCTTTTCCACCAAGCCCAAAAATGCGCGTTAAAACAATCGTTTGATTGTGTGGATCTTCCTTTAATGCGGATTTAATTTCATGTGTCATATTTCCTCCGTGCGCCCCGTATGAGTCGGCACGTTCACCGACAAGAAGCACTTTTACATGTTTACATGCTTGTCGGATGGATTCACTAGGAAACGGACGAATCATATTCGGGCTCATGACACCTGCTTTTATCCCTTTTGCTCGCAACTGATCGACAACATCTTTTGCTGTTTCTGCTGCTGAATTAATTAAAAATAACGCCACTTCTGCATCTTCCATTTTATACAAATCAACAAAAGGATATTCTCGTCCTGACAATTGCGCATATTCTCGCGCTACCTGTTGAAATACATTAGCTGCCCGATATAACGCTTCTGACTGTTGATAATGGTTATTAATTAAATCATCGCCATTCATATGTGCACCAATTGTCACTGGTTTTGTTGGATCGGATGCGTTCGGAAAATGAGTTGGTCGCTCCCCGATAAACGTTTGAACAACTTGACGATCTTTAAAATATTGAACTTTTCGTTTTTGGTGCGATGTGAAAAATCCGTCGTATGCCACAATAACTGGCAACCGTACATCTTCATGTTCAGCTATTTTTAAAGCCATAATATTCATATCGTATACCGCTTGTGGTGTACGCGCCGTTAAAATCACCCATCCTGTATTTAAAGCAAAATATAAGTCCGAATGGTCCCCGCGAATATCTAATGGCCCACTAATCGAACGCGTGACTAAATTCATGACCATCGGAAAACGTGTCCCCGATTGAACAGGCAACTGTTCAAGCATATACATGAGTCCATTTGCACTCGTTGCATTAAATACACGAGCGCCCATAACGGCTGCACCATAACAAATTCCTGCTGATCCGTGCTCCCCATCTGCAGGAATAAGTACAATTTGATGTTCACCGCGTGCTTTCATTTGATCTAATAGTTGAGCAATTTCTGTTGATGGGGTGATCGGAAAGTATCCCATAAGATGATAATTAATTTGTGCTGCTGCGAGAGCCGCCATCTCATTCCCAGACTCAAATGCGACTACTTGTTCCATATGTGTTTTCCTCCTTTCACACTCTCATTCGCTTTACCGTATGAGCCTCGGCAAAGCCAATTTGTTCACGATATGGCGTTAACGCACTCGTTGGACATGCTTCTACACATTTCAAACAACCTTTACAATATTGATAGTCAATTCCTTTTAAAAACATTTGTTTTCTTCCTTTACGATCTTCTCCTTCTTCCCACACGAAACAAAAATCTGGACAAACGGTGTCGCAGGCGGCACAATGAATGCAATCTTTTTCCTCCCATTTCGGCAAAAACCCTTGCCGAGAGCCGCTTAAGTCTTTCCATACGCTATTGCCGTTTGTTATAATGACTCCACCGATCGTTTGTGTCTCATAACCGAACAAAGGATACGGACGAGAAAACGGCTTTCCTGTTTCTAATGAAGCGTCTTCACTCTCATAAAAACGAACTTCTTCATATCCACGTTCAAATGTACGGATATTTGCCTCAACGAGATGAGGATATTTTTTTTCAAACGTTTTACGAATAACTTGTTTCATTTTCTCAGGATCAAGAAAGTGACAAATGCGAAATAATGCCCCGAGCATAGCTGTATTCACTTTTGTTTTTTCCTCTACCGCAATTCCAAGCGCATCGACAATCGCGAGTGTTCCGTATGACAAGCGTAGATCGCGACGAATATGCTCAGCACTTCGCACAGAATTGACGAGCACCACACCGTCTGGCCGCAATCCGCTAACGACATCAACCATCTTATAAAGCGCTTCATGGAAAACCCCGATAACATGCGGTTGTTCAATCGGACTATGATCGCGAATATGTACATGCTCATCACAAAAGCGAATATAACTTTTTACAGGCGATCCTTTCTTCTCAGAACCGTATGTTGAAAAGTTTGCAGCATTTAATCCATGCCCGAGAGCTCCTACTTCCGCCAGCATTTTCCCCGCTAAATTCGCACCTAATCCCCCGATAGACTCTAGACGTATTTCAAAAAACCCTAGTTCATTTGTTTTTGGTAAAATAGACATCGAATCCCCCCTCATTCGTCAATCGTTCTTTATTTTATAAAAAAATTCAAAAAAGGGATGTGACAAAAATCAAACATAAACACATTTTTTATTTATACAAGCAAAAAAATGAGTGAAATCATGTTATATAACAAGGAATTTTTATATATAACAGATTCATATAATCGAATGAAACACCCATATTGGAGGAGAAGAAAATGGGAAAACGATATGAAAATTTAGATGGGGTATACACAACAAAAACATTTGCTGATTTACGGCGTTGGTATGCGGAAAGAAGACAAAAAAAGAAAGATTGGTCATATACTTTGCCCCGTGAATATATTGACTCTTCTTTGCTACATACAAATAAAAAGCAAACGTTGCTCACATGGGTAGGGCATGCGACATTTATTATTCAAATAAATGGCTTAACCATCGTTACAGATCCAGTTTGGGCAAAACGATTAGGAACGATTCGCAGACTAATTGATCCGGCCATTCCGATTTATGATGTACCTCCTGTTGATGTCATATTAATTTCTCATAGCCACTATGACCATTTACATTTCTCAAGCATAAAACAGCTAAAGGGAAATCCTCTCATTCTCGTTCCAAGCGGGTTACGTTCATCCTTTCTGAAAAGAGGGTTTGAGCGTGTTGTGGAATGCTGTTGGTGGGACACAGTTGTCGAAAAAGATGTTTCGTTTACGTTCGTTCCTGCACAACACTGGTCAAAGCGGACACTATTTGACACGAATACATCCCATTGGGGCGGATGGGTCATTGAAGCAAAAGAAAAACCAACGTTTTATTTCGCTGGAGATAGTGGATACTTTCGCGGGTTTCGCGCAATCGGGGAGCGTTTCCATATCGATTATGCGTTGTTGCCTATTGGAGCATATGAACCAGAATGGTTTATGGGGCCTCAACATGTGACACCAGAAGAAGCTGTACAAGCATTTGTCGATTGCCGTGCAAAAACATTTATTCCGATGCATTACGGTACATTTCCACTCGCTGACGATACACCAAAAGAAGCGCTAGATCGCCTATATGCCGAATGGAAGCGGCGCAACTTTCCAAGCGAGCAGCTATGTGTACCAAAACTTGGGGAAATCGTATATTGCGAAACCGCCACTTAATATGGCGGTTTCGACAAATGTGCTTTACAAAACAGAAACAAGCTTGAAAAACTTTTATATACATACATCTTCGGTTAACCCATTTTGCAAGACGTACATCCGATAATATAACCCTCGTTTTGCAAGCAGCTGTTGATGCGTACCACGCTCAACAATTTCACCTTGATGCAAAACGAGAATTTGATCGGCATCTTGAATCGTTGATAAACGATGGGCAATCGCAATCGTCGTTCGCCCTTTTCGCATCTTTTCGAGCGCTTGTTGAATGGCTTCCTCTGTTTCTGTATCGATATTTGCCGTTGCTTCATCAAGCACTAATATTTTCGGATTGATCGCAATCGTACGGGCAAATGCAATTAGTTGACGTTGGCCGCTCGAAAACGTCGTCCCCCTCTCTGTCACGGGATGATCGTACCCTTTTGGCAATTTTTCAATAAACGAATGGGCTTGAACAAATGTGGCAGCTTGTTCGATATCTTCATCTGTCAAACTTTTATGATGAAGTCGAATGTTATCTCGCACCGTCCCATAAAACAAAAACGGATCTTGAAGAACAAGGCCGATATTTTTTCGCAATTCTCTTTTCGGATATGCTTGAATGGAATGTCCATCAATCAAAATGTCCCCGCGCTCAAACTCGTAAAAGCGCATGAGCAGTTGAATGATCGAACTTTTTCCGCTTCCTGTATGACCGACGAGCGCAACCGTTTCTCCAGGTCGAGCGATAAACGAAATGTTTTTTAATACGTCGCGTTTTCCATCATAACTAAACGATACATTGCGAAATTCCACCGTTCCTTTTTCAATCACAAGTGGTTGCTCATATTGTTTCGGCTCTTCTTCTTGTTCATCTAACAATTGAAAAACACGTGACGAAGCAACGAGCGCTTGCTGAAACATCGATAACCGCATCATCATTTGGTTAATCGGTTCAAAAAAACGCTCTAAATAATTGACGAAGGCGTATAACACACCGATTTCAACCGGACTTTCAAAAGAAGAGATGCCAAAATAACTTAAAACGACAATAAGTGAAAATACATAAACGACGTCTGTCGCTGGACGAAGCAATAAACTATCAAGTTTAATATTTTTCATTGCCGCTATATAATGTTTTTCGTTAATGGATCCAAATTGCTCTCTCATCCGTTTTTGTTGGCGGAACGCTTGGATGATCGCCATACCTTGAAGCGACTCATTTAACTTTGCATTCAGCTGGCTTAACCGCTCGCGCAAATCGCTATAAAACACCGAACTATACTTTCGATACGTACGAATAATGATATAAATAACCGGTAAAATCACTAAACAAAAAGTAGCTAAACGGACATCGAGCAAAAACATCGCAACAAACACACCAATTAAGAAAAAAGCACTTTGGATAAATGTGACGAGCACTTCAACAAACATTTCTTTAATCGCTTCCGTATCATTTGTCACTCGGGATACAATGCTTCCCGCTGGCGTCCGATCAAAATAGCGCATTCCTAACGATTGTACTTTCGCAAATACATCGATGCGCAGCTGTTGAATAATTTTTAGCGCAATTTCTTGAAACTTCAGCAATTGAAAGTAAGAAAGAACGACTTTCCCAATGTGGATCGTGACGTAGGCAGCTGCTAATCCGATCATCGCTTGAAGCGGAAATGTCATATGTGTTAAGTAGTCATCAATAAACACTTTTACAATAATCGGACCGAGCACTTCGCCCGCAGTCGTTAAGGCTAAAAGAAAAAAAGCAAAAAACAGCGACTTTCGATGCGGGATCGCATAGCTCATGAGCCGCATAAACACTTGCCGTTGATTCATATTCGATTTCATTGCGCACCTCCACGTTCCACAAACTGTTCGAGCTGTTGGCGAACGTACATATCTCGATACCAACCGTCTTGGGCAACAAGCTCTTCGTGCGTACCTCGCTGAACAATGTTTCCATCTTCAAGCACTAAAATTAAATGCGCGTGTTGAATGGCACTTAACCGATGCGTCGCAATGATCGTCGTTTTGCCTGCCCGATTTTCTTTCAACGCTCGTAAAATGCGTTCTTCCGTTTGAGCATCGACTGCAGATAACGAGTCGTCTAAAATAAGTACTTCCGGATCAAGGAGCAATGCACGCGCAATCGAGAGACGTTGTTTTTGTCCTCCTGAGAGAGAGACACCTCTTTCACCAACAACTGTTTCATACCCTTCTGGAAACTGTACAATATCATTATGCACTTGAGCGAGTTTGGCGACATGCTCTACTTCTTCTTGACTCGCGTCTGGTCGGGCAAAAGCAATATTGTCGCGAATGGAGGCAGAAAAAAGAAAATGATCTTGTGGTACATAACCAATCGCTTCGCGCAATCGTTCTAACCGATATTGTGTAATCGAATGTCCACCAAAATAAACGTCTCCATCCATTCCAACAAACTCGCGCAATAACACTTTTAAAAGCGTCGTTTTTCCGGCCCCCGTTTTTCCAACAATTCCTAACGTTTCTCCTTTTTTTAATGTAAACTGAATGTGCTGTAATGTTGGCTTCGTTTCATTCGGATACGTAAAGGAACGAATATCGTACGTGATGTCACCTGTCGGCACTTCATCAAGTAATCCTTCCTTTTCTTGTATATCTGGTTTTTCACGCAACAACGAGGAAACACGGTCATACGAAGCACGACCGCGTTCGACAATATTAAATAACCATCCGAACGCTAACATTGGCCAAATGAGAAGCCCTAAATACATCGTAAAAGAAACGAGTTGCCCAATTGTCAACTCTCCTTGCACAACAAAACGAGCACCAAAAACAATCGCTAAAAAAAACGACACGCCGACAATAAGCGAAATCGTTGGATCAAACAACGAATCAATGCGAGCAACCGCCATATTTTTTCGAACGACGTCATCCGCTTGTACTCGAAACGACTCAATTTCTTCTTTTTCTTGTCCGAACGTTTTTATTACTTTTATGCCCGCAATGCTTTCTTGCACTTTATCGTTTAAAGCAGAAAAAGCCTCTTGCGCATGATGAAAACGTTGATGAAGCAACGACCCGTAATAACTTGTTAAATAAGCCATGAGCGGCATTGGCAATAAACAAATGAGCGTTAGTTTCCAGCTAATTGTAAATGCCATCGTAGCAATAACAAACCCGCCAATGCATAGTGAATCAACAAGCGTCAAGACACCAACACCCGCTGTTTGCTGGATCGCTTGTAAATCATTTGTCGCATGTGCCATTAAATCACCGATGCGGCGATGTTGATAAAAAGACGGAGACATCATTGTAAAGTGGCCGTACAGTCGATCGCGCAACAGCCGAGCAAGCTTCGCCGCCGATCCGAAAATCATCGTCCGCCAAACGTAACGACAACCGTACATACAAATCGCAACACCTGCGAGCAAGCTTAACCACATCGCAAGCTTTTCTTTCGTTAATTCTCCTGCTTTTATCGCATCAACAACGTGCCCAATCACTTTCGGTGGCACAAGCTCAAGCAACGACACAATCGCAAGTAATATAATTCCGATGATATATGCTTTTTTTTCTCGTTTAAAAAACCACATTAAGTCCAAAAATACTTTCACATTTCATCCCTACTTTCTTGTCATCCATCTGATGCTCCGTTTCATTTTATCAAATATTCCAAAAATAAGAAAGCTTTTTGCTATGTCAATATATAAATGACGTTGTTGTTGTCGCATACTTTTACATATGCAGGTCAATATAAAAAAGACCAGAACGAAGAAGAAAGGTGGTTATCGCGATGGATTTACAAACAGGAAAATTATATTGGCCAACGACATTTCCCGATGCTCCCTCGTATCCCCCTCTTGAGAGCGACATACAATGCGACGTGTTAATTGTCGGAGCGGGTGGTTCTGGGGCGTTATGCGCTTATTATTTAAGTGAAACGGATTTAGACGTCGTTGTCGTCGATAAACGAAAAGTCGGATACGGGAGTACGATGACAAATACGGCACTCATTCAATGTCTCGGAGATAAAATGTTTTTTGAACTCGTTAACAGCTTTGGTGAACCGTATGCTGCGCGCCATTTAACGCTTTGTCAACAAGCGATCGATGAACTGGAACGAGCGGCAAATCGCTTACATATCGATGTGGAATTTCAAAGAAGAGATAGTTTGTATTACGCAAGCGTGGCCGAAGATGTCCAAAAACTTGAAAAAGAATATACGGCATTAAAAAAGCAAGGATATCCTGTTGTTTGGTTAGATGAACAACAAATTCGTCGCCATTATCCGTTTACAAAGCATGCCGCTTTATATACAACGGGGGATGGAGAATTAAACCCATATAAATTGACAATTGGTTTATTAGAATATGCAAAACAACGTGGGGTACGTATTTTCGAAGAAACAGAAATCAACGGAAAAAAACTCGAACAACATATGGCAACATGTTATACGAAAAACGGGCATTCCATTCGAGCACGAACAGTTATTTTTGCTGCAGGTTACGAAACGTTAGAAGTGAAACAAGAAAAAAAAGCGTTACTCGTTAGTTCATATGCTGTGATTACAAATCGTGTGAAAGATTTTTCAAGTTGGTATAAACGTACGCTTATTTGGGAGACGGCTCGTCCGTATGTATATATGCGCACAACAGCTGACGATCGCATTATTATCGGAGGGCTTGATGAAAATACAGCTTATGCGGATGACCGCGACGCAAAACTGATGCATAAAAAAGAACGACTGATCGAGGAATTTCATCGACTTTTCCCCGATATTCACGTCGTTCCTGAATTTTATTTAGCTGCCTTTTACGGCGGGACACACGATGGCCTTCCGATGATTGGGGTGTACGATTCCTTTCCAAACTGTTATTTCGTCTATGCTTACGGAGATAACGGAACCGTGTATAGCACAGTCCTTGCTCAAATTTTACGCGACGTTATCACAGAAAAACAAAACGATGACTTTTATTTATATATGCAAACAAGACCGAAACTCCCACAAACATAAGTGGGGGTTTTATGTCGTAATCGCCCATACAAATGCTTTTTTCCTTTTTTTATTCAACACCACTTCTTCTTGAATTGGCTGTAAAGGTGGTAAAACCGGCTCGGTCGGCTGTTCTTCAACGACTTGCTCAACCGTTTCCTTAACAGAAACAATGGCTTCTGTCGTAGAAAGATCGATTTGTTCGACATGTTGCCATACATGAAGCAAATCTGATGCCACGCGCTCCCAACGATAAAGCGATGTCGCTAATTTACGCCCGTTTTCTCCCATTTTCTTCATGAGTGTACGATTGGATAGCACATATGTCATTTTTTCCACAAAGTCTTGCGGATCTTCTGGTCTTTCGACGACAACACCGTTTTCATTTGGAACGATGACTTCTGGATTCCCACCACGAGCGGTTGTAACAATCGGAAGCCCTGCCGCCATCGCTTCATAATGAACGCGAGCAAGCGGCTCTTGCCATTGCGACGTACAAACGAATAAGTCAGCAGCAGCAAACCAATGTTGAATTTCATTTGGCGACACAAATCCTGTCGCTACAACAGGAATTGGTAATCTTTTAGCTAACGAACGAACGTAAGCAATGTAATCTGTCGTCCCTTCTTCACTAAACCATTTGCTTCCGACGATGACGAGCGCTAAATCATTAAACCTCTTCGCAAGTTCCGGCAATGCTTGAATTAATTTGTCGACCCCTTTATTTGGCGATAAACGCCCCGCAAATAAAATGACTGTTTTTTGATCGATGCCATGCGCTTGACGTAGCTGTTTACGAATCGACGCCATATTCGGATGATTCCCTGGTAAAAATCGTTCCGAGTCGACACCGGAGTAAATCGTTCGCAACTTTCCTTCTGCTTCTGGGTATAGGTCACGAATAACTTGGCCGATGTAGTTGCTAATAGTGACAATCGCACATACTTGCCTGATTACTTCTTCTGCTTCTTCGCGGTTAATTTTCGCCACTTGAAACATATCGTTATGCATGCTAAGTGTAATTTTTACATGAGGAGCGACTTGACGAATAGGTAAAACGAGACGTGGACGGTTAAAGATGTGGATGAGATCAAACGGATGCGCTTGCACGTATTGAACGACGTGATCCCGATACGTGTCAAACGTTCCCCCTGGGACACGTACATAATGAATGCCGTCGATCGTTTCTTCGTGTGGCAACGTTTCATGTTGTACACCTAATACCGTAATACGATGTGCGCGGTGAAGATAGGGGAGAATACCAGCAATATACGTTTGAATCGCACCACCGAGCACAGGAGGAACAGGTAGCTTTTCTGTACAAATCATTAAAATATTCATCTGTTTCCGTTCTCCTTCCAATCGTTTTCAATCTCCGCAAGAACCGGCCATTTCGTTTCATCCGTGGCAACAATCAGTTCAATGAGTTGCATCGTTTGTTCCGTTAAAAACAGCTCTGGTTCATATACAACTTCTTTTAAGTTTTTGTAAAATTCATTCGGAAGTGACAAATCAATCATCAATATGTCATATAATGAAGCGTCGATCGGATTCGCTTCATGATACGCTCGAATCATCTCTCGCACCCATTGAGCATCCCAGCGGTATAAATCAGCCATCGTACCGGAAATCAATTTTCGTAAATCTCGAATGGGCAAATCATACGCCACGCCATCTAAATCGATAATCCACATGCCGTCTGCACCCATTTGCCCGTTCGACCAACCATAATCTTGATGCACTAATCCCCATTCGCTATGTCCGCGTTCGACTAGTTGGTTGTACGAGGATTGTTGTAGTCTTGTGAAACTTTCGCGCGCCTGTGCTTGAAAACGGTCGACAACTTCCAATAACATCGCACTTGCAGGCATCTCTTTATACGCCTTCGCCAATTGGCGAAACCAGTCCATTTTGTTTATCGTTTTTTCATACGTTTTCGGCCATTTATACAGCCGGGACGCGATTTCTGCTCCTTTTGGAGGAACGTATCCTTTACTTAAACGATGAAATTCACCAAGCGCATAACAAAGCTGTTTCGCTCCTTCTAAATCTTTCGTTACAGGAAATAACGGCTCGATCCATTCCGCAACAAACCATAGTTTTCCTCCCGCCTCTACATAATCCGTTCCTTCTTTCGTTTGTACAATCGGCGGGACATTTGCGTTTTGCACATCGACTAAATATCGCTGAGCGCCAAGGCTAAACAAGCTGCGTGTTGGACGACGATGAAGTAATTTTAAACTTTTTGGCCCTTTGTTCGTTTCTAACTTCCAAATGGCTCCCCCTTTATCCGGTTTCGTCGTGACAACTTGCCTACTTTGAACAGATAAATCGTAATGACGCAAAACATCTTCTGCCATTTGTTCGATATAGTCCGGTACGAAAAACTCATGCATCGTTTCATCTACGATCCAAGGTTCAATGAACATATAACCCCTCCTATTTGACATTAATCCCTACTATCTCAACATATGCACTATACAAAAATCCGTATAGACACATCCATTACTTCAAACAAAAAACCGTCTCTTTTTCATTCAGAGACGGGTTCGTGAAGCAACGATTCAATATGTTGTTCAAGCTCGAGCGGCTTTGTTGTTGGGGCAAACCGTGCCACAACTTGACCTTTGCGATCAACTAAAAACTTTGTAAAATTCCATTTCACCGCTTTCGTTCCTAATACACCTGGTGCTTGTTCCGTTAAGTAAGTGAAGAGCGGATGGGCGTTTGGACCGTTTACGTCCACTTTCGCAAACATCGGAAACGTCACACTATAATTGAGTTGACAAAACTGTGAGATGTCCTCTTCGGATCCCGGCTCTTGATTTCCGAATTGATTGCACGGAAAACCGAGCACAACAAAACCGCGATCTTTATACTTGTCATACAATTGTTGCAATTGTTCGTACTGTGGCGTCAATCCACATTTGCTTGCTGTATTGACGATTAATAATACTTTTCCTTTATACTGCGCTAACGATTGCTCTTCCCCATGAATCGTACGTACACGAAAATCATAAATGCTCATTTCATATTCCCCCTTTAGCGCTATTGTAACACATCGATCATTTTTTCTACAAAAACGATGCTTCGATTCAGACAAAATAAAAAATGTTCGTTATAATGGTGAAAAAATACAAAAAAAAGAAGGTGAGTGTCATTGAAAATGCGCGTCAGTGCGGTTCAATACCATTTACACACGATTGCATCATTTGAACAGTTTGCAAAACAAGTTGAGCATTACGTAAAAACAGCGCAAGAATTTGGTGCTGAATTTGTGCTCTTCCCTGAGTTTATTACGACGCAACTTATGTCCATTGGAGATGGCATAACGATTGAAGAACTTCCGACGTTTACAGATGCATATCGCTCATTATTTTCAACTCTTGCGAAACAGACGAATATGCATATTATTGGCGGGACACATGTCATAAAAAGAGAAGATCGACTATATAATGTGGCACATTTATTTTATCCCGATGGAACGATTGCCGAACAGGCAAAGCTACATATTACGCCGACGGAAGTGAACGAATGGAATATGCATGGCGGCGATACATTACACGTCTTTCAAACAACAAAAGGAACGATTGCGATTTTAACATGTTATGACATTGAATTTCCTGAAATTGTACGCATGGCGCGTGCAAAAGAAGCGGATGTCATTTTTTGTCCGTCGTGTACCGATGATCGTCACGGATTTCATCGCGTACGCTACACATGTCACGCCCGTGCGATTGAAAATCAAGTATACGTCGTCACAACAGGGACAGTCGGGTCATTGCCAACCGTTGATTTTATGCGCGCAAACTTCGGGCAAGCAGCGATCATTACACCGAACGATATTCCGTTCCCGCCACGCGGTATTTTAGCCGAAGGAGAAATAAACGACGATATGATCATTACAGCGGATCTTGATTTACAGCTTCTTTACGACGTTCGCGAGCGCGGTTCGGTAACCACTTGGCGTGACCGCCGCACGGATTTATATGGAGATTGGACATAAGGAGGAAGGCGATGTATAAGAAGCAACTTTACGTATTTCATGATGATCGTCCCATTCCTGCGCTCATTCGCAACTATGAAGAAAAAGATATCGATGCGTTAATTCGTATTCAACAAGAAAGCTTTCCACCTCCTTTCCCATCTGAACTATGGTGGAATAAAGAGCAGCTCATGAATCATATGACACTTTTTCCAGAAGGGGCGTTATGTGTCGAAATTGATGGAGAAGTCGTCGGATCGATGACTAGTTTAATTGTGAACTACCATCCGAACGACGTCGATCATACGTGGGAAGAAATAACGGACAACGGATACATTCGCAATCATAATCGAAACGGCAATACGTTATACGTCGTTGACATCGGTGTACGACCAGCATATCGCAAACTCGGGTTAGGAAAATGGCTCATGCAGTCGATGTATGAAGTTGTCGTCCATCAAAAGCTTGAACGGCTGTTAGGTGGAAGTCGAATGCCGGGATATCATCGATATGCCAATGAAATGACTGCCGAACAATATGTAGATGCAGTTATAAAAGGAAAACTCACAGACCCTGTTATTACTTTTTTACTTCGCTGCGGGCGCACACCAGTGAAAGTCGTCGCTAATTATTTAGAAGATGCCCAATCGTGCAACTACGCCTTGCTTATGGAATGGCGCAATCCGTTTTTGTAAAAATTAAATAAAGCGACAGGGTGCCTCAAGATGCGATAACAAGCACCCTGTTCAATAGCAGTGAGAATAAGTCTTTTTTTAATGAATATACGTTTTCTGTATAGGTTGCTCATCTGTTGCGAGTAGTCGTTCAAGAAAGTCTGTTCGTTCGCGCAGTTGTGCCACTTCTTTTTCTATTTCTTCCATTTGCCGTTCCACTTTTGTGACGCGCGCTTCAAGATGCCACGTTTGTTTTTCGAGGGTAATCATGTAGTTCCACATACGCATAAATTGCTCGTTAGAAAGCTCATGAGGCGCCTCTAACTTGACAGCCATCCGTTTTCCGCAAACTTTTTCGATCGCTTGTTCAATGTAAGACATATACAACGTTTCAATCCAACTTTTTTGCATTGGGTTTGTGCAATGAATAGTGATCGTATGTTCTTCCATCGTCGCTGTCGTTCCTTCAATCCATGTTTCAAAAGCAAGTGAGGACATCATGCGAGATAACACTTGTTTTACTTCTGACCACATCATTTTCCCCCCTTTCACACATGAAATTAAACAAAAACAAAAAAATTCCTGCTTATTTTTCCCGAAACGCCCACCATTGTTTTGTCATTTCATAAGAAATACGATCATACAATTCATCGGTCGTCGCCGCTTTTACAGCTTCTCCGTCGATTAAAACAAACGGACAATGTTTGCACATTTTGCATTTGCCGACGCAATCTTTTCGCTTCACTTTGACATGTTTGAACGTTTGTTTTAAAAATTGATACAACGTTTTCGTTGCGAATTTATTCTTTTTACAAAAATGTATTTTTTTCATTCAGCAACACTCCAAGTATGATAACTATAATCATTTTCACTTCTATCATACTTGGAATAACACATTCCTTCAATTATTTTTGTTCAGCATACAAAAGCAACTGTTCAAGGGACCGAATGATGTATGGAATCATATGTAATAAATCATCAACATGGCTTTCGTTAATCGTACGTTCGAAATCAATCGTCACTTGATGAGTATATCGTTCATGTTTTGGGTATGTATACGTTAACGTTTGTATAACTGTGCGCTGTTCCCCCCAAATGTGCTTTAGCGCCTGTTCTACGTCTCCGCAATCGACATGTGTAGCTGAAAAAGAAAACGAAACCGTCAAAGTACAACCTGCGCTCGTAACATCTTCGTGTAACAACTCGTTTGCAATATGCTGGAGCGTCATTTCAAGCGAAATGGTACACGTCACTTGATGAGCATGACGCAATTGAAAAGAAAGAGCGTACGCGCGCGTAAATTTCGCTAAGTCAACGATGTCTGAGCGATCAATGATCGCAATCAGTTCATCATTTGTATCTAGATCATAAACAGCTCCTTCAACAACCGTTTTTAAATTATCAAAAATCGTCGGGTCAAACATATCATCATCCTTTCGCACGCTTATATATTTTTGAGCGAACGACACGCCGCTCGACTTCCTTCATATTCACTTCATAGCCTATACCGGACTGTTTCGAAACGAAAATGCGTCCATGATGAACGGTAACTTCTGGATCAATGAAATCACGGTCCCAATAATTTGCCGACGCAGCTGTATCGCTTGGCAAAGAAAAATGAGGAAGTGTTGCTAAAGCGATGCTATGTGCTCGTCCGACTCCGCCTTCTAACATGCCGCCGCACCATACAGGAATATGATGTTGTTGGCATAAATCATGAATGCGTTTCGCTTCCGTTAATCCACCTACTCGGCCAATTTTTATATTGATGATTCGGCAACTTTGCAATTCAATGGCTCTTTTGGCATCTTCGTATGAACATATGCTTTCATCTAAACAAATCGGTGTGTTTAACTTGGCTTGTAATTTCGCATGATCAACGATATCATCTACAGCAAGCGGCTGTTCAATCATCAGCAAATCATAGTCATCGAGCGCTTGTAAGCGATCGATGTCGTGTAACGAGTAAGCGGAGTTTGCATCGACCATAAGCGGAACATCAGGGAAATGTTGACGAACGACACGAACGACATCCACATCCCATCCTGGCTTAATTTTTATTTTCACACGCCTGTATCCTTCCGCAAGCGCTTGTTCCATTCGTTTTAGCAAATTCGTTATTGGCTGAATGCCAATGCTTATTCCAACTTCCACTTCTCGTTTTTCACCGCCGAGCGCCGCGCTTAATGACATCCGATGTCGTTTGGCAAATACATCCCATACCGCCCCTTCCAGCGCTGCTTTGGCCATGTAATTGCGGCGAATCATCGAAAATCGGGTGCGCAATTCATCCGGATGATGAATGGGTGCTTGAAAAAGAAGCGGAATTAAAAAATGTTCAAGCATATGCCACGTCGTTTCCAACGTTTCTTCCGTATACCAAGGGGCAGAAAAAGCAACACCTTCCCCCCATCCTCGCTCGCCATTTTCATCAATCGCTTCCACTAATAAAACGGGTCGCGTTTTCATCGTCCCAAAGCTTGTTGTAAACGGTGATTTTAATTCCATTTCTAAATGTCGCAATATTACTGTATCAATGTGCACATACATCCCTCCAAAACAATTATAAATGAAAAAGCTGACCGAGAGAACGATCAGCTTTTTTGTACTTAATTTACTTTTCTTTTTCGGCTAGCAATATCGATCCAAACGGCTAAAATTAAAATACTTCCTTTTACAATATATTGCCAAAACGTTTCCATACCTAGTAACGACATCCCGTTATCGAGCGACGTCATGACCATTGCACCGATCATTGCACCGATAATTGTACCAGATCCACCCATTAACGACGTTCCACCGATGACGCAAGCAGCAATCGCATCTAGTTCGTACATTTGTCCCGCTGAAATGGTAGCTGATGATAAGCGTGCCGTTAAAACGAGGGCAGCAATGGCAGAAAGCAATCCTGTAAAAACAAACAACATCATCGTATGACGTTGAATGTTAATGCCAGATAAACGAGCGGCTTCCACGTTGCCTCCGATTGCATATACATGACGACCAAATGTCGTTTTTGTCGCAATGAATGAAAAGATCAACGCGAGGGCAATAACAAAAATAATAGGAAAAGGAATTCCTTTATAACTGTTCATCGTCAAAACGAATAACAAAATAAGTACGCTAATAACAAGTAGTTTAGCAATCTCAATTGGTAATGGTGAGACAGTAAAGCCGTATTGTTGCCGCGATTTTCGCTTACGGAACGTAGAAACGAATAAAGAAACAATAGCGATCACCGCAAGCACGATACCAAAGGCGTTTGTAAAATATGCGCTTCCTAAAGCGATAAATTGAGCATCAAAAATTGGGATGGTTGTTGATTTTGTAATCCCCATTAACGCCCCACGAAAAATCATCATCCCACCTAACGTAACGATAAACGCTGGGATCGCTCGATAAGCAACTAGCCATCCTTGAACAAAACCGACAAGCGCTCCCGCAAGCAACGTGCATATGATGACAACAGATGTCGGCATTCCCATCCAGTTGCTTAAAATGGCTGCGATGCCACCAGTTAATCCGACGATCGAACCGACGGAAAGGTCAATATGCCCTGCAACGATGACGAGCACCATACCAATTGCCAAAATAGCGGTAACCGACATTTGTGTAAATAAGTTGGATAAATTTCGTGCGCTTAAAAACGTCTCATTTAACATACCAAAGAAAATCCAAATCGCAATTAGTGCACCGATCATCGTATAAGCACGAATATCTACTTTTCCAAATATATTTTTCTTCTTTTGTTGCTGTTCGATGACTGCTTTTACTTCCATAACTCATTCCCCTCCTGTCGCTGCCATCATAATATTTTCTTGTGTTGCTTCATCGTGTGATAACTCTTTCACGATTCGTCCTTCACGCATGACATAAATGCGATCGCTCATCCCTAAAATTTCTGGAAGCTCAGAAGAAATCATCATGATGGCAACGCCTTCTTCAGCTAATTGATTCATTAAATGATAAATCTCATATTTTGCACCAACATCAATGCCGCGTGTTGGCTCGTCTAATATTAAAAGCTTTGGCTTCGCCATTAACCATTTCGCTAATACGACTTTTTGTTGATTTCCTCCAGATAGCGTACCAACAGCTGTTTCTAAAGACGCTGTTTTTGTTTTTAGTTCATCGACATACTTTTGACTCCACTTTAATTCTTCATTTTGATTAATGACTTGCAAACGGCTAATGTTTTTTAAACTTGCTAGTGTCGTGTTTGTTTTAACATCCATTCCGAGTACAAGACCTAACCTTTTTCGATCTTCTGTGACAAGTGCAATGCCTGAGCGAATGGCGTCTTGCACAGAGCGAATGTGCACTTGCTTTCCTTCCATCCATACTTCTCCTTCAGCTTTTCCTTCGTATGCACCGAACAAGCTCATCGCTAGTTCCGTTCGCCCGGCTCCCATCAAGCCAGCAATGCCGACAATTTCCCCAGCACGAACAGTCATATGAATACCGTCGTTAACTTTCATCGGTTTTTCTTTATGCCAAACGGAATAGTTTTTCACTTCTAATACGACATGACGGGGCGTTTTTTTGACGTACGGATAACGCTCTGTCAATTCGCGTCCAACCATGAGCGCAACAACTTCATCTTCATTCGTTTCTGCGCGTGAAAGTGTCGCAATGGATTTTCCGTCGCGCAATACGGTGATCGAATCTGCTAATCGAAATACTTCTGGCATTTTATGAGAAATATAAATACACGCAACTCCTTGTGCCCGCAGCTGTTCTAAAATACCCATTAAAATTTCAACTTCACTTTCGGTTAAAGCTGCCGTAGGTTCATCTAAAATTAAAATGTTTGCTTGTTTTGCGAGCGCCTTTGCGATTTCAACTAATTGCTGTTGACCTATGCCAAGTGAATGGATTTTTGTTCGTGGAGAAATCGTTAATCCGACTTTCTTTAACCATGTTTCCGCTTCATAATACAATTGATCCCATTGAATGACACCGAATTTACGTGGTTCGCGTCCTAAAAAAATGTTTTCTCCAACTGTCATTTCTTTTACGAGTGCGAGCTCCTGGTGGATGATCGCAATGCCCGCTCGTTCAGCATCAACAATATTTCGAAACGAGACCGGTTTGCCATCAATACGAATTTCACCATCATACGTGCCAGCTGGATATAGTCCACTTAACACTTTCATCAACGTTGATTTTCCAGCACCATTTTCGCCACAAAGCGCATGAATTTCTCCCTTTTTCACTTTGAAACTAACGCGGTCAAGCGCTTTCACACCGGGAAACTCTTTTGTAATATTCATCATTTCTAACGCATACATTCGTTTCACTCCCGTTGTATCATGTTGAAAATAAGGGTCTGGCAAAGCCAGCCCCTTGTTTTCATTGTTTTGGCCATTGATCTTTCGGTACGTTTTTGAATACATCCTCTAATTTGTGATATCCATCTTTAATGACTGTATCTAATACGTTGTCTTTTGTTACCGCAATTGGATCAAGTAAAACAGATGGAACATCAATTTTGCCGTTTGATACAGTTTGATTCGTTTCGATTTTCTCGCCTTTCGCTAAAGCAACAGCCATCTCCGCTGCTTTTGTTGCAATAGCTTTAATTGGCTTATATACTGTCATCGTTTGAGTACCTTCAACGATACGTTGGAGTGCTGCCAACTCAGCATCTTGTCCAGAAACAGGTACTTTTCCTGCCAATCCTTGAGCGGCTAATGCTTGAATGACTCCACCTGCTGTTCCGTCATTCGCTGCAACAACGGCTTGAATGTTATTATTGTTTGCTGTTAATGCGTTCTCCATATTTTTTAACGCTTCTTCTGGTTTCCAATCTTTTGAGAATTGATCGTAAACAATTTTAATGTCGCCTTTTTCTTCAAGTGGCTTTAATACGTTCATCGCTCCTTGGCGGAATAAATGGGCGTTGTTATCTGTATCTGCTCCACCGATGTAAACGTAATTTCCTTTTGGTGCTTTCTCTACAATCGCTTGTGCTTGCATTTCACCGACGCGCACATTGTCAAACGAAACATAATAATCTACTTCAGCGTTTTTAATTAAACGGTCATAAGAAATAACCGGAATGCCTTCTTTATGCGCTTTTTCTACGATTGCTGCTGACGCTTCAGCGTTATGAGGCACAACAACGAGAACATCGACTCCTTCGGAAATGAGCTGTTCGGCTTGGCTCAATTGTGCAGCATCATCCCCGTTTGCTGCTAATGTTTTCACCTCTGCTCCAAGCTCTTTCACTTTTGCCTCAAACAATTCTTTATCCCGTTGCCAACGTTCTTCTTTCAACGTGTCCATCGAGAAACCGATCACAATTTTGTCATCGTCTTTTTTCGACGATTCGCTTCCCCCTTCGTTTCCTGAAGATACAACCCCGCACGCTGTTAATGCGGAAGCTAAAACAAATGTTGCCGCCCCTTTCGCGACATGTTTCCACCATTTCACATGTATTCCCCCTTGTTTTTCATATCGTTTACATGTTAAGCGTACCATAAGGAAAAGAAAGCGTTTTCTTTGTTTTCTCCACTTATTTGCGATATATTCGCACAATTTAAACGTTTTCATAAGTGTGAAAAAGAACAAACTAGCATTTTTTTGCGATAAGACAAAAAAGTGCGAGCGCTTTATAGACGCTCGCACACTTCTTGTCGATATTCTGTCGGTGTCATATTTGTCACTTTTTTAAACACACGACTAAAATAGTTCGGATCTTTATATCCAACGCGATAACATGCTTCTTTCACCGTTAATCCTTCATCACGCATCAACTGTTTCGCTTTTTCAATGCGCAAATGTGTTAAGTAGTCGATGAACGTTTGACCTGTTTCTTTTTTAAATAGTTTGCTGAAATAATACGGTGTTAAATGGACGTATTTTGCTACCTCTTCAAGCGTGACATCATAGCAATAGTTTTCGTGCAAAAACATTTCGACTTGCTCAATGACGTTGCCATTTGTCTTTATATGAATTTGTTCCACTTCGTCCGTGATCGGAACATCATCAATATGTATCGCTCGACTAAATGATGATACATAGCGTACCGCGGTCCACGCCTCTTTATATGAACGTTTCAGACCATCTACTCCCGAGCGAATCGTACCAATCCCTATCTTTACGCGCTGTTGCAACGCTTTCTCGAGCTGTTTTAACAACGATTGAGCGAAAGAAATGATCCGTTCATGTTGTTCAGCCTCAATAAAAATAGCCATTTGCCTTTGGCTAAGCGGGCTGCATAAACAATGTCGCTGTTGTTTTATACATTGTTTCACTATTTCTTCCCACTTTTCACGCTCAGACGCATCACTTTTTTCTAATTCAATAACCATTGCATACCCCTTTTCAAATTCCATGCCGGTAAATGTATGGGCAGAACATTCATCCATTTTCCCCATTAACAACCATGTCCAAGCTGTCTCACTTAGCGCTTGCAGCTGAACGAGTTTTTCACGAGCTGTCAATTGCTGTTCACGCATCGCTTGTTCTTCCGTAATTTGATGTAACAATTTTTGCAACAGCTCGATGATTTGTTGCTTTTTAGCCGGTTTTAACACGTATTCGATAACACCTAAAGAAATTGCTTCTTTCGCATATGTAAAGTAATCGTATGCTGTTAAAATGACAATTTTCGCTTGCGCATCCATTTTGCGTATTTCCGCAATCGCTTCTAATCCTTGAATGCCCGGCATTTTAATATCCATAAAAATGATATGCGGACGATGGTGTTCCACTTGCTGAATGGCACTTCGACCATGTTCAGCATGAAAAATAGTAAACGTCTGTGGAAATGCGCGTTCAATCATCAATTGCAACCCTTCACGCTCTAGCGGCTCATCATCAGCAATAAGTAGCTTGTACATCGCTCTCCCTCCTCGGCAGTCGTAAAATAATGGCTGTACCTTCGTTTGGTGCGCTTTTTATATCAATTATTTTCTCTACTCCATAAAAAAGCTGCAGACGTCGTAGCACGTTTTCTAATCCAAGTCCAGTGGAATGACCTGTTTTTGTGAATGAATATGATGCGTTCATAATTGCTCGTTGCACGTCATATGGCATTCCTACACCGTTATCGGCGATGGTTACTTGAATGCAATTTCTTTTTTCTTCGATGATTAATCGAATGTTTGCTCCTTCTTCCATTCCTTCAATACCATGAATAAAAGCGTTTTCAATCAGTGGTTGCAACGTTAAACAAGGGATCGGCTGGTCTAAACATGACTCATCTATTTCAAGTTGAAACGTCACACGATCGCGAAAACGGGCTTTTTGAATAGCGAAATACTCCTTTGCATGCTCTACTTCTTCACGTAACGTAACAGGCTGATCGAGCTTTCGTAAGTTGTATCGCAACAAGTTCGACGTGGATACGGTGAGTTCGCTTGTCTTTTCTGCCCCTTCGATATAAGCAAGTTTTGAAATGACGTTTAGCGTATTAAATAAAAAGTGAGGATTAATTTGACTTTGGAGCGCTTTTAGCTCTAATTCACGAACAAGTTTTTCTTTTTCTAATATTTCCATATTTTTAGAGATTAATATGCGCAAATTTTCAATCATATGTTGAAATGTTTTACCGAGCAAACCAATTTCATCATGTCCATCAAAGCGGGGGATTCGCGTGTCCAGTTGACCCGCTGAGATGTTTTTCGCCGCATGAACAAGATGATGAATTGGAATGACGATCGTTCGTGATAACCATATTGCAAATACGATGCTTAAAATCGTTGTTAAAATAAACAGCATCCCGCCTAATTCATTCATTCGTGCTGTATGTTGTAACATCTGCTTATACACCGGTTGATATAAGCTTAGTTCAACATCAACGAGCGCTTGACTATCTTCGCGAATAAATGAAGCAATTTTTTCAATTTCGTTATATTGATCGGCATATCCTGTGAATTGTTGCTTTGTTAATTTATGAATAATTGTTTGTTCTAAATTGAGAAAAACATAAACCATATTTTTATAGTTTTCAAGCGTAAACGCATTGTTTCCTTCTAACTGTCTTACATTTAATTCACGTTGCAGCTTTTCTAGTTGCCTTTTATGTTCAATAAGCTGTTCATAATTATATTCATCTTGATGAATTAAATAACTGCTTAAAAAACGCACATTTTCTTGTGTTTCAAGCGAAATTTGTTTATATAAAAAAATGCGCTGCATCATGACATCGTAACTTTCTTGTACCTTTTTTCCACTTTGAAAAATAAAAAACGCGATACAATTCAATAAAAGAACGAGAAGTGGAATAAAAACAAATAATTTCGTCCGGATTTTCATTTGTTTCTCCCCTGCTGAACGTTTTGACGGTCGATGACTTCAATCGCTGTAAAATGTTCTTTATCAATTTGTTTGCCAGAAAGATGGTCAACCATTAATTTGACTGCGGAATATCCCATATCGTAAGGTTTTTGGACGACCGTAGCCACAATGTCCCCTTCTTTAATCGCTTCCATTGTTTCTTCCACATCGTCAAAACCGAAAATTTGGATGTTTTCACGATGTAAGTTTTTTACCGCCATTCGAATTCCAATCGCATCGAGCGCACTCGTGCCGACCATAACAGAAATATTCGGATGTTTTCGCAACATTTGTTCCGCTTGAATCGAGGCTTGAATGCGAGAAATGTTCGATGATGTAACGGAAACAACTTGTAAGCGCGGATGCTCAGCAATAACAGATAAAAACCCTTGCAAACGTAGGCGTTGGTTTTCTGATGTATCGGTTCCAATGATTACTCCAACCGCTCGCTCTCCGTCTACGCGAGAAACAACTGCCTTTCCAAGCAGCTGTCCTGCTTCAAAATTATTTGTTCCAACATAAGCGATGCGCCGGCTTTTCGGGGCGTCAGCATCAATTGTCATCACAGGGATATTGCGAGAAATAGCTTTGTCAATAAGCGGTGTAAATGCCTCGTCTTTTAAATTTTGAACAATGATGCCATCTACCCGAGAGGCAATCGCTTTTTCTAGCAATTTCACTTGTTCATCAATGCTTGTTCGGAGAGGGCCAATGTATTCAATATTGACATTATTTTGCTTCCCCGCTTCCTTTGCCCCTTGTTCAATTTTCCGCCAATACGGGTTATCGAACTCTTGAGATATTAGAATAATATGTGGGAGATGCGACGCTGCTTTTTGTCCATGTTGCAACTTCGCTACCGTTTTTTCAAGCTGCTTTGTGACGGTGATAAAGTGAAAAAAAACATATAAAAATAAAACGAGCAGTACAATAAGACTTATTGTCCATTTTTTTTGTGCCATTGTCTTCACCTAATTTTACTATAATTCGTTTTGATAACGTTTACAATGTTTTTTAAAGCGACAGATTTTCTGTCGCTTTACACGGTAAATCGATTGGTCGTTTCTTTCATCTTTTCTGCAATGTCATACAACCGTTGAGCGGTTGCGGCTACTTCTTGAGCTGATGCGGTTAATTCCTCTGATGAAGCAGTTACTTCTTCTGTTGCTGCTGAGTTTTCTTCAGCCACTGCACTAATTTGTTCAATACGAGCAATCACTTTATCTTTTTCTTTCACAATTTCATCCATCGCTTGTTCAGTCGAAACAAGTAAAGGTGCGATATGACTAATGGATGTTAAAATATCAGCAAACGAACGGACCGTTTTTTCGACTGCATTTGCTTGATCTTTAATAAAGTGTTCCACTTCTTCCGATGTATGAATGACATCTTCTGTATTTTTACTAATAGATGAAATGAGATGAACGATGTCCTCTGTAAATGATTTAGACTGTTCAGCTAATTTACGCACCTCATCAGCAACAACAGCAAACCCTTTTCCTGCCTCCCCAGCACGTGCCGCTTCAATGGCAGCGTTTAAGGCTAATAAGTTTGTCTGATCCGAAATCGTTGAAATCATTTCCGTAATTCCACTAATTTTCTGTACAGATGTCGTTAATGTCCGAACATGGTTTGTCACCGTTTCAAACGCTTGTTTAATTTGTTCGATCGAAGCAATTAATACATCCATTTCTTTTTTGCCAATATCTGCTCGTTCAGACGTACGAACCGCCTCTTGTTTGACATTTTCAAGTTCTACATATACACGTTCGACTTTCTCTGTTAAATAAGAAAGCGAATGGGTCATATCGGCTAAATCGTTCGCTTGTGCGGCCGCTCCTTGCGATACTTGTTCCATCGTTGCTGCCACTTCTTCAGTAGATGCAGACATTTGTTGTGAAGTAGCTGATAGTGCGCTTGATTGTTGGTCGATGGCATCCGCTTGCGTCTGAATGTGCATAGCTATATGTCGCAGCGCTTTTTTCGTCTCAGCGAGCGCGCGCGCCATTTCGCCAAATTCGTCTTTGGACTCGAGAAGTTTTTCAGGTACCTGCTTGCTAAAATCGCCGCTAGCCATTTGTTCGAGATGTTGTTTGGCGATATGTAACGGTTTCATAATTCGAATAGAAATAAAGAAATGATATGCGATGACTCCAACAATAACAAACAATGCAGAAATAGCAATGACTTTTACAATAACATTATTAATCTCTTGATTGACGATTTGTTTTGGCATACCGACAAAAAACATACCGATGACTTCATCACGGTCGTTTGTAATGGGTAAATAACTCGTTACATACGGTTCCCCAAGTACGTTCGCTTCACCGATGTAACGTTTTCCACCATGAATGACTTCCTGTACAACTTTCGGATCTGCTTTCGTTCCTATTTGTCTCTCGCCATCTTTCATAATTGTGGTGGTAACACGTTCATCGTTAAGAAAAATGGTACTGTCTGCCCCAACAACTTCCTTTACGTAATCAACAACCTTCTCGTTGTTGTTAATTTCTACTTCTCCTTTATACAGTTTGCCGTCTTTCATTTGCCACTCCCCAACAAACTTCGCATCAATCAATTGCAAAGCAAGCTGAGCGTTTGTCGTTATCACTTTATTAGCGATTAATGATTGAAATTGAACATAAATCATACCGTTAATAAGCCCCACTAATATAAAAACGGTCAGAATATATACAGCTACAATTTTTCCACGCGTCTTCACGATTGTCCCCCTCCACTTTTGTGAATCAATGAACAACACTATTTTATCAAATGTAACAAAATTTATAAATACAAATATTGCTTCGTGAAAAAACAGACTTGCATTCCTTTTTGTCATTTGCAAAAATCAAAATATGTGTAAAACGAAAACATGCGAGGGAGTAAAGCTGTGAAATCTCGAAAATTATCGCGCCTATCTACCGTTCAGCTTATCGTCTTATTTTACTTTGTAGCTGTCTGCATATCGACATTTTTACTGTGGCTTCCTATTTTTCATCAGCCTGGGGCGAAAATTAGCTTTGTTGATGCGTTATTTACCGCAGTCAGCGCCATTAGTGTAACAGGCCTCACGGTCGTATCAACAGCTCATACTTTCAATACACCTGGTATATTTGTATTAGCTTTTATTCTTCAATTTGGCGGAATTGGCATTATGGCACTTGGAACATTTATTTGGCTTATGTTTGGGAAAAAAATTGGGTTTCGGGAACGACAACTGATTATGACAGATCAAAACCGTTCAACATTTGCTGGATTAGTAAAGCTAATGAAAGAAATTTTAACGCTCATTATTGCTATTGAAATCATTGGTGCGGTGATTTTAGGTGTATATTTTCTCCGTTACTTTCCGTCATGGAAAGAAGCGTTTTTCCAAGGCTTCTTTGCATCTGTAAGCGCAACAACGAACGCTGGATTTGATATTACAGGACAGTCGCTTATTCCATTTGCTCACGATTATTTCGTCCAAACGATACATATGATTTTGCTCGTTTTAGGTGCAATTGGTTTTCCTGTACTTATTGAAGTGAAAGAATTTTTCTTCCATCGCCAAAAGCAACAATATCGTTTTTCGCTTTTCACGAAATTAACGACCGTCACATTTTTTCTTCTCGTTTTATTCGGGACATGGTTTATTTTATTCATTGAATGGAATCGTTTTTTTGCGGACAAAACATGGCATGAATCACTTTTTTATGCGTTGTTTCAATCCATTTCTTCCCGCAACGGTGGGCTAGCAACGATGAATGTCGCAGACTTTTCTGAACCTACACTACTAGTTTTAAGTGTCCTCATGTTTATCGGTGCCTCTCCAAGCAGTGTTGGTGGAGGGATTCGAACGACGACGTTTGCTATTGTGATGTTAACGATTTTCTTTTATGCGAAAGGGAAAAACTCGATTAAAGTGTTTCAACGAGAGATTCATCATGAAGATATATTAAAGTCGTTTATTGTGTTTGGAACAGCCCTTATTCTTTGCTTTTTAGCCGTTGTGTTTCTTTCTTTTTCAGAGCCTTTTACAATGATCGAAATCGTTTTTGAAGTATGCTCTGCATTTGGAACGACGGGTTTATCCATGGGAATTACATCCCAACTAAGCACATTTGGAAAACTAGTCATTACCGCCTTAATGTTTATTGGGAGAATTGGCATTTTATCGTTTTTGTTTCTTATTCGCGGCAACCATCCAAAAGAGACGTACCATTATCCAAAAGAACGCATTATTATTGGTTAAAAGCGAAGGGATTTATGCTCCTTCGCTTTTTAACTCTTCTTTTTTACGAAACATCGTGTATGTCATTAACAAAAGTGATAAAGATCCAAACAAAACGACCATATTTTCTAATCCAATGGTATCTAACAAAAATCCAGAAGCTAACAATACGATTTGGAACGTCACGCGATCAAACATATTTTTAAATGAAAAAAATCGACCGTGGTATAGCTTTGGAACATTTGTTTGAAAAATGGTCGCAATCATTGGAAAAAAGCAACCGACAGATATACCGAACAATCCAAAAGAAGCGAGCGAAACCCATTTGATATGAGCAAAATGTAGAGATAGTTGTGCAAAAGCAATGAAACATGTTAATGCGTACATCCATTTTATATACGCTTTTTCATGAGCAGCATATTTAATGAAAAACGCTCCGAACAAAAATCCGATTCCTTCAATAGTATATAGCCATCCTTTAATTGACGGGTCATGTTGCAATTCACTAATATTGATGACCATTAAATTAAATCCGCCAATAAACAGCTGCGGCACAATCGTTAAAACAACTGCAATATAAACGATAGGCAATTGACGAATGATTGGAAATATGTCTGTAAATCGCTGTTTTTCTTTCTTATTGTGTTTTGTTTCACGCCTTTCTTCTTTTATATCAATAAAAAACGTAAGGAAAAATAGTAAAATATATGCAACCATCGCTCCAATATATAACGTTTGTAAACTCGTAATCATCAGTAGTGCACCACCGAAAGCAGTACCAGCAATACGTGATAGTGCAGAAATGTTCATATGCATTCCATTGACGGTCATCAATTGCTTCTCATCCGTTACGGCAAGTGGGATAATGGCTTGCAACGTTGGAAAATAAAAAGCTGCCGCTATTTGAATCGAGATCATAAAACAAATCATGAGAAAAATAGATTCATATTTTAAAGCGAATAACATAAAAAGGACGCTCCCTACACGACCAATTCCAGCGTATAGAAGAATATGTTTTTTGTTATATGTATCAATCCATCTCCCCGCTATTGGACTAACGATCACACCAGCAAGCAAACCAGAAAATAAAATAAGCGACTTCACAAAGTCAGAAGGAATATGTTTCTGCATAAATTCTAAATTCCCAATAATTCCGAGCCATAAGCCAATCCCTGCAATAAACTCCCCTATGAAAATAAGAATAATATTTTTATTTTTCCACATACGTATTCCCCTTCATTCATATCTCTCTTCCAATACATGTCTTTCATTTTACAATAAAACGATTAAAAATGCATAAAAAATAAGACTGGCACATCGCCAGTCTTTTATTCCACTTCTCCTTCCCAACTCATCATGCCGCCGACCATGTTTTTTACATGGAAACCGCGTTCTGCTAGCCATTCGCACGCTAATGCACTTCGACCACCGGAATGGCAAACGACGATGTACGTTTTGTCCGGATCAAGTTCGTTTAAGCGAGCAAACAGCTGGCCGAGCGGAATATGGCGTGCGTTTGGAATTTTTCCTGCCGCTACTTCATGTGCTTCACGAACGTCTAGCACTTCAACATTTGCTTCATGACGCAATACGTCCGCTTGTGTTGGTAAAATATTTTCAAACATGTAAATCCCCCTTATTTTACACTTGAATACAGTTTATAACCACCGTCTAAATTTTTTGCTTGAAAACCATGTTCTTGTAAAATGCGCGTTGCTAAATATCCACGTAAACCGACTTGACATGTGACATAAATCGTTTGATCTTTCGGTAATTCATGAAGACGGTCGCGCAAATCATCAAGTGGAATGTTGATGCTTCCTGGAATCATCCCTCTTGTCTCTAATTCTTTCGGTGTGCGAACGTCAATGAGCACCCCGCCGTTAGCGACAATGTCATCAATTTCATGCCATTGTACCGTTTCAACCATGCCATCTAGCACGTTTGACGCTACATATCCAGCCATATTGACTGGATCTTTTGCTGATGAGAATGGAGGCGCATAGGCTAACTCTAAATCAGGCAAATCGTATACAGTTAATCCTCCTTTTATCGCCGTTGCAATGACATCAATGCGCTTGTCGACTCCATCTTGTCCAACTGCTTGTGCTCCATAAATTCGACCTTGACGATCGAAAATTAACTTTAATGTCATTTGCGTTGCACCTGGATAATAGCTTGCATGGCTCATTGGATGAACGTGAACGACTTCGTAATCAACACCGTGATGTTTTAATATTTTTTCGTTCAATCCTGTTGCCGCTACTGTCATATGAAAAATTTTAGCAATCGACGTACCGAGCGTTCCGTTGTACTTTACATCGCGACCGTTAATGTAGTCGGCGACTAGTCGACCTTGACGGTTCGCTGGCCATGCAAGCGGAATAAACGTTTCAAATCCGTGAATAAAGCTTTTTACTTCAATTGCATCACCGATTGCAAAAATATTTGGATCAGACGTTTGTAAATGTTCATTTACTTTAATGGCACCACGAAAACCAAGTTCCAATCCTGCTTCTTTCGCCAACTGACTTTCCGGCTGAACACCAATGGCTAAAATGATCATATCTGTTTCGATCGTACGACCGCTTTTTAATACGACGCGTCGACCTTCGTTTTCAAACGATTGCACACCGTCTTCTAAAATTAAATCGACACCGTGTTCTTTCATATGTGTATGCACAATTGCTGCCATCTCGTAATCAATCGGTGCCATCACTTGATTTGCCATTTCTACAAGCGTCACATGTACACCGCGCTCTGTCAAATTTTCAGCCATTTCTACACCAATAAATCCCCCACCGATGACGACAGCACGTTTCGGTTTTTCGTTATCAACAAACGATCGAATACGGTCTGTATCCGGTACATTGCGCAACGTAAAAAGTGCTTTTGCCTCATCAATTCCCGGAATTGGTGGTACGATCGGCTTGGCACCTGGCGACAAAATAAGAACATCATACGGTTGTTCATACTGTTCATTTGTTCGTAAATTGGTGACAGTGACCGTTTTCCGTTCACGATTAATGCTTGTGACTTCACTTAAATTGCGCACATCAATGCGAAATCGTTTGGACATGCCATCAACCGTCTGTACAAGTAGCTTGCTTCGCTCTTGAATGACATCCCCAATATAGTACGGAAGTCCACAGTTTGCAAATGAAATATATTCACCTCGTTCAAACATAATGATTTCATCTTTTTCGCTTAACCGACGCAAACGTGCTGCGGCAGAAGCTCCTCCGGCTACACCGCCAACAATAACAATTTTTCTCATCATCTATCCCCTCCATATACAAGTACGTGTAACCGTATTATACCAAACAATCATTTCATAAAGTTTGAACAGTTAGTGACATTTTACCATCTTTAACGCATTTGCATGCTCATGTTCTTTTATATAATATCCTTGTACAGAAAAATGATAACGTCTAAGCAATCGAATCGCGACATTTTTCTCTAAATGGCTTTTTGCAATAATGATCACTTGACGATTTGGAATGGCTTGATAATGACGTTTTAAGTACGCAACCGGAATCCGGAGCGCTCCATTTATCTCATCTTTCTCATTGTAGTCACGCACATCAAGCAACGTCACATGTTCATATGATGATAAAGATGTCAACTCTTTGACACCACGAACAGGTACATAACGATAATACAAAGCATGTAGTACGAACAAAACAATGACTGTATAAATCATATTGCCTTACCTCCCTTACACATCATACCCTAACAGGTATATAAAATCAATAAAAAAAGAGCTGATTTTATTCAGCCCTTTTTAACGTAAGTAGTCGTTGTTTTAATTGTTCTTCCATGTCGATAAGCTCTTGCTCTACTCGCTGACGCTTCATGCGACCTTCTTGTTGAATTTTTAACGTTTCTTCGAGTGTTTCTAATAAATTTTCTTGCGTCTTCTTTAACGTTTCGATGCTGACAAGCCCTTCTTCATTTTCTTTTGCCGCTTCAATTGTATTCATTTTTAACATTTCTGAGTTGCGCAACAACAGCTCATTCGTCGTTTTTGTTACCGCTTTTTGCGCTTCTACCGCTTTCTTTTGTCGAAGGAGTGTTAGTGCGATAACAAGCTGATTTTTCCAAAGCGGAATGGCTGTCAAAATGGACGATTGAATGCGCTCGACTAACGTTTGATTGACATGTTGAATGAGCCGAATTTGTGGTGCCGTTTGAATCGTAATTTGCCGACTTAATTTTAAATCATGAATGCGTTTTTCAAGTCGGTCAGCAAATTGAATCATATCATTTACTTCTTGCACATCCATTTGATTTTGTGACTGTAACGCTTTTTTCTCTAGCTCTGGAATCGTTTTTGTTCGCAGTTGTTCGAGCTTCAACTCAGCTGCGGCGATGTAAATGTTTAAGGCATCAAAGTACTCTTTATTTTTTTCATACAATGTTTCTAACATCATGATGTCACGAAATAACATTTGGCGATGTTTTTCAAGTTGATCCGCAATCCGATCAATGTCGACACCTAATTTTTGATATTTAGATAAAATATGTTGCACAGACTGTGTGACAGATTGAAACATGCGCGCGAAAAAGCTTTTTTTGTTCATTGCAAAATCTTCAACGTTTACTTCTTTCATTTTTGTCATTAGCTCTTGAATGACTTCTCCAACAGGTCCAACATCTTTTTTCTGCACATGGTTTAAAATCGAATGTGAGAAGCGTGACAACTCCGCTTGTGCTGCTACTCCATATTGTAAAATAGCTTGATGATTGCGGGGATCAATTTGTTCTGCAAGTGCTAACGCTTTTTGACGATGTTCTTCTTTTAATTGGTCAATGAACCGCGAAGATGATGGCTTGTCCGTTACTTCTGTCACTTCACCAAATGGATTAGCAAGCAACGAATCGATCGAACTTGTCCAAAGCATTTCATCGTTTTTGCTCATGCTTTTTCTCCTCCGTTATTGTTACTGTATGTTTTATTGGTAAAGAAAGGGGATCCTCTGATGCAATCGTATGTTTCACAAGTTTTACTTCCGTCTTTAAATCAAACAAATCTTCTTCAAGCATGTCCAACAGTTCGTTTTCTGCTTTCGTTAGCGCAAGGCTAAGCGCTTCCTCTGCTTCATGAATTGCTTGACGAATCTCCTCACTTTTTACGGGTTGTTTTGTTAAATAAATATATTTATCAATAATTGTAACAATGGAGTCCAATGTTGTGTTAAAAAACGGTTGCGCGACAGCGAGACGATCCGGTTGTTTTTCGACAATTTCAATTATTTTTTGACAGATGGAGTACAAACGGGAAAGTTTAGAAAACATCGCAACTGAACGAATTCTCCACAAACTTTTTCCGATTTTCCGAACCTTTTTTTTCGCATCTTTCAATCGCTCATCCTTAAAATCATATAATAGATTTTTCTTTTCTTTTTTCTTCATATACAGTGAATACATCACCCCTATGCTTGCACCGATCAAAAATGAAATAAAAAACGGCAAACGAAATGCAAGCAACGAAATGAGAGCACTAAATAATCCCACGTTCCATGACACAAACCATCGCCATATCGTTCGAATGAATCGTTTCATCGTTTTCCTCCAATCGTCTATGATCCTTTATTTTACTATGATTTTTTACTAAATGGAAACGCTGACTGTATTACGTACGAGCGAGAAGATATGTTTCAATTGTTCATAAAAAAAGACGCAACGTATCGCTGCATCCTTTTAATTGAAATCAAGACGGATCATCCGAATGCGTTCACCGCCGAAAAGTGATATTGTTTCCGTTCGTTCGTGTTCATCCGTAGCGATCTTCACTTCGTATAAGCCAGGAACATATGTCCCGACTTTCGTTAGCGGCACATTCGTTTCTCCAACATAATCGTTGTTAATAAAAATACGCGCCCCTTTCTCATTCGTTTGTACATAGACGTGATATAACGCGGGCTCAAATTTGTATGTTCCTTGCGACAATTTCATTAAAAAAATCGGCGGAGTTGACGTTAATCCTTTTATGTAAACTCGATCATCTTTTTGCCGCTCTAACTCTTTCCTTATTCGGTCATAGCCTTCTGGGTGTTGGCGCAAATACGCAAAAAGCGGTGAGAGCGACTTATGATTTAATGGTACATCAATAAATTGACGCAACGTATGTACATCTTCTTGACGCAACGCGATGATGAATTGCTCGATTACTTTTTGCTCATTCGTCTCTCGTTTCACCATTCCCCATGCCCCGACGACACACGCGCTTACAACGAATAATAAACACACAAAAACAAATTGTCGTTTTCGTTTTCGTCGTTCGCTTCGTGTCATCGCTTCTTTTTGTAATCCCCCTTGTTCATTCACACGTATTTCCCCTCTTTTTCTCATATTTACATCATCATATGTATGAGAAGAAAAGGGAAAATATGAGAAAAAGAAGGGGCTACACATCATATATGTACATCACGGTGTGCGCCTTGTCAACGACAACGTCACAGCTTCCCAATACGCCCATTTTTTCTTTTTTGCAAGCCAACCATATCGTCTGAGTTGCCGACTAACAAGCAAATGAAACCAACCATGTCCAATGACGACAACGGTTCCCGTTCGAGCATAGTGGACGAGCTGTTGTGCCGCTTTCATCGCTCGCTGCTTTGTTTTGGTATAAGGCTCCTCTCCATATCCACAAAACCATAGCAAGCGCAACAAAATAAGCCACATCCATAGCGGATATACACCTTTCATCCACTTTGGCGGTTGAGGGAGTGGGGCTTCATTTAGCCATTTGTGCTCCTCAATTGGACTTGCTGGTTGCAATAAAGACGCTGAATGGCGAGCGCGAGCAAGCGAACTAACAAGGACGACAGATGCGCATTTTATTTTTTCTTTTGCTTCCGCATACGATAGAGGCTCGTCATAAACGATCGCCTCATCGTATGCTTTTAACCAGTTGATTAATTGTTCTCTCGTCATCCATCCGCCTCTTTTACAAACAGGCTTTCCGTGCCGAATGAGAATAATCATGCTTGTTTTTCCTCCATCGCTCGAAACATGATCGCATACAGCCAAGCACTACATACGGCAAGTAACGTTAAGATAAAAAACGTCCAATGATACGCAAACGGCAACGTCAAAGCGAGTGGTGCCATCATGCGCCCAAGCGTAAAACGTAAGCTCGCTGCAGCAAAATATTGTCCGCGCATATGTTCAGGTGCTAATTTAGCAACAAACGTTTGTTGTAAGCCGACTGTCATCAGTTCTGCTAGCGTAAATAAAGCAATTAAAAAGACCATCATCCATAGCGATGTGGTTTGGCCAAAAAGAAAAATGGCGATTCCGTAAAAGAGTGAAGAAAAGACAAACACCCATTTTTCTTTATAGTTTTCCATCCACTTCGTCACAGCTACCGTAAATAAAGCGACAAGCAATCCGTTTTCAGCAATTAGGACACTAAACGCTTTCTCCCCGCTCAACGAAAGTGACCATGAACCAACAGAAAATAATGTTTGTTTTGAAACAACTTCCTTTATGTAAACAGGAAGTAAAATGTCGAGTTGCATAAACGTTTGTGCCACAAGAATACCAGCAACAATAAATAAAAGGAACGTCCGATCTTTTGCAATGAGGCGATAATTGTTTAATTGCTCAACAAAAAACATATACCACGTCCCTGTTGTTTTTCTCCATATCGGTGCTGTTTCCTCTAAATAAATGGAAAGAACAATCGCGACGATAGCACAAAACATTCCCGCGATTAAAAATAGGAAAAAACGATGCTCAGGATAAAATATTCCACCGAGCAGCGGACCGATGACAACCATGACGTTATTCATCGTGTAAAACACGGCAAAAACGCGACTTTGATCTTTTTCCGAAACAACATCAGCCACCATCGCTTGGCTAGCAGGCCAATAAAGTGAACCACATACCCCTACAAGAGCAAAACAAATAAAACTCATGAACGGCGATGAAAATAACGGAGAATTGACCAATGCAAATAACAAAAAAGCAAGCGCTTGTCCACAAGCAGCAAACACCATCATTTTTTTTCTTCCGAATCGATCAGCCAAATACCCGCCAAGCAAATTAGCAATCACGGAAAATAATTGCGAAATAACAAGTAATATACCTGTTTTTTCTTTACCAAACATCTCTGAAAAATAAATAGCGATAAAAGGAAATATCATCCAAAATGTAACCCCGACCAATGACTCTCCAATTAAACGAATGCGTAAATTCCGATCCCAATCTCGTATTCGCACCGTACCCCCCCTTTCAAACAACTATTTTTTTATTATACCATTTTCTTATAAACATTTTGCTTATAAAAAGAAGTTGACAAAATGACAGAAAAATAAGAAAATAAATTCAAAAGGAAGTGAGCACAGTGAAAATAGTGAAAAATATTATTGTCTCTTATGCGACGGTTGTGACAATTATTGCATTACTTCCTGCTTTTCTTATTACAAATGATGTAAGCATTGTGGATGCGTTTCTTTCCTCAATAAAAGATTAATCTCCTGCCTAGGCAGGAGATTTTTTTAACCACTTTCGTAATAGTCCGTGTTTTGGCGCGATCCATAAAGAGATAAAAAAGATGACACCTGTTGATACAGCAATCGCTCCGGAAATAGATACATTGAATACCGTTGCAATCATGTAACCGATCATCGACGCTAACACACCAATGAGCGCACTGCATATAAGCATCACACTTAGCCGATCCGTCCATAAGTATGCCGTTGCACTCGGTACAATAAGCATCGCTACTACTAAAATGGCACCAACGCTATCAAATGATGCAACGGTCGTTAATGACAACATTCCCATTAATACATAATGAATCAATACAACCGGAATGCCGAGCGTGACTGCCATTTCATAATCAAATGAACTAATTTTTAATTCTTTGTAAGCAAAAACGATGCAAAATATATTGATAGCTAAAACAAATCCAAGCAACCAAATCGCTTTCGGACCGATGCTTTTGCCTCCGACTTCAAGCACATCCCAAGGCACAAATGCAATCTCTCCCATTAATGCATGTTCAACATCTAAATGGACACGATCTGCAAAGAGAGAAATGAGAACAACACCGATAGCAAACAAACATGTAAACACAACTCCGATTGCTGCATCATTTTGAACCCCTTTTTGATGCAGCCATTGAACGAGAAATGTCGTGAGCAATCCAACAATTAATGCACCAACGAGCATAGACACACCTTGCAGATGATGACTGACCATATACGCTCCAACAATGCCAAGCAACACACTATGGCTAATGGCATCGGACAGCATTGACATTTTTCGCAACACAAGAAATGTACCGACTAATCCGCAGTTGATGCCGACAAGAGATGCAGTGAGTAAAATCCACATCGTATAACTCATAGTTGCTCTCCTCGCTTATACATCAGTTGTTGAGATTGCAATTTTTTTCTTTCTATATGGCGCCGAATCATTTTGCTACATAAACCACGTTTCGGAGCAAATAAAAATGAAAAAATAAACAGCACCGTCGCAAAAATAATAACAAGTGGACCAGTGGGTGCATAGACGATTAAACTGATATATGCCCCGGCCACCCCTGATAAAGCACCGAATCCCCCGGCTAATAACGTCATCCATTCAAGTTTTTCTGTCCAATATCTCGCAGCTAATGCGGGGGTAATAAGTAGTGCGGACATTAACACAACGCCTACTGCTTGTAAACCAATAACAACAACAGAAACGATTAAAAACATAAGCACACCATTTAACAGCGATACGGGTATACCAATTCCTTGCGCAAACGCTCGGTCAAATGTAATGATTTTAAACTCTTTAAAGAAAATGAGAATCATAATAATGACCGTTACAGCTGTTACAGTTAACACATTGACATCACTTCCAGTCAATGACGCTGCCTTTCCAAACAAAAAGTCATGAATTCCACTTTGATTTCCGCCTTCATGTTGATTAATCCATGTCAATAGCACAATGCCTAAACCAAAAAATACAGACAACACAATACCGATGGCAGCATCTTCTTTTACACGCGTATGTTTCACAATAAACTGAATGCATATCGTCGCAATATATCCCGAACAAGCAGCGCCAATGAGAAAAAGAAGTAGCGATTTTTGTCCATATAAAAGAAAAGCGATACAAATACCAGGAAGAGCAGCGTGCGCCATCGCATCTCCTATTAAACTTTGTTTTTTTAGCAAGGCAAACGTTCCGATCATCCCGCTGGCTAATCCAAGCAAAGCCATGCTTGTAAATACCCATTGAACATTCATATCCATCCTATTCACCCCACAATATGTGTGGAAGAAAGAAAAGTCACTTTTCCACCATACGTTTTTTGAATATGGTCATACGTAAATACACTTTCTGTCTCTCCAAATGCAATGACACGTTTATTTAGCAGTAAAACGTAATCAAAATAATCCCGTACCGTTTGCAAATCATGATGAACGACTAATACTGTTTTTCCACGCGTTTTTAATTCATTTAACAGTTGGACAATCGCTTTTTCTGTGGCTGCATCTACCCCAACAAACGGTTCATCCATAAAATAAATGGAAGCGTCTTGTGCTAGCGCACGCGCCAAAAATACACGTTGTTGCTGCCCGCCAGATAATTGGCTAATTTGTCGCTTTGCATACGGCAACATGCCAACTTTATCTAAACATTGCATAGCCATATCTATATCTTCTTTTCTCGGTCGTTTCCATAATCCGATATGACCGTATCTCCCCATTAATACGACGTCAAGCGCATTCGTCGGAAAATCCCAATCGACCGAATTTCGTTGTGGAACATATCCAACAAGATGGCGTTGCTTTTCATATGGTTGACCGTATACGAAAACATGTCCGTGCATGCGCGGAATAAAATTTAACATCGCTTTCATTAACGTTGATTTTCCCGCTCCGTTTGGGCCGATCACCCCGACTAACTTTCCTTCAGGAACAGAAAACGACACATCCTCCAATACAAGCTGCCGGTCATATGCAACTGTCATTTGTTCTACAACCAACGGATTCATCTTCATTCCCCTTTCAACGCCTGTGTAATCGTTTTGACATTGTAACGATACATACCAATGAATGTTCCTTCTTCTGTCCCTTTTCGCCCGAGCGCATCTGAAAAGAGCTCCCCACCAATTGAGACATGATGTCCACGCTGTTTCGCTCCCTCGACAACTGCTTCGATCGCTTTTTTCGATACACTACTTTCCACAAACACCGCTTGAATATTTCGAGACACGATTAAATCAACAAGTTGTTGCACATCTTTTAGTCCATATTCTGCATCCGTACTTAATCCTTGCAATCCAACTACTTCAATATCATATGCACGCCCAAAATAATGAAAGGCATCGTGCGCTGTAATTAAAACACGCTGCTGCTTTGGAATAGAGCTGATTTCTCGTTTTGCTTCTTCTTTTAATTTCATCAGTTGGGAGATATATTCTTCTGCTCGTTCTTCGTAAGTTTGTTTATGTTTCGGATCGATCGCACTTAACTCATCCTTTACTGTTCGAGCAGCATAGCTCCATAAATCAAGGTCAAACCATATATGCGGATCATATACTCCATCTACGTCAATTAATTTTTCTTTTGGAATTGCTTCACTGATTGGGACAACCTTTTTCGTTTTTGACATTTTAGAGAATATTTCCCCTAGTTTCCCTTCTAAATGAAGACCGTTATAAAAAATGACGTCTGCTTGACTTAGCTTTTGAATATCTCCTTGTGTCGCTTTATACAAATGCGGATCTACCCCTGGCCCCATTAATGCTTCTACATGAACATGCTCTCCTCCGACACGTTCAACTAGATCAGCAATTTGCCCTGTCGTAGCGACAATATAGATGACGTCTTTTTTATGTTCTTTCGTTTCACACCCAAACAACAATAATAAAGCAGTCCACACAACTATCCACTTTTTCATATGCATCCTCCTCGAAAGTTGTATAAAGGTATAAAAGTTTCCTCAATGCAAAATAAAGTCAAAAAAATTTGTTTGCCGCCCATCATATGCATAAGCAAAAAATGTTGTGACATGTGGAACAAGCAAACAATGATGATTAAAGTTAAAAAAGTTTCTTTAAACCAACTTTAATTTTATCTTATTCGTTTCCTTCTATCGTGTCAATGTTTTAATTTTCAAAAAAAGAATTTTTTCTTCATCTCATGCTATAATAGCGATTGTTCGACACAAAAAAACATTTGTCCTCCAGAGGTGAACAACATGATGAACACAGAATTAAAACGAAGCATCGGCTTTATGACAGCTACAGCCATCGTCATCGGCACAGTCATTGGTTCAGGCATTTTTATGAAACCAGCGATCGTCATCGACTCAACTGGAAATTCTACACTTGCTCTTCTCGCATGGATCATCGGCGGCATCATTACTTTAGCAAGTGGGTTAACGATTGCAGAAGTAAGTTCAAAAATTCCTGAAACAGGTGGATTGTATGTGTATATCGAAAAAGTGTATGGACGGTTTTGGGGATTTTTATGTGGATGGATGCAAACAATCATTTACGGTCCTGCCGTCATCGGTGCACTAGGGTTGTATTTTGGTGCATTGTTTGCAGGTGTTTTTGCTCTACCAAAAGAAAGTGAGCTTTGGATTGGAATCATTGCGGTCTTGTTTTTATCCGTTGTGAATATGCTTGGTTCGCAGTTTGGTGGAATGGTTCAAAGTGTGTTAACTGCGGCGAAACTATTGCCTATTTTTCTTATTATTATTTTTGGAGTAGTAAAGGGGAATGTACCTATTTTCAACATGGATAGTGGAAACAGCCAAACGATCAGTATGGGAGCTGCCGTTCTAGCAACATTGTGGGCGTATGACGGATGGATGAACGTTGGATTTGTTGCTGGTGAAATGAAAAATCCAGCAAAAACGTTACCAAAAGCGATTATCACTGGTATTCTTATCGTCATGTTTGCCTACGTGGCTGTGAATGTAGCATTGCTTCATGTGCTTCGTGCCGATGAAATTGTTGCACTTGGACCGAATGCAGCAAGCGAAGCGGCGACCATTTTATTTGGGGCATTCGGTGGGAAATTTATTGCTATTGGTATTTTAATTTCTATTTTCGGCTGTTTAAATGGAAAAATACTTACATTTCCACGTATGCCATTTGCTATGGCAACAGATGGTTTGTTTCCTTTTTCTAAATATTTGGCTCATATTCATCCAACATGGCGTACACCTGTCTTTGCGACACTTGCACAAATGGCAATTGCCATTGTCATGATGTTGCTTGGAAATGCGGATCGCTTAACGGATATTGCTATTTTTAGCGTCTTTTTATTTTACGGTTTTGCCTTTTATGCGGTATTTTTATTACGGAAATCATCCTTATTTAACGAACCATTATCTAACGAACCATTATCTAACGAACCATTATATCGAGTGCCACTTTATCCATTTACTCCAATCGTCGCGATTGTCGGCACAGCATATATTATTATGAGTACAGTACTTCATGCACCGTTAGATACGTTTTTATCGATTGTTGTGACGCTATCTGGTATCCCAGTGTATTATGCTATGACGAAAAAGCGACAAGGATAATCCTTTGTCGCTTTTTTCAATAGTCTCTCCCTTTTCCAGAGTCCGTCACATCAAGCAATGGTTCTGGATAAGGCTGAAAATATCGTTGTTTCAGTAAATATTTATTTTGATAACGAATGGCCCACGAACGAATGACCGTTGTCACACTACTTAGCGGTAACTTGCCCGCGCGATATTTTTGTAGCAACTCATGGACATAACGTTTTTCATCACCGCTTAATTCATGTTTAAAATAACCGATCATATGTTCACAAACATTTATGTTTGAATTCCGGCGTGAGCGACGGGCAAACAGTTCATATAATGTTTGTTCATAATGTAAAAATACTTCTTCCATCGGTAAACGATCTCGATTCGCAACAATGTTTCCTAATTGTTTCAATTTTTGTTGATGATACGCCATAAATAAATATTTATGCTCCGCATGAAACTCAACGAGACGATGATGTGATTTTGACTCTTTAACCTCTCGAAACAAAGCAAGTGTAAATAACTTCGTCAAAAAATGTTCTCGAATAACAAAGTTCGTCAATCTCCCTTCTTCTTCCACAGCTTTATGTGCAAACATTTGTAACACATGTTTCGCAAACATCCCGCTTCCCTTTCCTGATGCAGGTCCTTTTTGTTCACTACGATATATTTTGACATCTTTCATTCCACACGATGGCGACCGACTTTTTAAAATAAAACCGTCTACATTCGTTAATTGCGTTAAAAATGAAGCAGAAAACTCGTTCATTCGCTCGGTTATATCCATTTCGGTCGATGGTTGGACAAGCCGCACTTGTTCTCCGTCTTGAACGAGCCGAATCGTCTCACGTGGCGTACCAAGCCCAATGCGAACTTCGGGACAAACAGGAATAAATTGCACAAATGGCGCGAGCTTATGTACTACTTCATCGTTTAGTTGATCACCGTTATACCGACAAGGAGAAAAACCGAGACATTCACTAACAACGACGATTGGTTTTGCATAATGCCACATCTGCTATTCCTCCCTTGCTTGTTTTTGCTTATCATATCGCACAAACCAAAAAAATACACGCATCGATGTGCTTACAAAAACAAAAAATTTTGAATTTGAACGTTTATACAAAAAAATGATTGATTATATGTTCATTTTGTTTTATTATGCTTTATGTTGCTTATTTCGCAATATTAAAATCGTTATTAATTCATAATTTCGTATGTATATAAGTGTACACTTTTATATTTATACATCCATGCAAAATAATTTATATTTCTGAATCATTTTGTTATATTGACTATTTTTATTTTTATATTACGATAGTAGTAATGTTATGTATCCGCTTTCAAAATATGTAGTAGAAAGGTGGTTTTTAAAAATGAATCATACTCAATCACACAAGCTTACTGACATACTAAAATTTCTCGTTCCATCACTTATTGGTGTATTTCTTTTTATGATTCCTGTCCCTTATAAAAGTGAAATGACTATTCCTGTAGCCATTTTAGCGAAGTGGGTCGAAGGGAATTTTGTTTCTGTCATCCCAGCCATCTCTGTTTTATTTATGTTTATCGCAACGATTGGCACAATTATCACAAAAATAGCACAGCCTTCTTTTATAATGAATAGCTCGTTTCTTCGCCGATTATTTGATGTCAATGGTTTGTTTGTCGTTGCCCGTATCGTTGGTACAATTTTAGGGGCAATGACATTATGGAAAATTGGTCCGGAATGGGTATGGTCAGAAAATACAGGTGCTTTGTTGTTATATAGTTTGATTCCGATTTTGTTTTCTGTCTTTTTATTTGCAGGATTATTTTTGCCGTTACTTTTAGATTTCGGCTTACTCGAATTGTGTGGTGCACTTTTAACAAAAATTATGCGTCCCGTATTTAAATTACCTGGTCGTTCATCTATCGACTGTATCGCTTCTTGGTTAGGAGATGGAACAATTGGCGTGTTGTTAACGAATAAGCAATATGAAGACGGCTTTTATACGAAGCGAGAGGCAGCAGTGATCGGAACGACCTTCTCTGTCGTTTCAATTACATTTAGCATTGTCGTCATTACGTATATGAAGCTTGAACATATGTTTGGAGCGTACTATTTTACTATCGTCGTTGCCGGTCTCGTAGCAGCGATCATTATGCCGCGTATCCCGCCATTATCTAAAAAACCAGATACGTATTATCATGAACATCACGTACCAGTCGATGAAACAGTACCAGCTGGGTACACACCTTTTCAATGGGGACTAAAACAAGCAACAGACGTTGCTAAACGCAATAGCGATATGGGCAAACTGTTAAAAAACGGCATACAAACAGTAATTGATATGTGGTTAGGTGTATTACCTGTCGTCATGGCGATTGGAACAGTTGCATTAATTATTGCCGAAACAACACCGGTGTTTGAATGGCTCGGTAAACCGTTTGTACCACTTTTGACACTCCTACAAGTACCAGAAGCATCAGCTGCTGCACAAACGATGGTTGTTGGCTTTGCAGACATGTTTTTACCTGCCATTATCGGTAGCGGCATTGAAAGTGAATTTACTCGCTTCGTTATTGCTTGCGTTTCCGTAACACAGCTGATTTATATGTCTGAAGTAGGTGGATTGCTGCTCGCATCTAAACTACCAATTACGTTTAAAGATTTAGTTGTTATTTTCTTGCTTCGCACACTCATTACATTGCCAATTATCGTTTTTATAGCTCATTTCATCTTTTAAAGTAAAAGGGCGATCGTCTCGCCCTTTTTTATTTTTCCTCCATTTGTCCAACCCAATAGCACGATTGTTTCATAATATACAGAGAGGTGACAATATATGTTTAAGAAACATATGGGAAAAACAATCGGTTTATTCATTAGTCAACTTGTATTATTTTCGGAAGCGATCGCTATGAGTGATACGATTGATGTAACACAATTACATGGAACGGAATTATATGTTGTCGTCGGTTTTTATGTATTCCAAACCATTGTAGGTATTTATTTTGGTAATCGTTATGATCGAAAAACTTGCGTCAAAGATTTAATATATCAGCTAAAAAGCAAAGACTTTGCTACAAGTACATTTGAGAAAATCGCAGCACTCGTTGATCGTGATCCGGATAGTCGGTTAACCATTTATTTACTCCGTACGAAACAAAATAGCCAGCCACAACAAAAAGCAGCATTTGAACAACTTTTAGTCGAAGAAACACGAAAAAGTGACATCATCGCTAAATGGTCGAATGATGAATACTTGATTATTGCTGTCGAAAATGCTGTGAAACCGTCTACAATGATTGAACGAATCAGACAAAATAGCCCCGTATCTTTTCTTGTCGGTTATGCGACATATCCGGTCGAAGGAGAGCAATTGCAGCAGCTTTTACAAGTCGCAAAAGAGCGCATGTATGCTACACGGACGACAAAATAAGCGATTCAACATATATAAAAAATAGTTTGTCCATTTCGACAAATTATGATAAGATGACGGCAAAGGCATTTCACCACACTCCTCTTCATATTCCTCGCCAGAAATGCCATATACCCCTAAGATGAAAGGTAGGTGAATCAGGCGTGCAAGAACAACTTCTCCTTCAACTTGTTAACCTCGTTCAAAACTTAGCAGAAGACATGCAATGGATGAAACAAGAGATTCAGACAATGAAGCAAGAGATCCAGACAATGAAGCAAGAGATCCAGACAATGAAACAAGAAATTGGTGAATTAAAAGCAATCGTTCATAGACATGACGAAGATATTCGTTGGTTGAAAGAGCAAATGAAGGAAAATACAGCAATGATTAAAGCCATCCGTGACAACCAGCTAGAGCAACGTAGCATTCAAGATGCAATGCGCCATGAAATTGCTCACATCCGAGGAGAAATGGCCACAAAACAGGACATCGCTTACATTCACGAACGACTCGACTATCAACTTGGTCGTATTGCACGCACAGAAGAAGAATTGCACATGTTAAAAAAGGCAAATTAACAAAAAAACGTCGTTCCTATCACGCGGAACGACGTTTTTTTGGCTAACTTCTCAACATATGAAACACTTGCTCGACATCTTTATCGCCACGCCCCGATAAGTTGACGATCATGATTTGATCAGAATTAAGCGTCGGAGCCAATTTCATTGCATATGCAACGGCATGAGCACTCTCTAAAGCCGGTATAATTCCTTCTGTTTTTGAAAGCGTTTGAAATGCTTCTAATACTTCCTCGTTCGTGACCGTATAATATTCCGCCCGACTTGATGTTTTTAAAAAACTATGTTCTGGTCCGATTCCCGGATAATCAAGTCCCGCGGCAATAGAATATGTTGGTTGTGGATTTCCTTCTTCATCAAGCAAAACGAGACATTTAAAACCATGAATGACCGCAGGAACGCCTTTTGTGAGCGTAGCGGCCTGCTCAGGTTCGACACCGATTAAGCGCACACTCGGTTCATCGATATAATGAGCAAAAGCACCAATGGCATTACTGCCACCACCTACACAAGCGATCACGACATCGGGCAAACGTCCTTCTTTCTCGATCATTTGCCGCTTACTTTCTTCACTAATAATAGACTGGAAATGCTTCACGATCGTCGGATACGGATGTGGTCCAACAGCTGAGCCAAGCAAATAAAATGTATGTTCATAGTTTTGGACATAGTCGTTTAACGCCTCATCAACTGCATCTTTCAATCTTCCTTGTCCCTTTGATACAGAAACGACTTTCGCCCCTAACAGCTCCATCCGAAAAACGTTTAATGCTTGCCGTCTCGTATCTTCTTCCCCCATATAAATCACACAATCCATCCCAAACATTGCACAAGCTGTCGCTGTCGCCACACCGTGCTGTCCTGCTCCTGTTTCAGCAATAATACGCTTAGCACCCATTCGTCTCGCTAATAAAATTTGCCCGATGACATTGTTAATTTTATGGGAACCGGTATGATTTAAATCTTCTCGTTTTAAATAAATTTTCGCTCCACCAAGTTTTTCAGTTAACCTTGAAGCAAACGTGAGCGGATTTTCTCGTCCGACGTACTCTTTTAAATAAAACGTAAATTCCTCATGAAATGTAGGATCGTCCTTGTATCTTAAAAACTGTGTCTCTAAATAGTCTAACGCTTCCTGTAACGCCGGTGGTACAAAACTTCCACCAAATTCTCCGAAATACCCTCTTCTCTGCTCAACTACGCTCATCTTCTTTCCCCTCTCTATTTTCAAATTTACTACAAGCATACCTATCTTTTTATCAGAAGTCAATGAATATTCAGAATTTTATTCTTTCACTTTTTCTAAAAATGTTAACATATGCTGAATATATTCATCTTTATACATCGCAAAACTTTTCACATGTTTCGCTTTGTCGGTGAGCCAAAGTTCAAATACGTCTGGATGTTTGTTATACATTTTTACACTTTCTTCATGTGGGATGGACGGGTCAGCTTTGCTATGAATGAATAAAATGGGACGCGGCGCAATCGCATCGACCGCTTGAATCGGAACGGATTCCGCTGGATCTAAATCAGTAATCATCGGAATAAGGGTAATGATTAAGTACGTAAACGGCACGTTTGGTAAGTTCGTCCATACAGGCATATATGTCCGCAAATATCCTTCTAAATCGCTAAACGCACTGTCGGCAATAACCGCTTGCACATCTTCATCCATACTTGCGGCTAAAATCGACGTTGCTGCCCCCATGGACACTCCGTAAAGCACAATTGGTTCGGAATAATGTTTTTTCGCGTAATCGATAACACCGAGCAAATCGTATTTTTCTTTCGCGCCAATCGTTGTCATCTCCCCTTCCGATTCGCCGCTGGCACGAAAATCAAACATGATGACGCGATACCCTTCGTCCATTAGTGCTTTAGCAATTGGGAAAAACGGCACGTTTGGTTCATAGCGATTGCCGCCATAACCGTGCGAAAAAATAACGGTCATTTTCGCTTGTTTCGTCGGTTCTATGACCCAGCCTTTCAGCTTCAAACCTTCGTCTTTACTTGTAAATGTCACATCTTGATAAGCCATTCCGTAGTCTTTTGGTGTCTCAACAACCGCTTTTCGCTCTTTGTGCGTCAAATTCCAGCCGACATAAATCGAAATGGCAACGCAAGCTACAGCCGCAAGCAACAAGACACTGATCAACGACGGAACGAGCCATTTTTTTGTATTTCGTTGCCTTTCCACCTGTATTTGCATCGTCCTCACCCCTCTCTTTTTTCCCATTATATCGCGAACGAAAACAACAATGAACAAAAATGTCTTTCGATGTGATACAATAAACAAAATGTCTTTCGCGAAAGGAATGAGACTGTTGGCTTTTACACATACATTTACGAAAGAAGAAGAAATCGTTCATGCAATTACGCATGGGATCGGTGCACTATTTAGTATCGCAGCGCTCGTCGTGCTTACCGTTTTTGCTTCACTGCACGGAAATGCGTGGCACATTGTCAGTTTTACGTTATTTGGAACCACGATGTTGATTTTGTATTTATCATCGACAATCGTGCACGCCTTGCCAGAAGGACGATGGAAACGGATATTCGAAATTTTCGACCACTCGGCCATTTACTTTTTTATTGCAGGCACGTATACACCGTTTTTATTTTTAGCAGTGAAAGGAGCAATCGGTTGGACGCTGTTTGGCATCGTCTGGGGGTTGGCACTCATCGGAACAGTATTTAAATGCTTTTTCGTCAATCGCTTTTTATACACTTCAACGATGATTTATGTTGTGATGGGCTGGTTAATTGTGTTTGCATGGCAACCGCTCGTTTCCGGTCTTTCCCGAGAAGGAGTTGTGTATTTAGTGAGCGGTGGCATTTTATATACGATCGGTGCGCTTTTTTACGTATGGCGAGGGTTTAAATTTCATCATGCCGTTTGGCATATGTTTGTGTTAGGAGGATCTGTCGCGCACTTTTTCGCGGTGTTTGTATTGCTATAAGGCAAGGAACCGACTTGGCTCCTTGCCTTTTTCTTTATACTTCGACTTCCCTCGTTTCATTCATTACTAAATCAAAATGACGAACCGGTAACATCTCGTCATCGAATAAATCGCTTCCCCAAATATGCTGTAGGAAAAGGCGGGCGATGATTTGTTTTCGTTCGCTTTCTTGTGCTTCTTTTAACGCGACGGCGCTTACATACAAGTCGCAAAGGCGGTTGGCGATTTTTTTAGCGTGATACGTTTGCACGTCTTCTCGTTGTCCGTGCAGTTTTTGGAGCGACTGAACCAATTCACGCAGCCCGCTTTCGACCGGTTTGGCAAATGGGCGTATTTCGCTAGGAAGTGCAGCTAGTTGTTCACTTATTGTTTGAATAAATGTTTCATGAATATGATATTTGCGAATAAGACGCAACACTTCCAGTCCTAAAATGTTTGCTGTTCCTTCCCACACCGTCAACACTTGGGCATCTCGAAGCAAACGCGGCGCAACAAAATCCTCGATATAGCCGTTGCCACCGTGCATTTCAATCGCTTCATGGGCAAATGCAATCGCTTCTTCGGCTGTACGCATTTTTAAAAGCGCAATTAATAAGCGATTCCATGCTTTCTCTTGCTCAGACGCTTGATCTGGCGCACGCATCACACGGTCAAAAAAGGAAATTAACTCAAAGCAAGCGCTCGTTTGTACTTCTTGACGCGCCGTTAAGTTCGCTAGCGTTTCTTTCACCATCGGATACGAAGTAAGTGTATGCCCAAATGCTTGTCGATTTAGCGCATATTGCTTCGCTTCTTCTAGCGCTCGCTTCATGATGCCAATCGAGGCGACGGCATTGCAGACACGCGATAAGTTGAGCGCTTCCATCATATAATAAAACCCTTTTTTCCCATCGCCAATTAAATAAGCTTTTGCCCCTTCAAATACGACTTCCGCTGACGGCACAGCACGAACGCCAAGTTTATCTTTGAGGCGGCGAATGTGAATGCCATTTAATGTGCCGTCATCATTACGCCACGGCACTAAAAATAAACTAAGTCCTTTCGTCCCCGGCTCGCTTCCGTCGATGCGGGCAAGCACTAAGGCTACACCACACATGCCAGCGTTGCTCGCAAAATATTTTTCTCCATAAATTTTATAGTGGTCGCCGCATAAAACGGCGCGCACTTCATTGGCGCCAACATCAGAACCACCTTGCCGTTCCGTTAAAAACGTCGCTCCTTCATACAACTCAACTTCTCCTGTCGAAATGACGTGCGGCAAATATTTCGCTTTGATTCGTTCGTCAGCAAAATGCTCTAACACGTATGCCGTTGCCATCGTGAGCGTCACCGGGCAATAAAAGCCTGGTTCGACTTGTGATAACAAATAGCCTTGGGCATAGGAATAAATATAGTTTCCAACGCGACCAAGCGCGGGGATTGGCTTATGAACATAGCCGACAATGCCTGTTTCATACGTTTCTTTCACCGTTTGCTTATATCCTTCGTTCACCCATATTTCAGAAATATCGTTGCCAAAACGGTCATATTTGATAAGCCGCGGCTGGCCTTCGCGGTCTGTATGTACCGCGCGTCGGTCGATATCGGTCATGCAACGTTGCCAAAACTTCTCTAACTCTTCTTCCGCATACGCAAAAAATTCTTCGTCTAAATATTTTTTTAAATTAGCAAGTAAGTTCGGATCAACTTCTTGTAGCCGTTTCATGATCGATCCCCCTTAACACTTGTTTTAATATTTTCCCTGTCGCATTGCGCGGCAGTTCATGAATGGCTTCGTATAGTTTTGGAATTTTATAGTCTGCAAGTTTATCCGAAAGAAAACGTTTACATTCTTCCGCAAGCTGCTCAATTGGCTCTTTTGTTACAACAAACGCTTTCACCGTTTCACCCCATTCACGATGCGGCACACCAACAACCGCCACATCGACAATCGCTGGATGCAGTTTTAGCGCATCTTCCACTTCTTTTGGGTAAATGTTCACCCCGCCGGAAATGATCATATCTTTTTTTCTGTCAACGATCCAAATGTACCCATCTTCGTCACGGCGCGCTAAATCGCCTGTATATAGCCAGCCGTTTTTCACCGTTTCCGCTGTTTTTTCTTCGTCTTTATAATAGCCTTTCATAATGCCTTCTCCAGCTAAGACGACTTCACCGATTTCGCCAGGTGGAACTTCTTTGCCGTGTTCATCGACAATTTTCACTTCGCAATGAAGGGCAGCATCTTTGCCCACGCTCCCTGCCTTTGTCGCGTGTTCTTCTGGCGATAAATACGTCCCGTTCGGACCGGCTTCCGTTAGTCCATACAAACACATGAGTCGATCGGTGCGAAACTGTTTGGCGACAAATTGCACTTCCTTTGCCGATAGCGGTGCGCCGCCATACGTCCAATATTGGACGGACGATAAATCGTATTCGTGAAGGCGTGGATGTTGTGCCGTGAGTAAATAAGCGACTGGTGCTCCGAAAAAGTGGGTAATTTCGTGTTTCGTAATCAGTTGTAGCAATGCTTCTGGGGAAAACGTTGCTGATAACACATGGGTGGCCCCGACGTACATGCCGCCGATAAAAAATAAATGAAGCGGTGCGGAATGGCTAAGCGGCATCATATGCAATAGGCGGCTATGTTTATCCATTTTCGTTTCGAACGCCATCATCGTTGCGACAGCTAAAATATTGCGGTACGTGAACAAGACCCCTTTCGGGCGGCCTGTCGTTCCCGACGTGTATAAAATCGTTGCTTCGTCATCTTCGTTCAGCGGACAAACGATGGGGGACGTATAGCCGTTTGCAATGAGTTGCGTGAGCGAACGCCAACCGTCTGTCGCTTCCCCTGTTTTCACCCAAATGACGTCAACCGTATGCACAAGCGAGGCAAGTTCTTCATAAATCCAATCGTGCGCGATGACAGCTTTTGCTTCACTATGTTCGATAATATATTGCACTTCTTGGGCAGTTAGTCGCGCATGGACGGGCACGATAATCGCGCCAAGGCGCAAGACAGCAAAATATGCATATACAAACTCTTTCGTGTTCGGCATATACAATACGACTTTATCACCTTGTGTGATGCCTAGCGAAGCGAGCGAAGAGGCGAGACGATTAACTGTATCATCTACTTCTTGATAAGAAAACGATACATCGCCATCAATTATTGCTATTTTATTCGGAAACTTTCGCGCATTGCGCGCTAACAACTCAGAAATGTTCATTCGCTTCCCTCCAGTTTTTTTAATCGTTCACGAAAGTCCGTCAAAATCGACTCCATTTCTTGTTTTAACTGCATTAAATCCTCAATCCGCTCCGTCACCTCCTTTAACTTTTGCTCGCCATATGCGATTGTTTTTTCAAGCTGTTTTCGTCCGGTGCGATCGTTATCAAACAAGCTAATCATTTCATGAATTTCATCTAATGAAAAACCGAACCGTTTCCCTCGTAAAATAAGCTTTAAGACAGCGCGATCCTTTTTCGTATACAGCCGCTGGCCTGACTCATTGCGAATGGGTGAAATGAGCCCACGCTCTTCATAATAGCGAATCGTTCGTGTGCTAACATCAAACTGCTCTGCAAGTTGGGAGATCGTATAATAGTCCATCCTCTTCACCTTTATTTTTAATTTTCTGAATTTTATTTTAGTTTACGTTTACGTAAAAGTCAACGAAAAAAAGAGGCGCCTTTTACAAATGGCGCCTACTAGACATTTGAATGTTCCCATTGCTTTGCAAGTTCAACAAAGAAAGAAAGTGCTTCAGGGTTTGCCATTGAGCCGACGTTCACCGCTTTTTCGAGAGGGAAGCCTAATAAAATTTTACGAATAGGAATCTCCATTTTCTTTCCGTTTAACGTTTTTGGGATTTGGTCGACTTGGTAAATCGCATCCGGAATAAAGCGCGGCGATACGTGCGCTTTAATAGCTTCTTTCACTTGTTGTTTTAACGCATCGTCTAGCTCTACCCCTGGCTGAAGGACGACAAACAATGGCATAAACGATTTCCGCCCCATCACTTCTAAGTCAATGACTAAGCTGTCGAGAATGCCATCAACCGTTTCAACAGCACGATAAATTTCGCTCGTGCCCATCCGCACGCCCGCACGGTTAATCGTCGAATCGGAACGGCCGTAAATGACGCAGCTTCCTTCGTCGTCAATTTTAATCCAGTCCCCATGTTTCCACACGCCTGGATACGTATCAAAATAGCTTTCGAGATAGCGGCGGTCGTTTTCGTCGTTCCAGAAAAATAGTGGCATCGACGGCATCGGTTCCGTGATAACTAATTCCCCGACTTCGTTGATCAATGAATGGCCATGTTCATCAAACGCCTGTACGTTAGCCCCAAGCGAACGGCATTGCAGCATGCCGGCACGAACCGGTAGCACCGGCGACCCACCGACAAATGCGGTGCATACATCCGTTCCGCCACTGCATGAAACGAGCCAAACATCTTTCACATGTTCATATACCCAAAGAAACCCTTCGGTCGTCAGCGGCGATCCGGTCGACAGAACCGCTTGCAACGGAGAAAGATCGTAAGTGTCTTTCGGCTTGATGCCTTGTTTCATGCAGACGTTAATAAACGCTGCGCTTGTGCCAAAATGGGTGATTTTTGCTTTTTCGACAAGTTCCCATAACACGTTCGCATCTGGAAACGTCGGGCTTCCGTCGTAAAGCACGACTGTTGCCCCGACTAACAGCCCGCCAACTAAAAAGTTCCACATCATCCAACCAGTCGTCGTAAACCAAAAAAACGTGCTATCGCGTGTAAGATTATATTCAATGGATAAAATTTTTACATGCTCTAATAAAATGCCACCATGTCCTTGTACAATCGGTTTTGGCAATCCCGTCGTACCGGAAGAATATAAAATCCAAAGCGGATGAGCAAACGGCACTTGTTCATACACAAGTTCGCCTTCTTCTTGCAACATATCCGTCCATAATAAAACAGACTCGTCCCACGCTTTCACATCGTCACGCAAATACGGAACGACAATCGTCTTTTTTAACGATGGCAATTTTTCTTGTAATTCCTTAACAGTAGGCACTTTGTCGAACATTTTTCCGTTATATTGGCAACCGTCCACCGCAAATAAAATGGTCGGTTCAATTTGTTGGAAGCGGTCGATGACGCTATTGGCGCCAAAATCTGGCGAACAACTAGACCAAATGGCGCCAATGCTTGCGCACGCCAAAAACGCAACGACTGTCTCGGGAATGTTCGGCATATAAGCAACAACGCGATCACCTTGTTTTACGCCAAGCTTTTTCAGTGCCGAAGCGACCGCCGCCGTTTGTTGTTTTAACTCTTCCCACGTCACTTCACGCAGTGAAACGCGCTCAGAACGAAACAAAAGTGCCGGCTTCTTCTGCATGTTACGAAAAATATGTTCCACATAGTTTAACCGTGTCCCCGGAAACCAGTTTGCTCTCGGCATTTTGCGCTCCTCAAGGACGCACATATAAGGCGCGGACGATTGAATCTCCCCATATTCCCACACCGTTTCCCAAAATTGCTCAAGTTTCTCGACTGACCATTTCCATAGCTCCGCATGCGACTCAAACGTCAGCCCTTTATTCGCTTCTAACCAATTCATATACTTTTTTACACTTGATTGTTCGATTTGTTCTTTCGTTGGTGTCCATAAAATATCTCCATCCGTAACCGCTTTCATTTTCCAACCTCCCCTTTTCAAAAAAAGAAAGAAAATTAAGAACATTTTTATTATACTATATGTATAGATGAAAAAATATATAAAAAGACGCATGGCGTTTATTGCCACTGCGCCTTTTTATCCAAATACAATTTCTTGACGTTCATCGTCCCATTTCATTTCAACATATTTTTTTTCTTCATAAAACGTATACGTCCTTTTACCGAATTGCACAACAGTTCCTTCCCGTGCGTGTTCAATATAAATGATCTCCCCTTTTGGCACAGCCAATACGGTCTTAACACCGAGTGAAGATCCGACTTCTTTCACTTTCATTCCTTTTTGAGCATACGCTTCTCCACCGCGCACTACCCCATGAACTATCAATGTCCCACCCGCATAAATATTGCAATTGTAACATCCTTTTCCTGTCACAATTACATCACCACTTCCATGAATGACGCTATTCAAGGCATAAGAAAGCTCAATCGCATCATTCTCTTCACGGTCATATTGTCCGATAAACGTATTAAGTTCACGCAATAAATTTGCCATCCCTTCTAAACAATGAAAATGATTCGGACGATCCGCAAGCAAACAGCTGTCCAACTGTGAACCGATGTCAAACCATTGTTCGCCGATTTGTTCCCGCTTTTGCTCACACATTGTTTTATACTGTTTCATCGCCTCCATCATTGTTTTAAATTTACTTTCCATCAACTTTTTCGTAATTGGATAAATATCTTGTTCACGAATTTTAGACATGACCATGAGTTGTTGAATAGCAACAATCATTCGCTCGAGTGATTGGCGAATTTGTTGTAATAAACCAACAAGCTGTGTAACAAGCATTTTATTTTCTCCTGATGTCACTGTACCGCCAATGACGTTTTGTTGAATAAAAATCGATTGTTGTGCACGAATTTTTGCTCGATTGACATTTTGTAAAATCATAATGCTACCAAGTGCCTCAACAACCATTTCTTCTTGAACACTTCCTGTAATTTCAACATCACCTTTAAAATGAATGTTTCCTATTGATAAATCCACATCCCCTTGATGAACGAGCTTTGGAATAATGGAAACGATAACCGTTTTTCCTTTTTTCGCAATTTGCGGTCGTCCCCCCTGTATAGCTAAAATGCGATTCTCATCCATTGTTACCCCTTTACCAAGTTTAATCGTTACCGGATGCACTTCTTTCACAGGAATGACTTCGTTTGTCACTGTTAACCCTGGTTTCCCTTGTTGCGGTGGATGAACAACAGCAATTAAATCTCCTTCACCGACAGTCGCAATCGTTTCTATCTCCCTGTAATCAACCGTCCCGTCTTCACGAACTTTTGGCTTTTTTTTCCCCTCCCCTACTTTCACTTCCACCCAACCGTCTTTTCCTTCGATTGGTTCAATTCCTTTTGCGATCACAGCCGTTATTTTTTTCTCTGCCTGCAACGCCTCTCGAATAGCTTCTTCATTCACACCATACACAATGCCTAATTCTTGGAGTTTCGCCACCACTTCCTCATATGATACATCGTAGATGAGTTCTGTGTCCATTTTCGCTTGTATATGTAATTTGCTAGCTGGTTGCTGATCTTCAAGTACATATCGGCGCCTTACACCTGGCGCAAACGTCAACGTTGCCTCTAGCTTTTTAGCATTTATGTGAATTTTCCAAACAGATTGTGCGACGCTTTCTTCTTTTGGATAAATGCGAACGTCGTCTCCTTCTTGTAGCGTTATACTTCCTTCGATGGCTTTTCCGTTATGTAAACAGATGACTCCTTCACCAACAATAATCGTTGGACCTACATGCACACATTCATAATGTAAAACACCGTCTTTCACCCACGCTTTTCCTTCTATTTTTTTGATAACTGATTCGGTTTGTTGTTTTTTTGTTAATCGGACAATAGCAGGTTGCGAAACGATACCAAACAACTTTTTACGCTCTTGTTGCACGATTTCGATGACGACATCTTCGCGCGTGACTTGAAGTTGTTTTAGCCCTTCTTCAATCGCTTCTTCTACCGTTTGTCCTTTTACTTCGATGCCATCCATTTTTTCCCCACCTTTTCCCTTATCATTTCCTATTATTTTTATTATAATAGTAAAAAGATAAAAGAAATAGTGAAAAAAGTCGGACAAAACGATGATTGTTGAAAAGGATGGTTCCATATGAGAAAACGATTTATGTTTAGTTCCATACTTTCCGTCAGTTTATTGTTCAGTGGTTGTGCACAAAAGGAAAATGATCATGTCGCTGAACATCAGACAGGCGATATTCGAGAAGAAACGGCCTCAGTTCATGAACTTCCGTCGTTTTTAGCATCTTACAATGAGTCGATGGCCCATTTATACGAACAAGTAGCAGCACGTCGAGCATTGTTAGAAAACATTCCTTGTTATTGCGGTTGTGGCGAATCGGCAGGCCATGAAAATAATTATGATTGTTTTGTATATGAAAACAAAAGCAACGGTGCAATCGTCTGGGACGATCATGCGACAAAATGTGGCGTTTGTTTAGAAATCGCATCCATTTCAATCGAACAATATGAAAAAGGAATGTCAATCAAAGATATTCGACATTTCATTGATGAAACATATAAAGAGGGATATGCGAAACCAACACCAACAAAACCAATGTAAAAAACCGAGCCACCCGCTCGGTTTTCATCTTTTCGTTAATTGCCACGCTCGTTTAAGGTCTTTCCAGGAAGACGCTTGATTGTACATCAGCACACCGCCACGGTATATTTTTGATCCGAACACGAATAAAAAGGCAATGGTTCCAACGAGCAAAATGAGACTAAGGGCAATCTCCCAAATTGGAACATTTAGCATTCCAATTCTTAAAAACATAATCATCGGAGTAAAAAACGGGACAAAAGACATTACAGTAATAAACGGAGATTCTGGTACATTCAAACCAAACATCGCCATAATAAACGCGGCAACAACGAGCATCGTCACAGGACCGGCCATTTGTTGCACTTCTTCTACTCGGCTAACAATCGAGCCAAGCACAGCAAATAACATCGCATATAACAAATAACCGAGCAAGAAAAAGATCATTCCGTATACAATTAAAGAAAGCGGTAGTTTTTCCATTCCAAATAACTGACTTAACATATCGCTATTTTGCAGCGATGTATAACCGACAGTGAAAATCACAACAAACTGCGTCAAACTCAACAAAGCAATCCCTAAAATTTTCCCGAATAATTGTTGAACGGGTGAAATACTTGAAATTAAAATTTCCATAATGCGCGATGACTTTTCTGTTGCCACTTCCATCATAATCATACTTCCGTACATTAACACAAACATATACATCGCAAACAGCAAAACGTACACGATCGTTCTAGCTTGATCTAATTGTTCTTCTGTTTTCGCGTGTTTTTCAAGCGCTACTTTCTCTATCGTAATTGGCGCATACAGCGCATTGATTTGGTCATATGTTAACCCGATTTGTTTCGCCATCATCACAATTTTTACTTGTTGTAGTGCTTGCTCCATTTCATGCGTGACATCACTATCTGCAATATTTTTTGCATAATATGCCACTTTTAGTTGTCCGTTCTGTACATGAAGTACAATATACGCATACCACTTTTCTGTTTGAACATATTTTTTCGCTTGTTCTTCATTTTCATTGTGGCGAACAAGTTTTATTTCTTTATTTGACTGCATTTGTGCTTGCAATGCTTCATACCATCCGTTCGTTTGATCGATCACACCAATTGTTTTTTGACCATTATCGCTAAACGCTTCAATGATGCGATCTAACTGACCAATACCAAATATAATAAGAGCAGTAATCATGGTTGAAATGAAAAAAGACTTTGATTTTAATTTCGTCATATACGTATGAGCAAAAACAATCCAAAATTTATTGTTCATACGCCGCACCTACTTTCTCAATAAAAATGTCGTTAAGCGACGGTTCTTCTAACGAAAATGTACGAATGAATCCTTTTGCATAAATGTGTTCAAGAATGTGCTGTGATACGTGTTCATCAGCTATTTGCAAACGAACTCCTTCAACCGTTTTCTCCATTTTCAATACGCCTGGAATTTTCCCTAACGTTTCAAACGGTAACTCTCCATGAATGATCACATTTTTTTTACCGAAAGATCTCTTTAACTCTTTTATTGATCCGTGCACAATCGGTTTTCCTTTATGCATAATGCATATATGTTCACATAGTTGTTCGACATGTTCCATCCGATGACTGGAAAAGACAATTGTTGTTCCTTTTTGCTGTAAGTCAATCACTGCTTCTTTTAACATTTCTACATTTACTGGATCTAATCCGCTAAACGGTTCGTCTAAAATAAGCAGTGACGGACGATGTAACACCGCTGCGATAAATTGAATTTTTTGTTGATTGCCCTTTGATAATTGTTCTACTTTTTGATGTTCGTATTGTGGTATTTTAAAACGCTCAAGCCAATGACGCATTTTTTTTACAATGTCTTCTTTATGTAACCCTCGCAATCTTCCTAAATAAATGAGTTGTTCTCTTACTTTTAACTTTGGGTACAATCCTCTTTCTTCCGGCAGATATCCAATGAGATGGCTATGCTTATATGTGATGCGTTCACCGTTCCATGTAATCTCCCCTTTCGTCGGCTCAAGCAACCCTAAAATCATTCGAAATGTTGTCGTTTTTCCTGCTCCATTCGCTCCAAGAAACCCAAACATACGCTGTTCTGGAATAGATAATGTTACGTCATCCACTGCTACAAACGAACCAAACTGTTTTGTCACATGTTGTAAAACTAAACCCATGTTTCTCACTCCTCCTTTATTTCATTATAACGTATAAACCTAGGTAAAAGTTTCATATATTTACTTTTTATGTTCAAAAAATGATGAGAAACATACTTCTTTCTTGTCCTTCATTCATTTATAATGAAAAATAAAGAGGAGGTGAATCAAAGTGGAGAAAGAAACAATGGTAAAAGAAATTGTGAAAGCGCTCGAACTATTTTCAGACAAAATTCATGCTGAAATGCAAGAGATGGGCAACCAACTCCGGGCGGAAATGCAAGAAATGGGCAATCAACTCCGGATGGAAATGCAGGAGATGGGTAACCAACTCCGGGCGGAAATGCAAGAAATGGGCAACCAGCTCCGGACGGAAATGCAGGAAATGGGCAACCAGCTCCGGACCGAAATACAAGAAATGGGCAATCAGCTCCGGACGGAAATGTATGCGGTGGAAAGCAAATTAGAAGCAAAAATTGATGAATTGAAGCAAGAGACGAACGAACAATTTAAACAACTCAACGAAAAAATCGATCACTTACGAGACGAGCTATCAGATACACAAGAAACCGTTGATCTGCTTTCTTCCAAAACACTCCAACACGAGCGAAAACTTCGTCTTTTATCCAAACAGTCGTAAAATCCGTTGACATCTTCGCTTTTTTGTTTCATAATTCTAAAAAATATAATAAGCGAAAAAGGCACGGGACAAGTAAACCGATGGAATGTGCAAGAGAGTGGAACTCATAGGCTGGAAGGTTCCTCACAGGAAGTCGGTTGAACCTACCCTACATGGCCGCTTATGCAAACATAAGTCGTCTCCCCGCGTTACGGGGCAAGAGGTGGGCGCTTTGCGCCAAAAAAGGTGGTACCGCGGAAACAACGCTTTTCCGTCCTTTTCTATATAAGGGTGGAGAAGCGTTTTTATTTTAAGAAAGGAGAGAAATCGTGAAAAAGAAGCGAATTGTCGTTAAAATCGGGAGTAGCTCATTAGCAGAAAAAAACGGGACACTCTCAGAACAAAAACTACGCGGACATGTCGAAGCGCTTGCGTATATGAAACAACTCGGACATGATGTCATTCTCATTTCCTCTGGCGCGGTCGCCGCTGGGTTTGGGTTGCTTGGGTATCGTTCGCGGCCGAAAACGATTGCTGGAAAACAAGCAGCCGCCTCAGTCGGTCAAGGGGTGCTTATGCAAAGCTACATTTCAGCCTTTCGTTCATTTGGCATCGTCACTGGACAATTGTTGTTAACGCGCGCCGATTTTTACGACCGCGAGCGATTTCGTAACTTATTTGCGACGATTTCTACACTGTTAGAACGAGGCGTGCTTCCGATTATTAACGAAAACGACTCTGTTTCCGTTGAAGAGTTGACGTTTGGGGATAACGATTTATTGTCGGCGCTTGTCAGTGGATTTTTACATGCAGATGCCCTCGTCATTTTAACAGACATTAACGGGTTATACGACCAAAATCCGAAACATCCTGAAGCAAAAAAATATCATTTTCTATCAGAAATCACCGACGAACTCATTGCCCAAGCAGGTGGAAGCGGCTCAACGGTTGGAACTGGGGGAATGAAATCAAAACTTCTTGCGGCGCAAAAGGCTCTTTCTTTCGGTGTTAGCGTTTTTATCGGCACAGGGGCTGGCAAAGAAAAATTGCAACATATTTTAGAAGGAAAAGGCGACGGGACGTATATCGGCTCCCCTTTTCAAGAACATATGCAAATGCGTAAACAATGGATCGCGTACCATTCCGAAGTCGCAGGAGCAATTGAAATTGATGAAGGAGCAGAAACAGCCCTTTTGCATAAAGGAAAAAGTTTATTACCAGCCGGTGTAACAAACGTATTTGGCTCATTTCAAGCGCTTGATGTCGTCAATGTCGTCAATCAAAAAGGCGATGTAATTGCTAGAGGGCAAGTATATTATGCGGCGGGCGATTTAGCGAAAGTAAAAGGTCTTTCAAGCGAGGAAGCGAAACGATATTCTTTCCACCATCGCCCAGAAGTTATTCATCGCGACAACTTAGTATGCTTCAAAAAGACATCTGTCTGCTAAAAACGAAAGGAGCGAAAACGAATGAGTGAATTAATCATCAAAGCGAAAAAATTAAAGCAATCGGCCAGTCAATTAGCAATGTTATCAACAGAAGAAAAAAACAACGCGCTCGCGATGATTGCAGAAGCGTTAATTGCACAAACGGGGTACATTTTACAAGAAAACGAAAAAGACATGGCAATCGGAAAAGAAAACGGGCTCTCTCCTTCCTTGCTTGATCGGCTGCAACTCACGGAAGAACGCATTCAGCAAATCGCTGATGGTGTCCGCCAAGTCGTTGATCTGCCAGATCCGGTTGGGGAAACAATTGAACAATGGACGCGACCAAATGGGCTCATCTTAAAACAAATTCGTGTACCACTTGGCGTCGTTGGGATGGTGTACGAAGCGCGGCCAAACGTCACCGTCGATGCGGCTAGCCTTTGTTTAAAAACGGGAAATGCCGTCTTGTTGCGGGGCAGTTCTTCCGCCATTCACTCAAATAAAGCACTTATTTCCGTGATGCAACAAGCATTAAAACAGTCGAAAATTCCGACAGACGCCATTCAACTGTTAGAAGATACAAGCCGTGAAACCGCCCAACAAATGTTCCGTCTAAAAGAATATATAGATGTCCTCATTCCACGCGGTGGTGCAGGACTTATTCAGTCAGTCGTCGAAAACGCAACGATTCCTGTATTAGAAACAGGTGTCGGCAATTGCCATATTTTTATCGACGATTCCGCGCAAAAAGAAATGGCGATCGATATCGTCATCAATGCGAAACTGCAACGTCCATCTGTCTGCAATGCAGTCGAAACGGTGATTGTTCATAAACAATGGCCGTATATAAAAGAATTGCTTGAAACGTTGCACGAAAAAGGAGTCGAATTGCGTGCGGACAAACAACTTGCCGATACATATCCGTTTGTCCGTGAGGCAAAAGAAGAAGATTGGGCAACCGAATTTCTAGCACCCATTTTGGCGGTGAAGCTCGTTGAAACGGTGGACGAAGCGATTGAACATATTGAACGATACGGAACGAAACATTCTGAAGCGATTATTTCCGAATGCAACGAACATGTAGAACAATTTTTTGCTCGCGTCGACGCCGCTGTGTTGTACCATAACGCCTCCACTCGCTTTACCGACGGCGAACAGTTCGGATACGGCGCCGAAATCGGTATTAGCACGCAAAAACTGCACGCCCGTGGACCAATGGGCTTACGCGCCATCACGACAACGAAAACGCTCGTGTATGGGAATGGACAAGTGCGAAAATGACAACCAGCCTCCGCGTGGGGCTGGTTTTTCTATTTCATTTTATCTAATGGGACATATTTTACAATGAGATTGCTTAGTTGTTTGATAAAAAAGACAACACGTTGTCCTTTGAATACGACTTTCTCCTTTCCAAAAACGATATAACGGATTTTGAGAATACGGACCGAACAACTTGCCATCTGCTTTTTGCACAACAAATAGAAAATCGTCATAAATTTGTTGACGTACATCGCAGCACTCGTTTTCCCCTATTAATGTTTCATATAGCCAGATTATATAAATCGAGACGTTTTCCCATAGGATTAACGGTGAAATATGCGTAGTTTTCCGCAACTGTTCAATTAACAAAGCAAGATGCCCTGCAAAAAGATGCTCAATGATTTGCGTACGCCATTTGTCACGATTTTCACTAACTGTTGTATATGTAAGCGACTTAAAGCGGAAAGTAGGCATCCACATTTTTGATTCATTATCTGTTTCCATCCATATTTGCTGAAAAGACGATGAAAGACGTTTATTCCATACAGACATTGCATATAAAACGATGGCTATAAAAAAGCTATATCTTTTCATGAATATAGAAGCAGAAACCATTTGATTTCGAGCACCAATTTTTTGCTGCACAAGTTGTAAATATATAGCAAGTTCTCTTTCATCATGCAGTTGATCAAGCCGAATAGATAAAGGAGAAATCATACGTTTTTTTGAAAAACGAAATCTCTCTAACTGTTTCACTTCATCTTCAGAAAGATTCATCATGACACTCCTTCCCTATCCAAAAGGTATCTACCTCTTCCATATGGAATACAAAGAGGTGTTCCAAATAAAGGGTCGTAAATTACTTCACAGTCAAGCTGAAAAACATCCTTGACAAGTTCACGTGAAATAATTTTCTCCGGTTTCCCTTGTGCATATACGGTTTTGTCGCGGATGGCAACGATATGATGGGCATAACGGCACGCCAAATTTAAATCATGGAGCACCATGACAATCGTTCGCTTTTCTTGTTCATGTAATGTAAACAATAAGTCAAGAATTTCGATTTGATGTGCCACATCTAAATAAGTTGTCGGTTCATCAAGCAAAATGACTTCCGTATGTTGCGCCAATGTCATTGCAATCCATGCACGTTGGCGCTGCCCTCCTGAGAGAGAGTCAACCGAACGCTCCGCAAACTGTATCATACCAGTTGCTTGAAGTGCGCGCTTAACCGCATCTTCATCCTCTTTTGACCATTGTTTTAACCATGTTTGGTGTGGATAACGACCTTGCTTAACAAGTTGCAAAACGGTCAAACTTTCTGGGACGGTTGGCGACTGCGGTAAAATGGCCATCTTTTTTGCTACTTCTTTTGTGGGCATTTTTGTGATCTCTTTTCCTTCAAGCAATACCGTTCCACCAATCGGTTTTAGTAATCTAGCTAACGACCGTAATAACGTGGATTTTCCACATCCATTTGCACCAATTAAAACAGTAATTTCCCCTTTTGGAATGCTCATATTTAGCTCATCAATGACGATTGAGTTTCCATAAGACAGTGTAAGTGACTTTGTTTGTAAAATGGTCATATTTTCACCTCACTACGCATTTCGATTTTTATACAATAAATAAATAAAATAAGGGGCCCCAATTGCTGCGGTAAATACACCTGCTGGAATTTCTAGTGGAGCAAACAGTGTCCGTCCCAATAAATCCGCAAGCAATACGAGAATGCCGCCTAACAAAGCTGCTATTGGCAGCATCCCTCCAAAAGAAGATCCTACTAATCTTCGTGCCATATGCGGAGCCATCAATCCAACAAAGCCAATCCCTCCAACAAATGCTACAGCTCCCCCTGTTAGCGCCGTGCTTAATAAAAGGAGAAACAAGCGCTGTTTTTGCAAAGAAACACCTGCGCTAACCGCGAGCTCCTCACCTAATTCTTGAATATTTACTTGTCGAGCGGAAATGAAACTAATAAGTAACAACAAAAAAGCCCAAGGCATGAAAATCATCACTTGTTTCCAAGAAACCCCATATACACTTCCAGTAATCCAAATATTTGCTTGACTCGCCCGATAAATCGGTCCAATGAGCATGAGCATAGTAGTAAAAGCTTGCATGAGCGCAGATATCCCTATCCCGATCAAGACGAGACGAATCGGGGACACCCCGTTTTTCCAAGCTAGCATATACACAAGAAAAACGGCGATCGTGGCCCCTATAAAAGCACCTAAAGGCAACCAGTGAATACTAATGATAAGCGATCCATTTTTATCACTAAATATCGTTAAAAATAAAACAACGACTACGGCTGCGCCACTTGTCATCCCAAGTACATCTGGAGAAGCAAGCGGATTGCGAATCATTCCTTGAAGAATAGCACCAGCTACAGCTAAAGACATTCCCGCAAAAAAGGCGATAATCATTCGAGGTAGACGAAATGAATAAATTACAATCTCATCCATTTCACTCCCACTACCTAATAGCGTGTTTATAACATTTACTGGGGAAATATACATTTCTCCAATTCCTGTGCTAAGAAGAAACAAAAAAATAGAAATCATTAGTAGCACTAAGCAAGTCGTCATCACTTTTTTGTCAATTAAAAATGAAATGTTGTTTCCCGCTCGAAATGGTATGTACTTTCTCATTTTAAAATCCCCCTACGGGCAACATAAATAAAAAATGGAACCCCGATAAATGCCGTCATAATTCCGACAGGCACTTCTTGCGGCATCAATATATAACGAGCTCCAATGTCTGCAAAGTTTAAGAGACTTCCCCCAATGAACGCACAATACGGAAGTAGCCAACGGTGATCATTCCCGACAAATGCTCGAGCAATATGAGGAACAATAATTCCTATAAAACCTATTGGCCCAGCTACTGCCACAGAACTTCCTGCTAACAAAACAATAAAAATAGCCATAATTAACTTGACAAAGTTCGTACGTTGTCCCAATCCTTTTGCTACATCATCTCCTAGCATGATAATGTTGATCTTTGAAGCTAATAAAAAAGACCCAACCCACGCAATGAGAAAGTAAGGAAGAACAGAAGTTAACATCTCTAACTTTCGTCCTGAAACAGATCCCGCCAACCAAAACAACACCTCTTCTAACGCTTTTTCATTTACAACTAACAATCCTTGTGTAAGAGAAGCAAAAAGTGTCGCTACAGCTGTTCCTGCTAACGTTAATTTAATCGGTGTCATCCCTTCTTTTCCAACTGAACTGATGATAAATACAATGATTGCTGCGAGTGTAGCACCAATTAAAGCGAGCGATGCGAACATGTGAAGCGAACTAACTTGAAAGAAGGTTACACATAACACAATTAGAAACCCCGCCCCTGCATTAATTCCAAAAATCCCAGGCGAAGCGAGGGGATTTTTAGTTAAAGCCTGCATAAGTGCCCCTGCCATGGCTAAACTTGCCCCAACAGCCGCGCCGATGAGGGCACGTGGCAAACGAACCGTATTAATAACAAGATGTTCGTTAGAAATACCTTTATTCATCAGCGCCTCGATTGCCGTTCGATAGCTTGTATCTGTGTAACCATAAATGATACTCATCCACATACTAATAAAAAATATAAGTACAAATAAAAGCAGTCCAACCAACCGTTTTGTACTGTTTTCTAACATTGTAGATAATCTCCTTACTATGATTTGTAGCCTCATATAAAGTCTATTTGATATCGAATATCAGTGTCAATGAGTTTATTAGATTATTTGAAATCTCGGCAAGTCAATTATAATTCAATTATATATTTTAATTGACAATGATTATCATTCATATTATTATTTTATTCGTTAACGAAAATCATTTTCAAATAGGAGGCGTACATATGAAAAAACTTTCTTTTATGCTGATGATTGTTCTTCTTTTCGTTCTTAGCGCTTGCAACGGTTCGAACGAAGAAACAACGACAAAGCAAGATGAAGAAAAACCTGTAACTTATACAGTCGAGCATGCGATGGGCACAACTGAAATAAAAGGTGCACCTAAACGCGTTGTTATTTTAACGAACGAAGGAACAGAAGCTTTATTAGCATTAGGTGTAAAACCAGTCGGTGCTGTTAAATCGTGGCTTGGAGATCCTTGGTATGATCATATCAAAGATCAAATGGATGGCGTAAAAGAGATTGGAACGGAAAGTGAGCCAAATTTAGAAGCAATCGCTTCATTAAAACCAGACCTAATTATTGGTAACAAACTACGTCAAGAAAAAATTTATGAGCAATTAAACGCTATTGCTCCAACTGTTTTTTCTGAAACGTTAAAAGGAAACTGGAAAGAAAACTTCATGCTCTATGCAAAAGCGGTCAATAAAGAAGAAAAAGGAAAAGAGATCATGGCTGCGTACGACCAACGTATTGAAGATTTGAAAGCGAAGTTAGGAGACAAGCTACAGATGAAAGTTTCCATCGTCCGCTTTCTAGCTGGAGATGTACGCATTTATCACAAAGACTCCTTCTCTGGCGTTATTTTAGATCAATTAGGATTTGCACGCCCTGAGTCACAAAACGTCAACGATTTTGCGGAAAAAGGTGTAACAAAAGAACGAATTCCAGCAATGGATGGCGATATTCTCTTTTATTTCACATATGAAGAAGGAGATGGAGCAGCGACAAAAGTAGAAGATGAATGGATTAACGATCCGCTTTTCAAAAATTTAAACGTAGCGAAACAAGGAAAAGTGTACAAAGTGAGTGACGCCATTTGGAATACAGCCGGTGGGGTTCTGGCAGCGAACGATATGCTTGATGATATTGAAAAGTATTTCCTAAACCAATAGCGCATATACAAAAGCCAGCCTCCGCGTGGGGCTGGTTAAAATCTCTTTTGAAAGAAAAGGAGCAATCAGACAATAGGCCATGCGATGAAGAAAGTAACGATAATAAGAAAAACACCTGTTACTAAAAATGAAAAAACAGCCTGCAATCCTCCGGTTCTCCATCTTAAGTATAATAAGGAGAGCAACTCGCCACCATTTTATGCGAAATCCACTACGCTTCATCCCCGCACAAATCCACCTTCCGAATGGATGATCTGTCCAGTAATCCATTCGGCTTCGTCGCTTGCTAGAAAGCGAACGAGACGCGCAGCATCGTTTGGTGTGCCGATTCGACCGAACGGAAATTTCGAAAGAAGGTACTGTTTTAGTTCTTCGTTCATCCATCCTGTATCGGTAGGTCCTGGATTGATGGCGTTTACGGTTATCTTTTTTTCGGCTACTTCGACAGCGAACGTTTTGACAAACGCATCGATCGCCCCTTTTGTCGCCGCATATGCGCTTTCTCCCGGCATTGGGCCAAGCGACTGCCCCGATGTCATCATAATAATTCGTCCACCTTGTGGTTTTGCAAACATATTGGCAAATGCCACACTTAACATGATCGGCGCTCTGACATTGACAAAATAGTGTCGGTCGAGCATTTCGCTTGTTAACGCTGAATATGGAAGCGAAACAGAATAGCAAGCGTTGTTTACTAAAATATCCGGTACACCAAACACCTCGCACACCTTATCGAGCAATACTTGCGGTGCTTCTTCTTTAGATAAATCGAGCTCGAAGGAATGGCACACGACACCGAGCGCTTCTAGCTTTCGTTGAATGTGAAGCGGTTCGTCTTGCTCCATCCCCCACGGCATCGTACGGTCGTATGCGCTCCAGTACGTGAAAAAAATATCTGCCCCTGCTTCGGCTAGCGCCTCACAAATTGCCGCACCGATTCCATGTTTCCGGCTCACCCCTGTGACTACTGCCTTTTTTCCTTTTAATGTTTTCAACCGTATTCACCTCTTACCGAATCGCTTCTAACACTTCCGCAAACCGCTTACGCTCATCATGCCATTTCGCCTCTTCCAACTCTAATTGAATCGGAATGTCACAATGAATGGCTGCCAGTTTGCGCGATAAATGAAGCAAGTCGAGATGTTCTGTTATTTTTTGTTGTTGCGCTTTTGTTAAGTTCGCTAAATTTGCGATGATTCCTTCAATTGATCCATATTGTTGAATGAGTTTAACCGCTTGTTTTTCTCCAATGCCACGTACACCTGGATAATTGTCGCTCGGATCACCCATGAGCGCTTTGACATCAATAAGTTGCTGTGGCTGAATCCCTTTTTCTTCAATAAAACGGTCGAGCGTATACGCTTCATAGTTGCCGATTCCTTTAGCCAATAAGTAAACCGTGACACGCTCGGAAAGAAGCTGAAATAAATCACGATCTCCGGTCATAATCGAAATGCGCATCTCCTCACGATATTGCTTCACAAGCGAGCCGATGCAATCGTCCGCTTCGGCACCGAGCACACCGATATTTGGAATGCCTAGCATCGCGACCACTTCTTTTGCCAAATCAAACTGCGGAATTAATTCACGCGGCGGCTCGCCACGATTCGCCTTATAGTCCGGAAACCATTCGGTGCGAAACGTCGTACTTCCCATATCCCAACAACAGACGACATGCGTCGGTTGAAGCGCATTTGTCGCCGCTTCAATATGCTTTACTACCCCATATACCGCATTCGTCGGCACCCCACGGCTATTCATCATCCATCGCGGCGCCGTCGCATAAAACGACCGAAACAATAACGCCATTCCGTCAATCAACAACAAATGTTCTCGTTCCATCGCTCGTTATCCTTTCTATGTATCGATGAAACAAGTATAACAAAAAACCACCCCATATGGGATGGTGGAAATTTTGAATGTTCACCCTACCGTGCTTCGATTGGTGGTCTCAATGAGCACCATGAACAAAAGTTTCTATATAAATACAAGTGAGAAGTTTAACTTATGGCTGAAGAAAAAGTAGACTCCCTATTTTTTCGACTGTCGGAGGCAAGTCTACGATTGGCCTTCGTCACTCAACAGTCGAAACATACCGATTACTCCATAAAAGACGAAAACGTTAAAGTCCCAAATTGCATTTATATAATATTTTTTGAGATCATTCCTGAATTTTCTACCCAAAAACAGGCGTGTTGATTAACCAATAATATCCATAAAAAACATAGAAAAAAGGGCACCTTTCCTGTAGAATGTAAGTAGCTACACAAACAAACCTAGGAGGTGCTCTCTATGCATAAGCATACCACACTCCCAAATTTGATGTAAAAAATTGTTTCTGATGAAGATCTCCAGTCGATTACCGAAGCCGTTGGTTACCATGACACTTCGGAGACGTTTACGGTGCGCACATTGGTTGATTTTTTTCTGTTGGCGGCACTTCACGAATGGAAAAGTTTCCGTCATGGTGCCGATGTGGCAAAGATGTATGGATTGCCGACGTTTCATTACTCGACGGTTTCTAAGAAAGCGAAAGAAGTTCCGTACGAGGTGATGAAGCGCTTATTTGCTTTGGTGGTTTCGAAGTGCAATCGCCAAACCCGCCGTTCGCTTCGCTTTCCAAAAGCATTGCGTGTAGTAGACTCCACGACCGTCACCGTGGGGAAAAACCGCCTGACATGGGCTCCCTATCATGGGGAACGATCTGGAGTGAACATGCACGTCGCGTATTCCCCTGAGCAACAAATGCCGAGCGACATCATAGAAACCGTAGGGCTGCGCCACGATGGACCGATTGGAGAACAGCTCACAGACGTGCAATCGGTTCTTGTCGAGGATCGAGCGTACTTCAAAATCGAACGCCTCGATCGGTTTGTCAAACAGAAGCAACCATTTGTGATACGGATGAAAGACAATGTCGAGATTCATCAGAAAAAGAGCCTAAAGCGCCTTTCTTCCTCCTCTTCTTCCATTGTGGCGGATTTTACTTGCCAGTTAGGAACAAAACAATGTCGTTCCAAAAAGCGCCATCGCGTCGTGATTTTTCAGGATGCGAACGGGCATGACATCCGTGTCGTCACGAACGTCTTAGAGGCATCGGCGGAAAAGATTGCCGAGATGTATCAAGAACGTTGGACGGTGGAAGTGTTTTTCCGATGGATCAAGCAATACCTAAACGTTCCAACCTTATTTGGCACCGACGAGCATGCGGTATACAACCAGCTTTTTGCGGCATTTATCGCTTATGTGTTATGGAGATGGCTATATCATCGCACGGAAAAATGGACAACCTCGTCCCTTACCTTTCTTTCGTTTGTTCGTCGTTTTTTCTCTGGACAACTTCCTCTCGAATGGAAATCCGAGATGGCAGCTGCCCTATTTGAGTATGCCCGAATATACGGGAAGAGTATGCCTAATTTTGGATAATCAACAGCCGTGGTTTTTCATCGTATTTAAGTAAAATCGAAGTGGATTAGCCCAAGTAACTGTATAATTAATACAAATATTTGAATATAACCATTAATGATATGAGGATTTTGATTCACTCCATATCGGATACCATCAATAAAGGAACTCTAAAAACAGAGAGGTGTAGGAAACTAAATAGTTTTGTTTACATTAAACTCTATTTTTAGATTCTTTAATGCAACAAAGATTAATATTGAGCTAACTAAGGTCATAAGTGACGCAAGTAAATAAATATTTTGAGGACCCAGTAAATCCGATATTGTTCCCATCAAGAAAATAGAAAAGCCAAAGACCACGCTATTTATTGAACTATAAAAACCATAAAATGCGGTTAAGTCATCATCTTTTACGTGAAGCTGTAGTAAAGTTCTTTGAGCCGAATCTCTTAATTGATAAAACAACCCTAACACAAAAACCAAAACCAGAGACATTAATGGAATTTTGTTAAGTCCAAATATAAAAACAAATACGCTAACTCCTAATGAGCCTAAGGACATACTAATAACCAATTTTCTTCTTATAATAGAAGAAATTATAATTAAAACACTGGAACTCAAAATAGTACCAAGGTAATAGCTTGTATTAATATATCCCCACCAATTTTCTCCTTTATGCAAGACCTCTCTAACAAAAGCAAGAGTAATACCACCAATCCATATACCACTAGCAATACCTTCAATAATATCGACTATCAACATTTTCAGAAGAAAAGGATTGCTTTTTACAACTCTCCAACCATCTAATCTAAATATTTTCTTCTTTTTATGTTTCATCTTATCAATTTTTATATTCATTGATTTAAAGAGGAGAGCTGGAAACAGATAGGAAAAAGTTATACCAACTAAGATCCAAAGTTTATCAAAGTATACTACCAGTAACCCGCCCATCCCCCAAGATAACAAGCTAACTGTTTGTTCTAAGAAGGAAATAATATTATTTGCCCTAAATAATTGTGTATGTGTCACAACCTTAGGAACTAATGAATTACGGCATGGCAAGATGATACCTTCAATATAACTAATAAAAAATACAAATAAATATATAAATGTTGTTGTGAATTTGTTTAATTCTATTAGTTTAAAATAGACTATAAAAAAACTTAGTAATAGCACTTGAAATAAATAAAAAGAAGAAATTAGTCTAGTAATTTCAAACCTTTCTGTATAAAAAGGAAGTTGCAACCCACTAATAATTTTAGCTATAGTTCTAACCAATGCGACAATTGCTGCAAGAGTTGCAGATTTTGTATATTCGTAAATAAAAGATGTTGCTACAATTGTATATAGAATACCAGAAATATTTGTAATAACATTTCCAAATGCCAACTTATAAAAATTCAAAGTCAATAGTATCACCAACACCTTAATATATTGCTTTATTAGTTATAGGTTTTTTTAATGCTCTCTGTATCAAATACACAGGAATATTTTTCACACATCTTATTCCCATTTCATTGTGTCGGCAAAATGGGATATCTTTGGCTCTATACGATGGAAACATTAAACCTGGATGAGAGTAAAACGATCCCCCTTTGAGCACTGCGAATGCGTTGGCTTTCGTTTGAGTACTTTCCCATACAGGATGAAACATTCTACGAGTTTTAAAATCACTTCTGGTCCACTCCCAAGTGTTCCCAACCATATCTACAACACCATAAAAACTTATGTTCGTTGGATTTTTTAATGAGATTGTATAGCTATCAAGTGAGGTGTCTTGATGAGCTTTTAATATCGTTTTTCGCCACTCGTCCAAGGAATCAATGTTTGTACCATACAAACTTCCCGAATATCTAACCTTTGTAGGATCAAACGAATTACCCCATGGCCATATTAATCCCTCGGGTCCTCGAGCAGCTTTTTCCCATTGAAATTCAGTAGGAAGCTCCTTCCCTTTCCAACGCGCAAAAGCAAATGCATCATAAAAATCAATACCAGTCACAGGATGGTCAGGTTTGTAACGCGGATCCCAGTAAGTATTACGTCTATGCTCTTTACCCTCTGGTTCATTAGGATGACAAAAAATATGTCCATTTTCTTCAATGAAATCGGTAAATTCATCATATTCTTTATTAGTAACGGGATACTTATCGATAAAAAATGGAGGAAGCCAAACTTTCATTTTTGGAACACTATCATTCCAATTAAATGTTTTGTAAGGAACTTCATTTTCATTTAATCCGTATTCAAAAAAACCACCAGGAATAAAAACCATTCCTTCCTCTTCAATTCTCTCGAACTCTTCTAACAATTCAGTCGGAATTTTTTCTTCAAAGTCATAGTTTCCCAGTAACACACCATATGTTTGAAAATAATGTTTGGGTCTTCACCATTTTCTGTGATTTCTACTCAATCCTAGAAACATGTTAGCTGGATGAAATAGGTTCATCAGTCAGGATCCTTCTTCCGCATACAGACCACGAAGTTGGTAGAATGGAAACAGTCAAGTGCTTTCCTTGACGGGTTCCATTCTACCAACTATCATACCGATAGCGGAAGAAGGGAGCGCTTAAGCAGCCTGACTACCTGTAGTGTTCCCTGTACACTCCAGAAATACACGCAAACGAAACCGTTCTAGATTTCGATAGCCATATGCCCGGCGTTTGATGTTTTTGATCTTGTGATTCGTCCCCTCGATCCGGGCATTGGTATATGGGCACAAAAAGTAGGAAAGAATAGGCTCCTTCCACCTTTCAAGCGTGTTGGCTGCTTCCTGAAAAGAAGCAAAAGGGCTCTGTTTGGCTAACTGAATCCATTCTTCCAAGCGTTCCTTTGCTTCGTTATATCCATCGGTTCGGTAAAAATCCCGAAACAACTCTTTCAGATAATAAGCAATGGAAAGTGCCGGATACTCCTCCAAGATATCGTCTAATCGAAGCCGTTGGTCCTTACGAAGCTTTTCACAGCCTTTTAAGAGAAGATATCGAGCCTTTTTCAATGGAGAACATTCCTTTCTTGCTTGATCCAAGGCTTGTGTCACTTTTTGAACCACATGGTACTTATCGATGACAATCGAAGCAGATGGAAACAGGGCACGAACCGCCTTATGATAAGGTTCCCACATGTCAAGAATCACCGTTTGGACCATTTCTTTCGACAGGACATTTTGACTCAACAAGTGGATGGCGGAGTTACATTGGCGATCGGCATGCATTCCCATGACCGATCCGGCTTTGGCATCCATCAATACGGTTTCATACTGATGTCCCTTTTTTACCGCGATTTCATCTAAGCTCAGCACCATCTCTTCTTGAGAAGATGCTTCGATCGCTGTTTGACGCTCTTTTGCTTTTTTCGATGCGATGGAGTAATAGATGCGTTCCAATGTCGTATATGGGATGCGGTGCTTTCGGCTAACCTCTTGAATGGTGGAGCCTTCACAAAGTTCATACAAGTACTCACAAAATCGATTGGTGTAGTGTTGATTGGGTTGAATCGATTCCAAAGAGGCGGAAAACACTTGGGAACAATTCCAGCACCGATAGCGCTTTACCTTTACGAACAAGTACACCGGTTGATGGAAAATCGCCAAATCCCGTACTTTTCTTGTCCGTCTGTCGTGGACAGAGGAAGTGGCAAAACCACAATGAGGGCAACGTTCCTGTGTCTCTGTTTTCTCTACATGAATCGCATAACCATAGGAAAGAAGTTCTTGTTTAATCACTTTAAATTCTGGCAATCCTAGTGGTATAGAAAGCACTTACGAGACCTCCTTAATGTTTATTTCACCGCTAACATTATTGCCAGGATCTCGTCAGTGCTTTCTCTTTTTTGTCACTAAATCACAAAATTTGGTGATGAACCTAATGTTTTAACATTCGAAGTTCCTCTTCACTTTTCGTTCCAAAAATATCCAGAAACGTTTCTAAAACCTTTTGAGCACCTAACCCCACCGGTTTGTTTGGAAAATGCAACTTCTCCGTTACATCACCAATTATTTTTGAAAGGTTTGGTATAGCTTCTTCAATTCTGTATTTTCCACAGACCTCCATTGCCCTAAATGAAACTAAGTCATCTGGATCAAGAGTAAGATTAACTATGGTTTCTACCGCAGAAAAGTAAGGGATCCAATTTTCAACTACTTCAATAAGTTTATATCTAACATATGCTATCGGGTGGGACATACACATTCCAAAAATATTTTCGGCCGCTACTGGATGTTCAACTTTATGTAGTAAAGGTAAAATTTTATGATCAATCAAATCTCTAAATTCCTCCGCACACTTAGGCGAAGTCTGCTCCATTAGTTGTTCTACTTCACTTAATATATCTATGTCTTTATTATATAAATCCAGGTGTTCGGCAGTTTTGCACAACATATTATCACCTCCAATAGGTATTTAGCTTTTCCGTATGTATGAAATTTATATAAAATTTAAATTTAAAGATTCTACTTCCGACTAAATAAATATGGATTCCGTCAGGATACCAAAACGAGTGGGTACACCAAAAATCGAACTTCTGACAATCTATTTTTATGATGAATTAAAAAGTTGAAATGTTAATTAAGATTTAAGTAGAACTATGTTTATATCCAAACATTACAATTAAAAATAAAGTAACTATTCAGCCACATCATAAAGTGAGCTGAATATTTTTTGCTTTTCCTGTCTATGATGTGAATATTGATAGACAAGGAGGTGAATCACATGTTGACGGTACAACAAGCTGTATTTACAGTTGAGGGCTTAATCGGCAAAGTCCAACAACAAAAACAGCTCATTCATCAACTCATTCAAGAAAATGAACATTTGCGTCAAGAAAACAAACAGCTACGCAAAGAAAATGAACAACTCAAGCATCGCGTTCAAGAGCTGGAAGCACGCACGAAAAAAAACAGCTCCAATAGCCATTTGCCCCCATCTTCTGACCGTTTTGAGAAAAAGCGTTCCTCCCGCGAGCCGTCTGGCAAAAAGCCCGGTGGGCAAGAGGGACATGAGGGGACGACGCTCCGTCAAGTGGAACATCCACATCATCGTGTCGTCCATCGCGTACATACGTGTCAAGGATGTGGGGCTTCTTTGCGTGACGTCAAACCGTTCAAAGTCGATGTCCGTCAAGTGTTTGATCTGCCTCCCGTGTCGATTGAAGTGACACAACATGAGCGTGAAGTGAAATCATGTCCGCATTGTCGATGCGTGCAACAAGCGGAGTTTCCACCACATGTCACGAATCATGTGCAATACGGTCCACGTCTTACTGCGCTCGTTGTTTATTTGCATCATATCCAATTGATCCCTTACAAGCGTTTAAGTGATACAATCGAAGCGTTATATCAACACTCGGTTAGTACAGGAACCCTTGCCAATATGGTGAAACGAGGACGCGAAGCGCTGGAATCCAATATGGACATGATCGAAGACGCCTTACTTGACTCTAACATCTTGCATGTCGATGAAACGAGTTTGCGCATCAATGGTAAACTCGCATGGGTGCATGTCGCATGTACGTCGACATATACGTACTTGGCTTTTCACGCTTCTCGTGGAAAGAAAGCAACGGATGAGATCGGGATTCTTCCACAATACAAAGGGACGATGATGCATGATGCATTCGGTACGTATCCGAGATACACGAAAGCCACACATGCTCTTTGCCATGCCCATCATTTACGTGAGCTAAAAGGCTTCATCGAACAAGGCCATACATGGGCATCGCGCATGACCACGTTTCTGTTAGCCGCCAAACAGGCAGTCGAAGCGCATCACGGTGCACTTTCCGAAGAAGAAGCGAAACGATGGGAACGAGTGTATGATCGTATCCTAGCGAAAGCACAGCACCGATTGGAAACGATGACACCTCTTCCGAAAAAAGCACTCGCTTTTATTCGACGGCTTCAAAAACGAAAGGAAGAAGCGCTGCGTTTCTTATGTGAAGTGCATGTTCCCTTTGACAATAACCAAGCCGAGCGAGATCTTCGCATGGTCAAAGTCAAAGAGAACATCTCGGGTACATTTCGTGACGAAACGTTCGCGCAGTCGTTTTGCATCGCAAGAAGCATCGTTTCCACACTTACGAAACACGAAAAAAACGTGTGGGACTCGTTGTGTCTTCTGTTGGCAGGCGAAACGATCGATCGAGTTCTTTCCGCTACCTAGGGCATTTTCTATGACCGAAATGCCCTATTTGTGCTGGGCTTTTTTATACACTAGCACTGGGGTGAATAGTTACAAAATAAAAATATTAAGCATTAAGCCATTAAGGAAATAAACATACTATAAGGCAGGGGGAGATCTCATCAAACAAGATGAGATACCCCATAAAGTATTAACCCCATTTTTCGTTTTGCATACAAATCGTTGGTTGAGAAAGAGCTTTTCTCCAATTCTTGTTTAACTTTTTCATATTGTCACCTCATTTACCAATTGTAAACAGTTAATACAATTTAAATTTAAAATTATATTAACATTTTGTCAATATGTTTTTTTAAAAAGATTGAGTCAAGAGTTTGTGGGAGATTTTTTTCTATCTCAAATGAATGGATATATATGGTTTTATCAACCCGATTTTTGTAAGCGTTTTCTAATCCTCTCCTCCTGCTTTTTGTGCCTTTTTTTGCTTTTTTAAATCCCTTTCAAGCCTTTCAACACTTCATATATAGGCGTTCCACATGATTGCTGGAGATAGCGAATATTGCCTCGTACCAACTCCACTACCTTTGTTCCTGCATTCTTGACTGCCTTTTTCACGAGTGTGAATCGCTTCGTTTCTCTCTTCTCTTCCTCGATGACTATCTCTCCTCTCCGCGTCTGAATCGTTAACCCGTCTTTCACAGCTACCATCACATGTAAAAACGCTTGAATCCCTGCTTCACACCAACTCCGTCCATCTTTTACGCGCTTCGCAAACACGTGCATCGTTCCCTCTGCACTTCCCATCGGGCGCATTCCTGTCGTATCTATTCCTTTCTCCCGCAGCCATTTACGGTAGTCACTTAAGCATCCTGGCATCGATTCGATCCGTTGGATCAATCCCTCCAACTGCTTTTCTTTCTTCTCCTCCCCTAGCGTGCCTACTGCACTATGCAGCTCAGTTAATAACCCATGTTCATCGAACAAGGCCAGCTTTTTCTGAATCGTCCGGTACCGTGGGTGATCTTTTAAACAGTCGCGAATCTCTCTCGCTACATGGAACCGATCTAGTTGGAAAAATGCTCGTTTCCCGAAATAGTCGCGACAAGCTGTAATCCACGCAGCTCCATCGCCATTGATCACCACCCAATCTCTCGTTGGGTCATAGCCATATTCCTCGATCAAAAACAACTCTAACCCTTCCCACACCGGCTCTTTTGTTTCGTGGACATAGTGCCGTTTCCCCACCAAGGATACCCGTTTCCCATGGACCTTCCATCCTTGGTGCACCGCCAAAATTTTTTCTTCCTTTCCTCTTCGGCGGCTTCGCTGCCGTTTCACATATAGTCCGTCCGCCTCCACGAACAACACCTGTCGCTTCCTTTCCATCGGGCGATGGGTTTCCACCGTTGCTTGTAACACAAGTTGGCGAATCGTTTCATGGCTCATCACCGCATAGCCTACTATCTTCTTTAGCGCTTCGGCCGCTTGGCGATACGAAGGCCCTGTCACGGCTAATTCGATGGCGGTTTCCTCCAATAATGGACTCACTCCTTTTGCCCCATCGAACCCGAGGAACGCATCTAATAAGCACGTATACACGCCTTTTTCTCGATCCAAATAGTAATTGCGTCGAACCTCCACCTCCCCAAATAACGTCTGCATCTGTACCGTTCGTTTATCTTTTAGGTAATAACGCTTTTTATCTCGTTGCTTGGCTAGCTCTTCATCCAGCCATTCCAATACCTGTTGAAGCATTTCTCCATAGGTTTTTTGTAACATCGAAAACAATTCTGCTTCTAACTCTTTTCATGTTTGCCCACCTGTGATAAACTGTTGCATAGAACTCTCTGACCTCCTTGGTGATTTGGTTGCACTATCACAATACAGGAAGAGAGTCCTTTTTGCATCTTTTTTGCTCATCCTCCTTCTTTTATCAAGGGAACCTCCCCTTGAAGCATATGAACGAGGACTTCACTTCCTCCCACAAACATTTTACTCATACTGCAAACAACAACATTAACCCATGACGCTCAACTAGCATCATTGGTTTCATTGTTATTCACTAAAAACGCCTTTTAAAATTTTTAAAAAGAGAGACCATCTTTCGTATCAACCATACAGCAATAAATACAATAATATACGTGGTTACAGATATAACAACTCCTTTTAATAAAAGAAGCGAAATACCTTTCCATCCTTCTTTAGACCAACTAATATACAGGATATATACAAGAAATACAAAGAATACAATATAACTTTTTTTCATACTGTTCCTCTTTCAAACTTTGAAATCATACGTAGATAAAACGCTATCAGCTCTGACACCAAACGTCCTTATCTCTAAATCGTACTTGAAGTCAAATGGCATGATATGAACGACCCAAATACCATCCGGTTTGTTTAAATGAAGAAACAAAGAAAAATCTACAATTGAAAATACTTTTTGTATAGTTTTTTGAGGATCTATTTTGATCTTAATTCCAAAAATCTTTTCTCCATATGGGTGATTCCATATCATTTCAACAAACCTGTCTATTTTCTCCACATGTGAAACAACACAATGAACAATGCAATATTTATCAAGTGGAGTAAAAACTTTCTTTATTCCTAGAGGATTGCGATCACTATCAAGTTCGGTGCAACTATTTACACTAAACAACTTAATAACGACCACCGCCAATTAATTTATGAAGTTTATTTTCCACTTTTGTTATGCCGTCATCAATTGCTTTGCCTACTTTTGTATTGTCAAACCATTTTTCTACTGCAGCAACTTTGTTCATACTGCCTATTACATAACTTCCGGCGAAATATCCTGCTACTGTACCTTTTGCCGTTTCTGAAGCCACTTTTCTTTCTAACATAGTGAATCCTGTAGTTGCAGCTTTATATGCTCTCACTCCATTACCTATCCCACCTGTAGCCATCCCAACGACATTAGAAATCGTATTACTTCTCAAATCATCAGCAATAGAACTGACAACCCAATGTGCAGCTTTTTGTATTTTATTCATGGTATCCCTCCTAACGAAAGAATATTTTACGAAATAATCATAAAAAAAATATGTCAATCCTTTTTTAGAATAAATTGTATATAAAGAAATAAAAAACCACACCAGATGGGATGGTAGAAATAATGAAGCTAGCCTTCTGCAAATAATCTTCTTCCGATATCATATCCAACTGCTCCGATGTAAATCGGTACGACAAAAGCAACAGACGGATAAAACGGAATGGATACAAGCGTTGCAATAATAAAAACGACTGCCGAATGAAATTTCTTATCGAAAAACAAAAGAACACCTTCTGTCACTATACAAACAAGCAAAATGAGCAACAACGCAAACGGAAAAACAGCCCACGTAAACGACCGTGAACTGAATAGCGAAAGCGCTAAGGAAAACAACACAATCGACAGGAAAACTTTTTTCAAAAATAGTTTCATAACTCACTTCCTTTATTATCTGGATAAAAGAAAAAGAGTGGCAAACTCCTACGCTGTTTTGACTGTCCCCTTTTCTTCCAATCTGTGACCGAACGGACAATTTTTCTATTGATTAAACAATATAATCTCCCTAGCCTCAATGTCTCTGCTTTCTTTACTTTGACTCATAGTCTGAGGAGTGGCAAGAATGACTTTCACAGTTACTTCTTCCGTAAAGTCGTCAACACTTCATTTGTTGCCATCTTCATCACTGAATTTTGTTTGATCTGTGATTCGGACTGTACAAGGATAGCTTATATCCTCTACGTTATTTTTCCTTTTCTTTACTTCATGGGAACAGTCCACGACAAAATAATTTTCTCCAATACTATAAAGCGTTCCTTCAAAAGACTTTGTTCCTGTACAACCAATCAAGAGTAAACTGACCAAGACGAAAACAACAGTTCTAATCATTCGAATGATACTCCTTTGTTTTTATATATACCAATCCCCTTTTTTATAACAAATTGTATATAAAGAAGCAAAAAACCACCCTACGATAAAGGGTGGCTTACATGAGAAGAACCGCGAATCGTTTGTTTTTTTGTTAGTTCTTCATCGACTGTTAATAACGTTTTGTTTTCCCAGCTGACGAAGTAATCTTCCCATAAGACGTGGCAACGATCATCGGTTACTTCTAGCACAATGCCTCTCGTTCCATCCAGATAGACGACGCAGTCTCCGATGTGAAACATAGCGATCACCCTAGACGGAAGACGATGCCATGACCACCGCGTGGATATTCCCACCGAATGTTTTCGTGCGGACAGCCAATGCGACAACTGCCGCACTCATGACAGCCTTCATAGCCAACATGCATGCGAATATCTTCCCATTTATAAACAGCTGCTGGACAAAAAATGGTACAAATTTTATCGGGACATTTCGTTAAACAAATGTTGTCATCAAGCACATGAAGATGCGATTTCGTATCCGCATTAAAGCGAACTAAATATTGCTTTTCTTCAATCGTTTGCGCCTTCATCATTTCATCACCTTCCATGCTTTCATCATATCGCGTGCCAGCTTAAACTTTTGTTTCGTCGAGCCGAGATCACGCCAAATTTTTTTCTGTTTTTCCCATTTCGATGCCCCGTCCACCGTAAACATTTGGCTTGCTGCGCGGTTGAGCATCGGGATGTATTGTTCAAAATATTGTGGGAACGATTCAAAATGATGGGTCGCATCTTTATATTTTTTCAAGTCTTGCCCAATAAAGCTTTCCATCAGTTTCATTCGGTATTGATCAAGCATGCTTTCGGAAAAGTCGTTTTGCTCTTTTGCCATAATGATTGTTTCTGCCGCTAATCGACCAGAAGTCATCGCCATATTGGAACCTTCGCGATGAATCGCATTGACAAGCTGTGCCGCATCCCCAACAACAAGCACCCCGTTGCCTGCCACTTTCGGAATAGAATGATAACCACCTTCTGGGATCAAGTGCGCTAAATATTCGACAGGTTCACTCCCTTGAATGTATGGGCGAATCATCGGATGATTTTTCACATGCTCAAGCAGCTCATACGGCTTGATTTTATGTTTAATTAATCCAGATAAAAGCGTACCGACGCCGATGCTGAGTGTATCTTTATTCGTATATAAAAATCCAGTGCCAACAATCCCTTTCGTCGCATCGCCAAAAATCTCAATCGTACAGCCTTGGTTGGCTTCAAGATTAAAGCGGTCTTCAATCACGTTTTTATCTAGTTTTAAAATTTCCATCGTCGCTAAAGCGACTTCATCAGGCCGCCATTCGCGATGAAACCCGAGCTGTTTCGCTAAGAGCGAGTTGACGCCGTCTGCTAACACGACTACATCCGCGTAAATGTCGCCATCTGGTCGGTCTGTGCGGACACCGATGACGCGGCCGTTTTCGACGATACATTCGACCGCTACCGTTTCACAAACGAGCAATGCTCCTTGTTCGACTGCTTTTTCGGCAAACCACTGGTCAAATTTGGCGCGCAATACGGTGAAATTGTTATACGGCTCTCGTCCCCACTCTAATCCTTTGTAACTAAACGTTACCGCCGATTCTTTATCCATCATCATAAACCGCTGCTCGACGATTGGGCGTTCTAGCGGTGCTTCTTTATAAAACTCTGGGATAATATCTTCCATCATTTTTCGGTATAATACACCGCCCATGACGTTTTTCGCTCCTGGATATTCGCCGCGCTCTAAAAGTAGCACGTGAACCCCTGCTTTTGCTAGTTCATAGGCACAAGCTGTTCCAGCTGGTCCTGCGCCAACAACGATACAATCAAATTTTTCAGGCATGGCGGATCTCCTCCTTCACATCGGCAGCTGCTTTTATCTTCGGAATTTCTTCTTTCAATCGTTCAATTAAAAGCGGGACAATTTCAAACGCATCGCCGACTATACCGTAGTGGCATGATTGGAAAATCGGAGCGTTCGGGTCCTTATTGATGGCGATAATGAGCTCCGAATTTTGCATGCCTACAACGTGTTGAATTGCTCCGGAAATGCCGATCGCAAAATAAATTTTTGGCGTGACAGTCACACCGGTTTGCCCGACTTGGTGATGATGGTCAATCCATCCCGCCTCTACAACATCACGGCTCGCTCCAACGGCACCACCAAGCACTTCTGCGAGCTGATGAATGAGTTGGAATCCTTCTTTGCTGCCCATCCCTTTTCCGCCAGCAACAACAATGTCCGCTTCGTCAATACGCACTTTTTTCGCTGTCTCTCTCACAATCTGTAACACTTTCGTCCGCATTTCTTCTTCGTGTAACTCAATATGCTCCTCGATCACGCGACCTGTGCGCGACGGATCCGGTGGTAACGCTTTCATTACTTTTGGACGAACAGTTGCCATTTGTGGACGATATTTTTTACATAAAATCGTTGCCATAATATTTCCGCCAAACGCCGGGCGGCTCGCTAACAATAACCCTGTATCTTCTTCAATATCAAGTATTGTCGTATCCGCTGTTAATCCTGTCGGTAAATCGGTTGCGATGGCACTCGCCAAATCTTTTCCAGATGGCGTCGCCCCATATAAAATGACTTCTGGTTTATGTTTATGGCAACAATCGAGCAAAGCGCGCATATATGGTTCTGTTCGGTAATGTTCAAAAATTGGATCATCATATACATATACAACGTCTGCACCATATTGAAAAAGTGTTGAGGCAAGTGCTTTTACACCTCTACCAATTAAAACTCCTGCGAGCTCTGTTTTACGTTTATCTGCTAGCGCCCGTCCTGCTCCTAATAATTCTAACGATACAGGAGCAATTTGCCCATCTTTCACTTCAATGTATATCCATATCCCCCGATAATCATCGAAATTCATGCGCTACTCCCCCTATACAAAAAGCTCTTTTTTCTCAAGTATAATAGACAACAGTTCGTTTACTTGCTCTTCTTTTGTTCCTGTTAATATTTTTCCACCTTCTGGCTTCGGTGGTGCCCATACTTTTGATACAATCGTTGGAGATCCTTTCAATCCTAGTTGTTTGCGGTCAACATCTTCTAAGTCGTCTGCAGTCCAAATCGTTGGTTGATATCGTGCGGCTTTAATCATGTTTGGCAATGGTGCAAAGGAGATGTCATTGATGTCTTTTTCTACAGTAAACAAACAAGGTAATTGCGATTTCACCACTTCATAACCATCTTCTAATTTACGATGAACGATCGCATACCCTTTTTCTTTATTCACTTCAACAACTTTGTTTACACCAGTTAGAGGAGGAATGTTTAAACGACGTGCAATGCCAGGTCCGACTTGCCCCGTATCCCCATCGATCGTCATTTTTCCACAAATGATGAGGTCAATCGGACGATGTTTGGCGATTTTTTCGAGCGCCTTTGTAAGCGCATAGCTTGTAGCGAGCGTATCAGCTCCGGCAAATGCTCGGTCTGAAATCATATACCCTTCATCTGCCCCGAGCTCGATACATTTTTTAATGGCTTTTACTGCTGGTGGAGGACCCATTGTTAAAACAGATACGATTCCACCGTACCTCTTTTTTAAACGAACAGCTTCTTCTACCGCATGCGCATCATACGGGTTTAAAATAGCAGGAGCACTCGCACGGTCCATCGTGTTCGTTTTCGGGTTCATTTTAATAATTTTCGTATCTGGCACTTGCTTAATACAAGCTACAATATGTAGCATATGTTCACCTCCAAATCTATTTCATGTATACATATTCTAGCATAATAAATAAATTAGCCGTCATAACAATCAGAAAATTTACCGTTTTGTTCACAATTTCAATGAATAGTGGCACGAATAACAACACCGCGACGAACCATTTCTTCAATATAGCGATCTCCCGGAACAATTTGTTCAGGTGGATACGCCCCACGCTTTTGAATCGTTCCGTCGCCAATCATTTGTGCAACGACAGAAACCGTATAGGCCGTTGAACGTGCCATTGCCGTGACTTGTTTTTGACGGTCTTTCTCTGTTACCATTTCGTACTCGTACGTTCTTTCTTTCCCATCTTTTTCCCCCGACACAATTACGCGCAATAAGACGACATCGTCTTTTTCTTTTAAATCTAAAAGTGGCGTAAGTACTTTTAACAATACGTCACGCGGACGTACGATTGCTCCATCGACTTCTACTTCGTAGTCTCGACGCGTGAATTGTAAATCGACAAGAAGCTGAAATTTTTCTGCATGACCAGGATAGCGAATCGTTTTATATTCCAAACATTTTACATGCGGGTAAGAACGTGACAACGTCGATGTTCCTCCTGAGGTATGGAACGCTTCAAGCGGTCCAAAACGCTCAAAATAAATCGTTTCAACTTCTGATAAAGACGGTACTTGTTGCTTTTGTCCATCACGAATAATTAAGGATGGATCGGTGTAATGATCGAGTAAACCTTCAAGCGAAAAGACGTGATTATATCCAAGCGGCGGTTCTGGCCGAAGAGGAATACCGCCAACATATAATTTAATGGTATGAACGCGATCCAGTTGACTCGCTCCATATCCTGTTAAAATATTAATCATTCCGGGAGCAACACCTAAATCTGGAATTAACGTAACACCTGCTCGTTTTGCTTGTTCGTGTAAAGCGAGGACACGATCTGTCATATGCCCGATATGCCCACCCAAATCTACTGCGTGCACACCCGTTTCAATGGCCGCTTTCGCTACCTTTTCGTTAAACGTATAAAAAAGTGCATTAATGGCTACATCATGCCCATGCATCGCAGTCTGCAGTTCTTGATCATTCGCTGCATCCACTCGCTTCACTTTCACTTTTTCTGATGCCAACGAACGTTGAACGTTTTTCGCTTTCTCCTCATCGACATCCGCAAGTGTTACGGATAATACCCCTTGCTGTTCAATTAAATCTCGCACCGCTTCTTTTCCCATTAAACCTGCTCCAAGAACAATGACATTCATCGTCTGACCTCCTTCACACATCAATTTGAGCGCGTTGTAATTTGCCACTATAGTCAACGTAAATGCTTTTCCACTCCGTAAATACATCGAGTGCTGCGACACCTGAATCACGATGTCCGTTGCCTGTTCCTTTCGTTCCACCAAAAGGCAAATGAATTTCTGCTCCTGTCGTTCCTGCATTCACATATACAATGCCCGTATCAAAATCACGTATCGCCGTAAACGCTCGATGAATATCACGTGTAAAAATGGCACTAGAAAGCCCATAATCAACGCTGTTATTCACTTCAATCGCTTCTTCTAAACTACGAACGGATATAATCGATGTGACTGGACCGAAAATTTCCTCTCGCGCAATTCTCATCGTTGGTGTAACGTTTGTGAACAACGTTGGAGCGTAATAAAACCCACCTTTGTATGGCTCATCTTGCAGCATATACCCACCTGCAAGTAACGTTGCCCCTTCATTTCTTCCGATTTGAACGTAATGATGAATTTTTTGTAACGCATCTTGATTAATGACTGGTCCGACTTTTATTCCTTCCTCTAAGCCGTTCCCAACTGTTAATGTGCTTATCGCTGCGAGTAACCGTTCTTCTACTTGTTTTTTTACATGTTCATGAACAATAACTCGGCTACATGCGGTACAACGCTGACCTGATGTACCAAAAGCACTCCATATAATGGCTTCTACAGCAAGCGCTACATCGGCATCATCCATGACAATAATGGCATTTTTCCCACCCATTTCAAGCGATACTTTTTTCAAATGACGTCCACACGTTTCCGCAATGCGCCGCCCAACTTCATTGGATCCTGTAAACGAAATGACTTTTACATCTCGATGCTCAACAAGCGCTTCACCCACTACAGAACCGCGTCCATGTACCACATTAAATACACCGTTTGGTAAACCTGCCTCCTCAAATATTTGCGCAAGTTGCTGTGCCATGATTGGTGTTTCTAGCGCTGGTTTCCAAACAACTGCATTGCCGGCAACGATAGCAGGAAATGACTTCCACGTTGCAATGGCGATTGGAAAGTTCCAAGGGGTGATTAATCCGACGACACCAATCGGCGCACGGACGCTCATTGCGAACTTATTCGGTAACTCTGACGGAGTTGTATCGCCAAATAACCGTCTCCCTTCCCCTGCCATGTAAAACGCCATATCAATTCCTTCTTGTACTTCTCCACGCGCTTCCTCAATCACTTTTCCCATTTCCATCGTTAATAGGCGAGCCATTTGTTCTTTTCGCTCTTGTAGTAACATGCCCACCTTATAAAGCACTTCAGCTCGTTTTGGTGCTGGAACGAGTGCCCATGCTTTTTGGGCTCGTTTTGCCGCCAACACCGCCTGTTCGACATCTTGTTCATTTGATATTGTCACTTCTCCAATACACTCACCATTCGCAGGATTCACAATCGGCACAAACCGATTGCTGACCGATGACACCCATCGTCCGTCTATATAGTTTAATACTTTCATTGTTTTCCTCCCCTCGCCTGTTCAATTGTTAAAAATGGAGATAATATGTTCGGATCTGTCATGACTTCAATCACAGTTGGCTTATTGTTTTGGAGTGCTGTAGTAAACGCGGATGAAAATTGTTCTCCTGTTTCTACACGCATACTATCAGTTCCGAAGCAACGCGCTATACTTGCAAACGATATATCGCTGAAATCTGTTCCAATGACGCGCTTTGGATAACGAAGCTCTTGATACATGCGAATCGTTCCGTACATTTGATTGTTAAACACCACACTAATGATAGGAATGTTATATCGAACGGCTGTTTCTAGCTCTTGGATCGTCATCATAAACCCGCCATCTCCGCTTAATGAAACGACGGGACGATGTGGATTTGCCAATTTCGCACCAATCGCTGCTGGTAATCCGTATCCCATCGCTCCTGATGTTGGCCCAATATATGTATGTTGCTGAAATTGAAAAAATGAATGGAGCCAACTTGCGAAATTGCCCGCATCATTTGTAATGATCGCTTCGGATGGGAGAAGATGTTGAAGGATGTGGATCATTTCTTCGTTTACATTCCGTTTCATGGACGGAAGTGACGAAAATCGTTCGTATGTTTTCCGCCGTTCTTGTACCCAATCTGTCCATGACGGGTGAAGTTGAATATTTAACAACCGACTTAACGCCTCTTTCGCATCAGAAACAACACCAATATGCGGAGAATATGTTACACCGATGACATCGTAATCGATATCAATATGAATGAGCTGTTGCGTCGATAATAACTTATAATCTTGTGTCGTCACTTCTGACAAGCGCGTACCGATGGCTAAAACAACATCTGCTTGTTCCACCGTTTCAATGATCGCTCGTTGCGTTCCTAAACCAAGATGACCAACGTAAAGAGGATGATCGTTTGGAAATACATCATGTCGACGAAAAGAAGACATGACGGGAAGTGACCATTTTTCCGCAAATAAACGAAGGACGTCTATGGCTTTTGACCATATAATTCCTCCACCCGCAATGACAACCGGTCGCCTCGCTGACCGCAACAACTGCTCAATGCGTTGAATATCCTCCTCGTTCGGTGCTGGTTTTGGAACAATCGTTTTTGAAAACGTCACGTGATCGACTTGTTCATGAAGAACATCTTCAGGAAGCGCAACGACAACGGGCCCAGGCCTTCCTGTTTGAGCAATTCGAAACGCCCGTGTCAACAGCTCCGGCAACCTTTGTGCATCGTCAATCTCTACTGCCCATTTGGCTAGAGGACGAAAACATGCTTCAACATCTATTTCTTGAAAGCCTTCACGCCCCCGAAACGATCGCGCAACTTGTCCTAACAATACAACCATTGGCGTCGAATCTTGTCTTGCTGTATGAATACCGATGGCAGCATTTGTTGCTCCTACCCCTCTTGTCGCCATCACCACACCGACTTTTTTGCTCGCTTTCGCATATCCTTCTGCCATAAATGCGGCGCCGCCTTCATGACGAGCAGAAATGAGTTGGATCGTTTTCTCAGAAAAAAGGGCATCAAGGATCGGTAAATAACTTTCCCCCGGCACACAAAAAACATGAGAAATGTCCTCACTTTTTAAACATTGAACGATCGCCTCCGCTGCATTCACTACAAGCCCTCCTTTCTTTTTGTATCATGTATACACAAATGAAATCGTTTTATGACCTCACAAACAAAAAGAGGAGCATATTCGCCCCTCTACATCCGATGTACATGTTCTGTTTGCTCCATTGTTTTCGTTTTTATTCGCACGATAAAAAATGCCCCAATCACCCACCATCCCATAAATATGAGCCACTCATACGGCCAGACAAGCTGAGATGGCATACCTGGCATGTATAAGAAAATAAATCCGATCGACAATACGAGCGCGATCCAACCGACAGCTGATGATTGACCGACTTGAAACGGACGTGGCATATTTGGTTCTTTTTTGCGCAATGCAATAAATGATAAAGCAACAAGGAAATAAGCAATGATGATTGAAAAACCTCCTGCATCTACAAGCCAAACAAGCATTGGTCTGCCGAGTAGAGGAGCGAATGTGGCGAGCGTTCCAATGAATAAGATCGCATTGGATGGTGTTTTGTATATTGGATGAATGCGGGCAAACCATTGTGGAAGAAATCTTTCTTGTGCCATCGCATAAAGCACGCGGCTACCCCCGATAATAAACGCGTTCCAGCTTGTTAAAATGCCAGCTAATCCTCCGATGATGAGCACCTTTGAGAAAAACGAACTACCTAATGCTACAGCCATCGCGTCCGCTGTTGGAAGCGATGAGTTTGTCAACACATCATCCGGCAAAATGTATGATACTGCGAAAACAACCGCGACATAAAACAAAACAGCTAAAGCGACAGATAAAATGAGAATTTTTCCAATCGAACGTTGTGGAATTTTCATTTCTTCTGCTGTTTGAGGAATGACGTCAAAACCGACAAACATAAATGGAGTCATAACTAACACAGCGAGTAAGCCGGCCGACCCATCTTTAAATAATGGCTGTAAATTTGATGTTTCTCCATTTATGAGTGAGCCACTTAAAAGTGCCATACCAACAAGAAAGATGACAAACGTCAATACGACTTGCAAAAAGGCTGCGCTTTTTACCCCACGATAGTTGATCCATGTAATGATGATTGAACCGATCATGCCAATCATCACCCATGAGACATTCACATCCCAACCTGCAATCGTCCAAAGATAGCCAAATTTAAATGTTGGGAATAAGTACTCAATCACTGTTGGGAGCGCAACAGCTTCAAATGCTACAACTGATAAATAGCCAAGAGCAATTGCCCAAGCAGCGATAAACGAAGCCTTAGGTCCGAGAGCTCGCAAAACGAAATAATGTTCCCCGCCGACTTTCGGCATGGCTGATGACAACTCCGCATATGTCAAACCAACAAAAATAACAAGAATTCCCCCGATTAAAAAGGCAATGATCGCTCCGAGTGAACCTGCACTCGTAATCCACGTACCTGAAAGCACAACCCATCCCCAACCGATCATCGCTCCAAATGCCAATAACAACACATCTAATTTCGTTAATACTTTATGAAACTGTTGATCCATTACATATCCCCCTTTCACATATTTGGATGTGGCCGAATAGAAATCGTTTGATACGCAGTAAAAAATTCGATGGCCGCTTGCCCTTGTTCACGCGTGCCTGAGCTGGACTGCTTCATCCCGCCAAACGGTGCTTGCGGTTCCGCACCGCCTGTCTCGCCGTTCACTTGCACCATTCCCGCCTCGATATGTTCAATAAAGTAAAGCGCTTTCGATACATCATTTGTAAATAGCGACGCGCTTAAACCGTAAATGCTATCGTTTGCCATTTCAATCGCTTCATCAATGGATGCCGCTTCTACAATCGATAGGACAGGACCAAATATTTCTTCTGTCGCAATAATGGAGCGATGGGAAACAGAATCAAATACAGTTGGCTCAATATACCAACCTACATCGTCGTTCGCTCCCCCTCCAATCAGCAGCCGTCCTTCTTGTGTTCCAATATGGATATAACGCTGAACCGTTTCAAATTGTCCTTTCGAGACAACCGGCCCCATCGTCACTTGTTCGTCCATTCCATTTCCAACTCGAATACGTCTCACCTGTTCCATCACATGCGTTCGAAATACATCGATAATCTCTTTCTCAACAAATACGCGACTCGTTGCCGTACAACGTTGCCCCGTTTGTTTCATCGCTCCTTCTACAACGAGTCGAGCCGCAAATTCGATATTTGCATCTTTTAAAACGATAGCTGGATTTTTTCCACCGAGTTCAAGTTGATATTTTGCCCCACGAGCTGCTGCTTTTTTTGCAATTTCACTACCAATCGCATTCGAGCCTGTAAACGTAATCGCATCGACATCTTTATGTTCGACAATGGCATCACCAATCGTGCTTCCACGGCCGACAACAAAGTTTAAAACTCCTGGAGGTAAGCCTGCTTCTGCAAACAATTCAACGATACGAGCCCCTGTAGCGCTTGCTTCTAGTGCAGGCTTAAATACAACCGTATTTCCATAAACGAGGGCAGGGGCAATTTTCCATATTGGAATAGCTAGCGGAAAATTCCATGGAGCAATCACAGCTACAACCCCGACAGGCACACGTTTTGTAAAAAATAAATTTTTTGCATCAAATGACGGTAACACTTCCCCTACTTTTCGCAACCCTTCGCCGGCATAATAACGTAAAATAGCTGCGCTACGATATACTTCTCCTTTCGTTTCAACAAAACGCTTCCCCATTTCTTTCGTAGCCAATTCCGCCAATTCATCCGCGTATTGCTCAAATAAATGAGCGACTTTTTGCAAATACGCACCACGCTCCGGGGCAGCCGTTTGCGCCCACTTTTTCTTTGCTTTCACCGCAGCAAACACCGCCTCATCCACATCATGAACAGATGAACCGGCCACGATCGCAACGAGCTCTTTTTGATCAGCTGGATTGTATCGCTCAATCGTTTCACTTTTCCCTTTCAGCCATTGACCATCAATGTAGTTTTTCACTTCACGCATCGTTTCACCACCTTTTGTTGTACTTCTGCTAATAGTTGGTGTAAAATAGAAAAACCTTTCTGTAGCTGCTCATCCGTCATCACAAGCGGTGGTAAAAAGCGTACAACGTTGCTGTATAATCCAGCGCTTAAAAAGATCGCTCCGCGCTTCCATGCCTGGGAAACGATATATGCTGTTTGTTCTTTCGCTGGCGTTTTTTGCTCCCGATCTGTTACAAGCTCGATCGCGCACATCGCTCCAAGCCCGCGCACATCACCAACGATATCAAACTGTTGCTTCATTTCTTCTAAAAGCATCATCATTTTTTCACCAAGATGACGGGCACGCAAAATAAGCTGTTCTTCTTCAATGACATCTAAAACAGCGAGTGCAGCTGCACATGCCAATGGACTTCCAGAAAACGTACCACCAAGCTGACCAACTTCAGGGGCATCCATTATTTCACTTCGGCCAACGACTGCACTGATCGGCACCCCCGCTCCCATCGACTTCGACAATGTCATTAAATCAGGTGCTACACCGAAGTGTTCCATCGCAAACATACGCCCGGTTCGAGCAAAACCAGTTTGAATTTCATCAGCAATCATCACGATGCCATGCTCGTCGCAAATGCGACGAATCGCCTGCATAAATTTCGCCGATGGAACGACAAATCCACCTTCTCCTTGTACAGGTTCAATAATGATCGCGGCCACATGATCAGGCGCTACTTCCGCAGTAAAAAACTGTTGCAGTGCTGCTATTAACTGTTCATCCACCTCATCTGCCGTTTGCCCGTTTGCCCGATAATAGTATGGATATGGAAATTTATACACCTCAGGAGCGAATGGACCAAATCCTTTTTTATATGGCATCACTTTGCTTGTTAGCGACATCGTTAATAGCGTCCGACCATGATATCCACCTGTAAATGACACAATCGCCGGGCGACCTGTATACTTTCTTGCAATTTTCACAGCGTTTTCTACTGCTTCAGCACCACTATTTAAAAAAATCGTTTTTTTCGGAAAGTCACCCGGTGTTAGCTCATTTAATTTTTCTGCTAATAACACGTACGATTCGTAAGGCGTCACGTGAAAACATGGATGAATAAACGCTGCTGCCTGCTGCTGAATGGCAGCGACTACTTTTGGGTGACAATGTCCAACGTTTTGTACACCAATCCCCCCTGCAAAGTCGATATATTCGCGACCATCTATGTCGCGAATCATTGCTTCTTTTGCTTCTTTAATAAAAATTTCCGTCACATTGTATGGCGCTCTTGCAACCGCTTCTCTTCTTCGTTCCATCCAATTCGACATGATCTCTCCTCCTTCGACAAATAAAAAGCCAGTTTAATCATCGTGATGACACAATGACTAAACTGGCTGGTGCTTATGCGTTGCTCGCCGATCAGACGAGTAAAATAAGCTCCACAGTTTTTGCTTATTTGCTTTTATTTTAAGACAATCTTTTTGATTTTGTCAAACTATTTTTAAAATAAAAAATATTTACAAAATAAATGTGTTGTTTTATACTGAAAATAGCTAACCCCACCAAACAACTGACCGTTTGGCTTCGGGTAGCAACGTAACTTTTTTTGTTAAAGAACTGTTCCGATTCGACCGACTTTCTTTTCGAAAGGCACGCTCGAATCGTTTATGCCAGTTCCTTTCCTGTACGTTGTAGGGAGGGACTGGCTTTTTTATTACGAAAATGGAGGTGAACAAATGGCCGGAGCTTTAGATGGGATTCGAGTAATTGACTTAACGCGCGTTCTTGCTGGTCCATATGCCACAATGATTTTAGGTGATCTCGGGGCAGATGTCATAAAAATCGAGGCACCTGGTGGATCAGATGATACGCGATTTTGGGGACCACCGTTTCAAAACGGGATGAGCGCCTACTATGCAGCGGTCAATCGAAACAAGCGAAGCATAACTGTCAATTTAAAAGATGAAAGCGGAAAAGAAACGATTCGTCAACTTTCGAAAACAGCCGACATCATCATTCACAATTTTAAAACCGGAACGATGGAGCGGCTTGGGCTCGGGTATGATGATCTGTCAGTCATCAATCCGCAACTCATCTACTGTTCAATTACTGGATTTGGTGAAACAGGCCCGTATCATCATTTAGCTGGCTATGATTATATTATTCAAGCGATGAGCGGCTGGATGAGCATTAACGGGACAGAACAATCCGGACCATTAAAAGTTGGTGTTGCGGTCACAGATATCTTTACCGGTCTGTATGCAGCGATCGCCGTACAAGCAGCACTCATCGCCCGACAAAAAACAGGGAGCGGACAAAAAATTGATTTAAGTTTATTTGATTGTGCCATTAGTGCACTTGTAAACGTTGCGTCGAATTATTTAATGTCCGGTGAAGTGCCAAAACCGTTAGGAAACGATCATCCAAATATCGTTCCATATTCGACATATGAAGCAAGCGACGGTTTGTTTGTTGTCGCAGTCGGAAACGATCGGCAATTTCAGGCGCTATGCGAATTGCTAGAAGATCAATCGATCGGTGCAGATGAGCGATTTCGAACAAATGCCGGCAGAGTCGCTCATCGTCATGAGCTAAATCGCCGGTTAAACGATGAATTAAAAAAGAAAACGCGCGCACAATGGCAACAATTGTTTGAACAAAAAGGCATTCCTTGCGGCCCTGTGCACACGCTCGATCAAGTGTTTCAACATGCACAAACGCGCGCACGAAACATGCTTATCCACATGAATCATCCAGATGTTGGAGCGTTAAAACTTGTCGGCACACCGTTAAAGTTTTCACACACACCGGTCACATATCGGTTCGCACCACCCCTTGCAGGAGAACATAACGATTTATTTATTAAAGGAGGAAACAAACTTGATGAACTTTGATTTTACTCCAGAACAAGAAATGTTGCGACAAACTGTAAGAAAATTTGTTGATAAAGAAATTTTACCCCACATAAAAGAATGGGATGAACGAGGCTATTTCGATCCAAACATTTTAAAACGTCTTGCGCAATTAAACTTAATGGGCGTATGCATTCCAGAGCAGTACGGCGGAATGGGGATGGATTACAATTCGCTAGCCATCGTATGTGAAGAGCTTGAACGTGGAGATACTGCGTTTCGCACAGCAGTTTCTGTCCATATTGGACTTAATAGTTTAACACTACTTCAATGGGGAACAGAAGAACAAAAACAAAAATATCTCGTGCCACAAGCAAAAGGGGAAAAAATTGGGGCATTCGGATTAACCGAGCCAAACGCCGGTTCAGATGTTGCAGCTATTTCCACAACCGCTGTACGCGATGGAGATGACTACATTTTAAACGGACAAAAAACGTGGATTTCTCTTTGTGACATTGCCGACCATTTCATCGTTTTTGCTTACACAGATAAATCAAAAAAACATCGCGGTATTTCTGCTTTTATCGTTGAACGGACGATGCCTGGTTTTTCATCACGTGCCATCAAAGGAAAACTTGGCATTCGTGCAGGCAATACAGGTGAGCTGTTTTTCGACAATGTCCGCGTCCCAAAAGAAAATTTACTCGGGGAAGAAGGAGAAGGATTTAAAATTGCGATGTCCGCGCTCGATAACGGACGATTTACTGTTGCTGCTGGGGCTTGCGGCTTAATTATGGCTTGTTTAGAAGCAAGCGTGAAATATTGTCACGAACGAAAAACGTTCGGAAAAGAAATTGGCCGCCATCAACTCGTACAACAAATGATTGCCAATATGGAAGCAGGGTTGCAAATGAGCCGTTTGCTCGTATATAAAGCAGGATTTTTAAAAAATAAAGGAAGACGAAATACGCGCGAAACGTCGTTAGCGAAATGGATGGCATGCGACTTTGCAAATAAGGCAGCTGATGACGCAGTACAAATTCACGGGGCTTACGGCTATTCCAATGAATATCCTGTAGAACGATATTTACGAAACTCAAAAGCGCCAGTCATTTACGAAGGAACGCGCGAAATTCATACGATTATGCAAGCGGAATACGTGCTTGGCTATCGTCAAGATAAACCGCTCCGAAAAATGCTTCCAGCTTGGGAAGAAAAATAGAAGGTGGCTCGTGTCACCTTCTATTTTTCTGCATGCATCTTTTCTTCTAGTTTACAATATTGTTTATACAAATCTTTTAATGCTGCGCATAACGCTTGATTTGCTTTTCCTAAATACCCTTCATGTAATTGAGCGAGCGGCTCGTCAATCCCATCTTTTAATGAATGTCCTTTTAACAACCGCGCCACATAATCACGGCCGTGTTCTGTTGCTAACGTACAAGAAGCATCAACGATGACACCGTACTTTTTATCTACCTCTGCCGTAATTGTCAACGTATCAAACACGCTTTTTGCCGCCATTCCTGAAGGCAATCGTGCATGACCGGCAATGAATTGCGTATTCATTTTTTTCACTCCCATCATCGTTTTACTTCTTTAATTATAACGGAAGCTTGTTTTGCATTTACGAACAACCTTTCGACAAAATTCTTTAAATTTTCATAATTCCACCTGTACTTGCGGACGTGACGAGCTTCGAGTAGCGAGCTAAATAACCTGTTTTTACTTTTGGTTCAAACCCTTTCCAATTCATTTTTCGTTTTTCCCACTCTTCTTCTGGAACATGTACATCAATTGTTCGTTTAACAATATCAATCACAATATGATCTCCATTTTCCACAAATGCAATCGGGCCTCCTTCAGCCGCTTCTGGTGATACGTGCCCAATCGATAGTCCACGGGAAGCCCCTGAGAAACGGCCGTCCGTAATGAGCGCTACTTTCGTCCCTAATCCCATCCCGACAATTTGTGATGTCGGTGCTAACATTTCTGGCATACCCGGTCCACCTTTTGGCCCTTCATAACGAATAATGACGACATGCCCCGGCTGTACTTTTCCTGCTGCAATTCCTTCAAGTGCTTCTTCTTGAGAGTCAAATACAATCGCCGGTCCTTCATGGCGTGTAATTCCTCCTTGAATGCCACCTGTTTTAATAATTGCACCGTCTGGGGCTAAGTTGCCGAACAATACAGCTAGTCCACCTGTTTCAGAATACGGACGGTCAATCGGACGAATGACTTCATAGTTTTTCACTTCGCACCCTGCAATGTTTTCGCCAAGCGTTTTTCCAGAGACCGTCAACGCATCTAAATGAAGTGTGCCTTCTTTTTTGGACAATTCATGTAATACGGCAGACACTCCACCTGCTTCATGTAAGTCTTCAATATGCATATCCGATGCTGGTGCAAGTTTTGCTAAATGCGGTACGCGGGCCGCAACTTCATTAATGCACTCAAGCGGATAATGAATGCCTGCTTCATTCGCAATCGCTAACGTATGTAGCACCGTATTTGTTGAACCACCGAGAGCCATGTCAAGTGCAAACGCGTTATCAATTGCTTTTTCGGTCACAATATCACGTGGTTTAATATCGTGCTCGATTAAATACATTAACTGTTGAGCCGAACGGCGCACAAATTCTTTTCGTGCCGGATCAATGGCTAAAATCGTACCGTTACCCGGCAGAGCTAAACCAAGCGCTTCAGCTAAACAGTTCATCGAATTGGCTGTAAACATCCCTGAGCAAGAACCACATGTCGGACAGCCGTACTGTTCAAGTTCTTGTAACCCTTTTTCGTCAATTTTTCCTGCTTGATACGCCCCCACTCCTTCAAATACAGAAGAGAGCGAAATTTTTTTCCCATCGCTTGTCACACCTGCTTTCATCGGCCCCCCGCTTACAAAAATGGTTGGAATGTTTAAGCGCATCGCAGCCATCATCATACCAGGTGTAATTTTATCGCAGTTTGGAATGCATACCATCCCATCAAACCAATGCGCAGAAATGACAGTTTCAACAGAATCGGCAATGATTTCACGGCTCGGCAACGAATAGCGCATGCCAATATGTCCCATCGCGATGCCGTCATCCACTCCGATCGTATTCATTTCAAACGGTACACCGCCTGCTTCACGAATCGCTTCTTTCACAATTTTCCCAAACTCTTGTAAATGAACATGTCCCGGAATAATATCAATATACGAGTTGACAACCGCAATAAACGGTTTATTGAAATCTTCCTCTTTTACCCCTGCCGCGCGCAATAAACTACGATGTGGCGCACGGTCAAATCCTTTTTTAATCATATCGCTACGCAAAGCAAATCCCTCCATCTTTTCTGAACTTGTTAAACATTGTAACACTTTTTTAAATAAAATGACAATTCAAAAAATAAAACTTCCATTATGCATGAAAAAGGCGTCCATGTAAGGACACCTTCCAAATCCATGTTTTATAATAATATCATGACAAAAAATCATCAACTTCTTTTGCTGCTTCCTGACCTTCATGAATAGCCCAGACGACAAGACTTTGCCCGCGTCTTGCATCGCCTGCGACAAATACCCCTTCGACATTTGTTTTATATTGTGACGCTTTTACTTTTTTGTTTCCTGTTTCTATTCCAAATTGTTGTAAAAGCGATGGCTCTGGTCCTTCAAAACCGATAGCAATCAACACGATGTCACACGGCCATACTTTCTCTGTACCCGGAATTTCTTTAAATACAATACGCCCATGTTCGTCTACTATTTTTTCCATTTGAATCGTATGCAGTTCTTTTACGTTCCCTCTATTATCACCGACGATTTTTTTCGTTTGAATGCAATATTGGCGTGGATCCGTACCAAACTTCGCTTCCGCTTCTTCATATGCATAATCAACAGTAAAAATAAGTGGGTATTGTGGCCACGGATTATCATTTGCACGGTCAGTCGGCAATGCGGGGTGTTTTCCGAACTGAACAACGCTTTTACATTGTTGGCGAAGCGCTGTTGCCACACAGTCAGCTCCCGTATCTCCACCACCGATGACGATGACATGTTTATTTTTTGCATCAATAAACGTTTCTTCTTTTTCACCCGTCAACAACCATTTTGTTGTTCGGGTTAAGTAATCCATCGCAAAATGAACGCCATCTAACTCACGTCCTTCTATAACAAGATCGCGCTGTTTTTGCGCTCCAATACAAAGAACAACCGCATCATATTGTTTCTGTAACTCATCGACGGTAATATGCTTGCCAACTTCTGTATTCGTGATAAACGTAATTCCTTCTTCGCTAAGCAGGCGCACACGCCGTTCGACGACATCTTTTCCAAGTTTCATATTCGGAATGCCGTATGTTAATAATCCCCCTATGCGATCGGCACGCTCGTATACAGTGACAAAATGGCCTGCTTGATTTAATTCGTCTGCACATGCTAAACCCGCTGGCCCTGAGCCGATCACAGCGACTTTTTTTCCCGTTCGCTTGTTCGGAATGCGCGGTTGAACCCAACCTTCTGCGAATGCTTTGTCGATGATTGCTCGCTCAATTCCTTTAATGGCCACCGCCGGATCGGAAATAGCTACGGTGCACGATCCTTCACACGGTGCTGGACAAACACGTCCCGTAAACTCTGGAAAGTTATTCGTTTTTGCTAACCGTTCAAACGCTTCTTTCCAACGTCCACGATATACAAGATCGTTCCATTCTGGAATGAGATTATGAATCGGGCAACCAGATGTTAAACCATTTAGTTCCATTCCCATATGACAAAAAGGAGTACCGCAATCCATACATCGCGCTCCTTGACGTGCTAACGTTTCGTTTGAAAATGGAAACGTATATTCATTCCAATCATGTAAACGGGAAAGCGGATCGCGCTTTTTTTCTTCCTCCCGTACATATTCCATAAATCCCGTTGCTTTCCCCATCGTTCTCCCCCTTTCTTTTTTTACAGAAGCGATCGCTTACTTTGCGACCGCTTCGATCACTTTTTCAGCGACGACACCTTTTTTTGTGGCGACCGTTTCAAACGCTTGAAATACCGCTTCGTCATGCGACAGCCCGCGTTGCTTCATCGTCTCAATTGTTTCAATCATAAGCTTATAATTTTTCGGAATGACTTTGATGATGTCTTTCACAACTCGTTCCCAATTTGCAAGCACATACGCTGCTTTTGGACTTTCTGTATATTCATAATGTTTCATAATCATATGTTGTACATCTCGTATTTCGTTTTCATCTACTAATGACTCAAATAAAACGAGTTCACGGTTCGCTCGTTTTTTCCACGCATCGTCATCAGCAAGTACGTATGCTATACCACCGGACATTCCAGCGGCAAAATTTTTTCCAACAGAGCCGAGGATGACGACACGTCCGCCTGTCATATACTCACAGCCATGATCACCAACACCTTCAACAACGGCAACAACTCCGCTATTGCGAACGCAAAAACGTTCCCCAGCTCGACCGCGAATGTACGCTTCACCGCTTGTTGCACCGTAAAAAGCAACGTTTCCAATAATGACTTGATCACTACATGCAAACTCCGCTTCATGCGGTGGCCGAACGATTACTTTTCCGCCTGACAGCCCTTTTCCGACATAATCGTTCGCATCTCCGATGAGCGTCATCGTCATTCCTTTTGGTACAAACGCCGCAAAACTTTGACCGGCTGAGCCGTGAACATGTAGCCGGATCGTATCTTCTGGAAGACCTTCTTCTCCGTATCGTTTTGATATTTCACTCCCAGCCATTGCACCGACCGTGCGATGAACGTTGCGAATCGGGACATGTAACTGTATCGGTTTTTTATCTTCTAGCGCTTTCTTTACCGCTGGCAAAATCATCGTATGATCAAGCGTTTCATCGAGACGGTGGGATTGTGGTTTAGAAAACGTTCTCGGTCCATCCACTTGATACAACAAGCGCGATAAATCAAGATGTTTCGCTTTCCAATGTCGTTTCGCCCGCTCGCTTATTTTTAATACATCTACCCGTCCAACCATTTCTTCGATCGTACGGAAACCGAGTTGCGCCATCATCTCACGCACTTCTTGGGCGATAAAATACATGAAATTGACGATATGCTCTGGTTTCCCTGTAAATTTTGCCCGCAACTCCGGATTTTGTGTCGCTACACCAACGGGGCACGTATCTAAATGACAAACACGCATCATGACACATCCTAAAACGACAAGTGGAGCCGTCGCAAAACCAAATTCTTCTGCACCAAATAATGCGGCCATCACAACATCGCGGCCAGTCATTAATTTTCCGTCTGCTTCTAATACAACGCGATCTCGTAATCTGTTTAACATAAGCGTTTGATGCGTTTCAGCTAAACCGAGCTCCCACGGAACCCCTGCATGTTTAATGCTCGTTTTTGGCGAAGCGCCCGTACCACCGTCATATCCGCTAATGACGATCACATCGGCACCACCTTTAGCTACTCCTGCCGCGATCGTACCAACGCCGGATTTTGCAACGAGCTTCACACTAATGCGCGCATGACGATTCGCATTTTTTAAGTCATAAATGAGTTGAGCTAAATCTTCAATAGAATAAATGTCATGATGCGGTGGCGGTGAAATAAGTTCCACACCAGGCGTAGATCCACGCACGTTTCCAATCCACGGATATACTTTATTAGAAGGAAGTTGCCCCCCTTCTCCCGGTTTTGCACCTTGCGCCATTTTAATTTGTAACTCATCGGCATGGACTAAATAATGACTTTTTACACCGAACCGTCCCGATGCAACTTGCTTAATTGCACTGCGACGAAAATCACCATTTTCATCTCGTACATAGCGCCGCGGATCTTCTCCACCCTCTCCGCTATTGCTTTTTCCACCGATGCGATTCATCGCAATCGCAAGCGTTTCATGAGCTTCTTCGCTCAATGAACCATATGACATAGCCCCTGTTTTAAATCGGCGTACAATCGCTTCCACAGGTTCGACTTCTTCAATAGGAATCGGTGTGCGCGTTTCGTCAAACGTAAATAAATGACGTAAAAATGTCATTTGCTCTTCGTTTGCCATTTTCGAGTATTGTTTAAACAGTTCGTAGTCATTTTTTCGACATGCCCATTGTAACGTGTGAATCGTTTTCGGATTAAACGCATGATGTTCACCGTTTTTGCGCCATTGCAATTCACTTCCAGAATCTAATGTTTGATCATAAGATGTGTGGAACGCTTGCATATGACGCATTTTTGCTTCTTGAGCAATTTCATCCAAACCGATTCCGCCAATTTGTGATGCTGTTCCTGTAAAATATTGCTCAATCACATCCGCACCAATACCGACCGCTTCAAAAATTTGCGCCCCACGATAGCTTTGTACGGTTGAAATACCCATTTTTGACATCACTTTCACAACGCCATCCGTCGCTGCCTTTTTATATGTTTCTACTGCCTTTTCGTATGTGGAGTGAAGCACTCCTTTTTCGATCGCTTCTCGAATAGTCGCAAATGCTAAATACGGATGAATCGCATCTGCCCCATAACCGATTAACGCGGCAAAATGATGTACTTCACGCGCTTCTCCGCTTTCAACGATTAAGCTTACTTTTGTACGCGTCCCTTTTCGAACAAGATGTTGATGCACTGCGCTGACCGCAAGAAGGACAGGAATAGCTACACGTTGTTCATCTATTGATCGATCAGATAAAATGAGTAATGTCACACCGGAAGCGATGGCTTCATCTGCTGCTTGACATAATTCGTCTAACGCCTCTTTTAAGTTATCTGTAAAAACAGTTGACAACGTGACGCTAGCGAATTCGCGATACGGACTCATTCGAAGTGCCCTTAATTGTTTGTCGCTAATAATCGGGGACTGCAAACGAATGCGCCGAGCAGCAGACGCATCTAGATTTAACAAATCTCCTTCCTTGCCAAGCAACGTCACTGTTGATGTAACGATATATTCACGAATGGCATCGATCGGCGGATTTGTTACTTGCGCAAATAGTTGTTTAAAATAATTGAACAAGCTTTGTGGCCGGTCGGACAAAACCGCTAACGGTGTGTCATTTCCCATCGCCCCTGTCGGATCTTTTCCATCTGTCGCCATCGGAATGATCGTTTTCTCGACATCTTCATACGTATATCCGAACGCTTTTTGTTTCGTGACGAGATCGTCAATTACTTGTTCATCATCGTCAGTTGTAAATTGGTCAATTGAAACGATTTGTTCGTTTACCCATTGACGATACGGACGTTCATTGGCAATTTGTTTTTTCACTTCTTCATCAGATATGATCCGTCCTTGTTCGAAATCAATAAAAAGCATTTTCCCAGGGCTTAATCGTTCTTTATACAAGACGTTTTCTTGTTCAACATCAACAACTCCAACTTCTGATGAAAAAATAATATAGTCATCTTTCGTCACATAATAACGAGCAGGGCGAAGACCGTTCCGATCTAAAATCCCTCCAATTTGTTTTCCGTTCGTAAACACGATCGCTGTCGGACCATCCCACGGCTCCATTAGACAGCTGTAATATTCATAAAACGCCTTCCGATCCTCGTCCATCTCTTCATCCCAATACCACGGTTCAGGAATGAGCATCATCGCCGTTTCAGCGAGCGATTTTCCTGCTAACACAAAAAATTCAAACGCATTATCGACCATAGATGAATCGCTTCCGTTCGTATCTAAAATCGGAAGCACTTTTTGTAAATCTTCACCAAAAACATGTGACGTAAATTGCTTCTCCCGGGCCATCATCCAATGAATGTTGCCACGCAACGTATTAATTTCTCCATTATGGATTAAATAACGGTTCGGATGCGCCCGCTCCCAACTTGGAAACGTATTTGTACTAAAGCGAGAATGAACGAGCGCAAACGCAGAACGAAATCGCTCATCTTGTAAATCGATATAAAAGGCATCTAGCTGTTCCGGAGTAACTAGTCCTTTGTAAACAATCGTGCGACTTGATAAACTCGCAAAATAATATTCATTGTTTTTTACGACTTTTTCTGCTCGTTTACGAATGACATATAACTTTCGCTCAAAGTGTTGTTCATCTGTCACTTCATCGCTCGCTGCAATAAAAAGCTGGCGAATAAACGGACGACTTTTTTTTGCTAATGTTCCGAGTTTTTCGACATCAACAGGCACATCTCGCCATCCGAGTAACGTTTGTCCTTCTTCATGAACGATATGAGAAATTTGATGCTCTAACATCATTCTTTTTTGCTCGCTATGCTCAAAAAAGAAAATCATCCCAACTCCGTAACGTCCTTTCGGAGGAAGCGAAAATGAACAAACGTCCCGAAAATAATCATCGGGAATTTGCACCATGATTCCAGCCCCGTCACCTGTTTGCGGGTCGCTTCCTTGACCGCCACGATGTTCTAATTGCCGTAGCATATGAAGGCCTTGCTTTACAATATGATGGGACGCTTTACCTTTTAAATGAGCATATAAACCAATCCCACATGCATCATGTTCAAACTGCGGACAGTACAATCCTTGCGCTTTTGGTAAACCTCTCATGTGAATCCCCCATTCCGTCATCATGTATGTATAATTGTAGATTTCAATAATCATACAAACAATATATAATTTAGATAACATTCATCTCATTTCGAGAACGATAGAAAGGATTAACAAATATGGAATTAAGACAGCTCATTTATTTCACGGAAGTTGCGAAACGGGAACATGTGTCAGAAGCTGCTGAAGCATTGCATGTTGCACAATCCGCCATCAGTCGCCAAATTGCCAATTTGGAGGATGAGCTTGGGGTCAAACTGTTTGAACGAGAAGGAAGAAATGTGAAACTAACACCGATCGGACGGCACTTTTTACAACATATTGAATTAGCACTAAAAGCGATCGATTATGCGAAACAACAAATTGAGGAATATTTAGATCCAGAACGAGGAACGATCAAAATTGGTTTTCCAACAAGTCTCGCTAGCTATACGATGCCGATGGTCATTTCTACGTTTAAACAACAACATCCACACATTTCCTTTCATTTACGCCAAGGGTCGTATAAATTTTTAATCGAGGCGGTGAAAAAGCGAGAAATCGATTTAGCTTTTTTAGGTCCTGTTCCAACAGAGGAAAAAGGTATTCGAGGGGATATTTTATTTACAGAGTCGTTCGCAGCGCTCATTCCAAAAGATCATCCTCTTAGTCAAAAACGAAGCATTGCGCTAAGTGAATTACGACACGAGCCATTCGTCATGTTTCCAGAAGGATTTATTTTGCGAAAAATAGTAGAAGATGCTTGTAAACAAGCAGGCTTTTCTCCAATTATTTCATCGGAAGGGGAAGATTTAGATGCGATCAAAGGGCTCGTTTCAGCAAGTATTGGCGTCACTTTATTACCAGAAAGCACGTTTTATGAGACAACTCCACGCTATACAGTGAAAGTGCCAATCGAACTTCCGCTCGTTCGTCGCAACGTCGGAATTATTTTACCGAATCACGATCTAGCACCATCTGTCAACGTATTTTATCAGTTCGTCAAACAATTTTTCGCTATGTTAGATCGATACCAGTAAGCCAGCTGATGTGCATAGCTGGCTTACTGTATAACTACACAGATAAATCGATACCAACAACCCCAACAACACAACCTTCTTGAACAATTGGTGCTGAAATGGTCAAACACGGCCGTTTTGTCAATGCTGATGTATATACAGAAGAAACGTACACATTGCCTTTAATCGCCTCGACAAACCACGGCCGAGCTTTGGCATTTACAAGACCTGCTGGGGGATTTGAGTAAATAAACGTTCCATCGATTCGATTTGACCAAACTGCCTCGACATTGTCGTTTACGTGTAAAAATTCATTTAAATACGACTCATGTTCACTCGCATCTAAGCGATCAAACGGATAAGAGCGCACAAATGATGTAAGCTTTTCTTTCATTCGTTCAATGACGCGCAAGTCCATAGAGAACGTTCTTTCATGGTCATCTTTTTTCATAATAGATTGTAATTCATTTGATGTTTTTTCAATCGCTTCATTGACTTTTAACATTTGTTCAACATTTTTATGCTGTATATCCATATGTTTCGCTACGTCATGCGCATAGTTTTTATTTTCCGATGCCATCGCTGAAATATATGCAAGCAAAGCTGAAATTTCTTGTACACTCGCTGTCTGCCCTTCAACAGATTGTGCCGATTCGTGCGCCAATGCAGTCATATCATGCAACCGTTCTTTAAACCCAACCATAAGAGATAATACACGGTTCATTTCGCTTGATCCGTTCTCGATTTGCTCATTTTCTACTTCTACCATTCTCATCGTCGAATGAATCCCCGATTGGATAGAAGATAAAATATTTCGCGTTTGTTCTACTGCCACAGATGTTTGATTCGCTAATTTTCCTACTTCATTCGCAACAACCGAAAATCCTCTACCATGCTCCCCGGCGCGTGCCGATTCAATATTTGCATTCAAGGCTAAAATACCCGTTTTTTGAGAAATTGAAGCAATCGTTGACAAAATGTGGCGAATTTCTTGTGACTGCTTAACTAACAACTCCATCTGACTAAGTAAAGCATAATGACTCGTTCGCAACTCATCCATGTCAAGTTGAAGTTTTTGTAATGAATTCCACGCCACAATGAGCTCATTATAGGACGCTTCACTATACTCATGAATGCGACGGGAAACATCGGAAACTTTTAATGCTGACGACTCGATGACTTTCGTCTTTTCTTCCACTTGTAATGTATAACTTACCGTTTTTTCTAAATGATCAACAAGTTGGAGCGTACTTTGTTGTGTTGCATTAGACGTATGATCAAGTGAACTAGCAGCTAATTTCATTTGTTCAACAACCGCTTTTAATTGATCAGCCGCCACTTCGATTTGACTTAGTATTTCACTCGACTTCTCCTCTCCAGATTCTTCTACTTTCAATCTCCTCTTTATCAAAAACATACACGCGCCCCCTTATGTTATATTTTATAACACAAATATAACATAAAAAGTAAACAAAACAAATATTTTTTCTTAATATTTTGAAATATGTGTTACTTTTCTTTACAACATACTTTTCAGAAAACACCCACATACGACTGTCGAACCAATTTTATCCCGCTCATTGTCGCTATCGTTTTGTTTAAAGCAATCGGAAACATTTCGCTGAAACGATGTAACATCATGATCGTCACGATCAGAGAACAAAGGTTTACGAGAAGAAAGCGAACAAATTGTTTTTTCCCCCTCCCGCTGATCGAAACGTCCACGCTCAATTTCATATGTAGCTATTGATCACTCCTACGCTATAGCCAAATATTTGTCACATACGGCACATAAAGTGCTATGAGGGATTACTCATCCCAACAACAATAAAACGAAAAAATGGAACGATATTATTCCATATCATGCAACACCTGCTGAAAAAATTAAAAGTTCATATTGGATTTTTATGTTAATATAAAAAGGTGAGAAATTTCAACTCATGCAAAAATGTCCATAAATTTAACAAAAGGAGATGCCAAAATGGAGTATAAAATTGAAACGATCCCATTTGAATTAACACTAGTAGGAAAAGGGTACCGCGTAAAAACAAACGAAGCATTTCAAACGATTCCTTCACTTTGGGTCCATGCCGAGAAGAATGGATTGATGCAACAACTTATTGATTTGTCATGGGAACAGCCAAAGTGCACACTTGAAGGACTGTTAGGCGTTTGCGGAAGAGATGCAACAATCACAGATGAGGAGTTTGTTTACTTCATGGGGGTACGCTATGACGGAGAAGTATCAAACATGGAACGAATGACGATTTCGCATGATACATGGGCGGTTATTCCCAATATTGACGAAGCGTGGCAGCAATTATATTCGCAATGGCTCCCTGCTTCTCAATATAAGCTCGCTCATTTTCCTTGTATCGAATGTTATTATCCGCCAACTCACCATCCGGAAAATGAATTGTGGGTTCCTGTTATCATGAAACTATAAAACAAACCTATGCCAAAAGAACCATAAACGGTGGGCTCCTTTGGCATGTGGGTTAAAAATAAACATGCGCTATACCGATGACACTAGCTACTGTCACCGGACTAAGCAAAGTGGATAAAAATACAGCTTGGGCTGCATATTCGGGATGATGATTGTATTCTAACGCATATAACGCTGTATTTCGCGAACAAGGATATGCACTCGCAATAAGCAACGCTTGGGCTGTAATTCCTTTTATATGTAAAATTAAAATGATTAAAAAAGCGATGAAAGGAGAGAGAATTAGCCGACTACCAATCGTTATAAACATGAGACGCGGAATACGTTTCATATTCATATAAGCAAGTTGAGCACCTAACGTCAACAAGGCAATCGCTAAAAAAGCATCAGCGACATGCTCAAGCGGCTGCCAAAGAAACGATGGTACAGAAATATGAAAAACTCGGAAAACAACACCAAAAATAAGGGCATAAATAATCGGATTTTTTAAAAATTCTCGAGTCATTTTCCCTTTCTTTTCACTTGCAGAAATAAACTGAAACAATCCATACGTGTTCGTTAAAAAGTTTTGAAAAATCGTTACGACAATTTGGATCGACAAACCTAGCGGCTCTTGGCGAAAAATAAGTTGGCTGACTGGGATACCAAAATTACCAGAATTGTTAAGCACCATTGTATTTTGAAACGTTGCCCCCAAACTTCGATCAAGCTTTAGCCATCTTGCCATCATCGCACTAAGCATAATAAGCGTCCCATTTTGTAGAACGAGAAAAAAGAGGATGTTCAACAGTACATCACTTGTTATGTCGCTCTCATAAATGTTTACAAACCCAACTGCCGGAAGCAAAAAATATGTCGTTATTTTTGACAACGTATTCATATCGAAATGAAACAATCGATGCAAATACGCCCCTGCACCAATCAACAAAAACAGCGGCAAAATGACATCAATCACAATGCGGATAAAAATGTCCAATGGAAGTCCCCCTTTTATGTATTACTTCCTTGCACTCATCCATCCTTCGCGCACCTGAACGAAAACGGCTCTTGTTTCAGACGACAAGAGCCAAAATTGTTCGATTGTGCACTCTTTACCGATTTCGGTTAAAAATAATAAGCTTTAACTCTGTCATTTCTTCTATTGCGTATCGAATACCTTCGCGCCCAAATCCGCTTTCTTTTACTCCGCCATACGGCATATGGTCAACACGAAACGTTGGAATGTCATTAATAAGCACTCCGCCGACGTGTAGTTTCTCAGCCGCTTCCCATGCGGTATGGACATTGTCTGTATATATGCCTGCTTGCAACCCGTAGCGCGAATCGTTGACGAGTGCAATCGCTTCGTCGACGGATGAAACTTGATTAATCAACACAATCGGCGCAAACACTTCTTGGCATGATACTTTCAATGTTGGTGATGCGTCTAAAATGACTGTCGGCAACAATATATTTCCTTGTCTCTCCCCACCAATGGCAACGGTAGCGCCTCCTTGTTTCGCTTCTTCGATCCATTGTAACGAACGCTCCACATCTTTTTCAGAAATAAGAGCCGAAACGTCTGTCTTCGGATCAAGCGGGTCACCCACTTTCAACTGCTTCACCGCTGCCACAAACTTTTCGACGAATTCTTTATACCGTTTTTCATGCACATAAATACGTTGCAAGGAAATACACACTTGCCCTTGGAACGAGAAAGCACCGACGACGCATCGCGGAATGATTCGATCAACGTCCACTTGTTCATCAATAATGACGGCTGAGTTTGACCCTAATTCTAGCGTCACACGTTTTAATCCAGCTTTGTTGCGAATAGCAATCCCTACTTCAGGACTTCCTGTAAATGTGATCATGCGAACACGTGGATCTGTCACAATTTGATCGCCAACTGTTTTTCCGCTTCCTGTCACGACGTTCAGTGCCCCTTTTGGCAATCCTGCTTGTTCAAACAACTCCGCGATAAAATACGCAGAAAGTGGCGTTTGGCTCGCAGGCTTCAATACGATCGTATTTCCAGATGCAATCGCAGGGCCTAGCTTATGCGCTACTAAATTCATCGGAAAATTAAACGGGGTAATCGCTCCAATCACTCCAATCGGTTCTCTGACCGTAAAAGCGACACGATGTTCCCCACCTGGCGCAGCATCAAGTGGAATCGTCTCCCCATGAATTCGCTTCGCCTCTTCCGCCGCAAATTTATACGTTTGAATCGTCCGCGCTACTTCCGCTTTGGCGGTCGTCATTGGCTTTGCGGCTTCTTTCGCAATGATCGTAGCCGCTTCGTCCGCCCGCTGTTGCAATAACGTCACGACTCTCTCTAAAATGGCCGCGCGTTCATGTGCAGGCATCTTCGCCATCGTTCGTCGCGCTTCATCCGCTGCCGCAATCGCCCGTTGGACATGTTGTTTTGTCGCAATTGGAATGTGTGCCAATACTTCCCCATCATATGGCGCCAAAAGTTCAGCGTACGACTCTGCTTCTACCCATTCTCCGTTAATGTAAAGCTTCTTTTTTTCTATCATTGTTCTCCCCCTTTCTCATCTCTCTCAATCAAAACGGCTCATAACAACGCTGAAGGATATACGCTCTTTATTTCTATTCTTTTTTTACAATTTATAATCCTTCATGATTTAACTAAAGCAAAAAAGCCCACTTCATCAAGTAGGCTATAATCGTTCATTCATTTGAAACAACGCAATCGCGCGTTGGCGTTGTAATGAATGGTCTACTGTCGGCGCAGGGTAATCGACTTTTATGTTACTTTTCCATGGCTCATGAATATGTGCCGAAGGGAGAGAAGAAAGTTCTGGTACATATGTGCGAATATACGTGCCATCTGGGTCAAATTTTTTCGACTGTTCAATCGGGTTAAAGACGCGAAAATACGGTACAGCATCTGTTCCGACAGAAGCAGCCCATTGCCATCCCCCGATATTTGATGCTTCATCGTAATCGATTAACATGTGCTGAAAATATTGTTCACCCATGCGCCAATCAATCAAATAATCTTTTGCTAAAAATGAAGCAACGACCATACGGAGACGATTGTGCATCCATCCTTCCTTTTTCAACTGGCGCATCCCTGCATCGACGAACGGAAAACCTGTTTTTCCTTCTTTCCACGCTTCAAAACGTTCGTGATCACGCAACCATGGAAGATGGCGATACTTTTCAATAAACGCTTCCGTCTTTGTAAACGGAAAATGTGCATAAATCATATGATAAAAATCACGCCAAGCTAGCTCTTTTATATACGTTTCTACCGCTTCGTCATAACCGTTGCCAAATTGTTGCGCAACCGCATGAAAAACGGTGCGAATAGAAATCGTCCCGGCTTTTATATGTGGAGATAAACGACTTGTCCCTGTAACGCTCGGGATATCTCGTTTCCGATGATAGTATGGGAGTGCCGTATCGATAAACTGCTGTAAAACATGTAAAGCGTCTTGTTCGCTCGTATGTTCCCAACGTTTCGTACATTGCGCAAGCCACATCGTAAACATGCGCTCATCTTGTTCGGAGAGCGGCGTGATATGTAACATATGAGCACGTAACAAATCGATGTCTACTGAAAGTGGAAAACGTTTCGGACGTTTTCGCCATGCGCGGTAATATGGTGTATATACTTTATAAGGCGTTCCATCTGCTTTTCGTACCTCAAATGCCCCATGCATATGCGCATCATCATATGTATACACTTCCACCCCATGCCTTTGTAACAACGCCTGAACATAATTATCCCGCTCTTTTCCGCGTCCAACTTCGTCTTTATTTAAAAAAATCGCACGCATATTTGTATGATAAATGAGGCGAGTAAACACTTGATCCGTATCCCCGTACAATACATGCATGTGAATGCCGTATTCACATAATGACTGGCGAAACCGCTCAACTGTTTGAAAAAAATATTCATGATGATACGTTCGCTCTTTCGCGAAATAAGGATCAAAATGGAAGAAAAAAAGAAGCTTTCCTTCCCTTTCTTTCGCCCAACGAAGCGCATGAACGAGCGCTGTATGATCGTGTAATCGAAAATCTCGGCGAAACCAAACAACAGCTGTCTGCATATATCCCACCCTTTCATATGTTACGTTTTTTATTGTACAATATTTGTTTAATAATTGTATAATAAAAAGAAAAAAGAAGGTGAACATATTGTACGATGTCATTGTTGTTGGAACAGGATTCGGAGGGATGACCGCAAGTGCGCTGCTTGCGAAAAAAGGATATCGCACACTCTCGATCGAAGCTGCCAGCGAACTCGGTGGATGTGCAGGAAAGTTCGAGCGACAGTCGTTTCGTTTTCAAGCAGGCGCTACACTTGGGATGGGATTTGAAGAAGGCGGCGTATTTTCACAACTATTTCATGAACTCGACATATCTCCCCCTCCTGTTCATTTATTGGATACGATCATGGACGTACATTTTTCGGAACGAACGATTCGATATTACCAACAAAAAGAACGTTGGTTTGACGAAATTGCCCGACAGTTTCCAAAAGATAGCGCAGCCATTGTTCGCTTTTTTGAAGAAATGTTTTCTCTGGCGGATGCGATGCTTTCGTTTGTATATAAACGACCGATCGTTCCTCCCAAAACGATCAAACAGTTATTTCAAGCGATGCAAAAAGCAGATCGCAAGCTAATAAGCGCAACACCATTTTTGTTTCAATCGATTGCGAAACGACTCCAACATTACGGCATTCGTGATGAAACGTTCATCGCTTTTTTAAACGGCCAACTCGTTGACAGTGTACAAACAACGATTGAGCGTTGTCCCGCTTTGCTTGGCGCCGTCGCCTTAAGCATATTTCATCGCGGAGCGTTTTACGTTGAAGGAGGGCTTGCAAACGTTGTTCATGCGCTTGCGGAACGTTACAAACAGCTTGGCGGAGAACAACGGATGCGTGAAAAAGTCGTATCCATTCGTAAACAACGTCATTGGCTTGTGACGACGAATCGAAAACAAACATATGAAGCAAAACACGTTGTATTTAATGGCTCTCTGCATAGTATTTTCTCCATTTTAGACGATTCAATAAAACGCATATTTTCGATTCGTGAAGAAAAGGAAAAAAAGCGCCCAGCTTGGGGAGCATTTACAATTTATCTTGGCATTGATGACAATTTACCATCAGATCGTTTATACCATCAATTTATTGTTGATCAAACAAAGCCGATGAGTGAAGGAAATCAATTTTTATTGTCCGCTTCCGCACCGTTCGATCGGCAAATGGCGCCTGTAGGAAAACGTTCCATAACGATTTCGACCCATACCGAACCACTTCATTGGTGGGATCGTCATGCGTATGATGAACAGAAAAAGATGCTTACAGAACAAATATTGCAACGTGTCAACAAAACATTCCCATTAACGAATATACATGTTCAATTAGTCGGCACACCTGTGACATTTTCTCGTTTTACTCATCGGGCGTTCGGAAAGGTAGGAGGATATATTCCAAACGGTGTTTTCAGTTTATTGTCTACGTATTCACCGCAAACAAATGTCGAAGGATTGTGGCTTTGCGGGGACACGGTATTTCCTGGCGCAGGCTCACTCGGCTGTGCATTATCAGGATGGATTGTGGCGGATGGCATTTCAGCAAGCAAATAGCTCTATACACAACACATAGAGCTATTTGCTCTTTATTTCTACTGGGATCGTTGTTTTTATTTTTATAGCCACTTTCGGATACGTTAACGCTTGCGTAACAATAGCATTTGGCGCTGGTTTTCGCTCTTTATACGAGACGATCGCCTTCCCTTTTTCGTATCGCACATCGATGACTTCAATCCCATATCCGCCTGTCCTTCTTTCACCAAGATGAATAACAACATACGTCACACCTTCTTGTTGAACGGCATACGTTTGAAATTGTTTATGCTGTTTTTCATACAACGCTTTCACATGTTGTGGAAGTTGTTCGGCTGTAACTAATTCGTATGCGATAGGCTCTCCTTCTTTATACGCATATTGTTTCTCTGCTTTCGATACACTACAAGCAGAAAGAAGAAAACTCATTAACATAATGATCCATTTTTTCATTTTCATATTCCCCTTTCTTATGCTATTGTACGCACAGAACACAATAAACAAACAATAAAGCTTTTAAAAAAAAGAGCTCCTAGCTAAAACAGGAGCCCCGAACATAAATCATTTACACGAACAGTTTTATTTTTTCTTCCTCGTTCATAAAGCGATATTTTTTCTCGACATACACTTGATGCCAAACCATGAAAGTAAGTACCGTCCATATTTTTCGGCTATGATCCGCTTTGTTTTGACAATGTTCCTCCAGGAGACGATACAATACATCTTTATGGAATAGATGATCTGTTTCACTTTCTTTTATCGTACGTTTCGCCCAGTCATATATGTCATCTTTTAACCAGTGACGAATAGGAACAGGAAAACCTAGCTTTTTGCGATGTAAAACATGATCCGGAACAATCCCTTCTGCTGCTTTCCGCAAAATATACTTTGTCGTCTTATTTTTGACTTTCATTTCCGGAGCAATTTTTGCGGCGACTTCAAATACTTTTTTATCGAGGAAAGGAACGCGTAATTCCAAAGAATGTGCCATCGTCATTTTATCTGCCTTCAATAAAATATCGCCTCGCAACCATGTGTGAATATCAATATATTGCATCCGGTTGATCGGAGGATATCCTTCTGTTTCGTGGTAAAACGGCGCGGTAATGTTTGTGTATGATACATGTTGATTATACATTTTCAACAACTTGCTTTTTTCCTGTTCACTATACATTTTCGCATTGCCGATATAACGTTTTTCAATTGGGGTAATCCCGCGTTCAATAAAACTTTTTCCCTTTACTCCTTCAGGCAATACTTTTGCAATCATAGCTAAAATATATCGCATAAAATTCGGCATCCGCTCAAATATTTGTAAAGATTTTGGTTCGTGATAAATGTTATATCCACCAAACAACTCATCCGCTCCTTCACCAGAAAGAACAACGGTTACATATTTCCTCGCTTCTCTTGCTACGAAATAAAGAGGGACAGCTGCCGGATCTGCTAATGGATCATCCATGTGCCATATAATTTTCGGCAATTCCTTCACATATTCGTCCGGAGAAATGACGTAACTAATATTTTCAACCCCTAACTTTTCTGCCGTTTCTTTTGCTACATCAATTTCGTTAAATCCTTCTCTCGCAAATCCGACTGAAAATGTTTTGATATGCGGATGAAATTGTTTCGCAATAGCTACAATGAGGGAAGAATCAATTCCTCCTGACAAAAATGAGCCGACCGGAACATCGCTACGCATATGAATACTTACCGAATCAAACAACGCTTGTCGAATTTCTTTGACAAGTTCACTTTCCGATTGATTCGTCGGATGAAATGTAGCTTTCCAATAGCGCTGGATGTTTAATTTTTCTCCTAGTTTTTTCTTCATATAATGTCCAGGCTCTAGCTTGCGAATATGAGCGGACATCGTCAATGGCTCTGGAACATATTGAAAAGTTAAATAATGTTGTAAAGCTTCATGATTTAGTTCGTCGTGTTCAAGAGCATATAAAATACTTTTCTTTTCGGAAGCGACAAATAGATGATCTTCTTTTTCTACATAAAAAAACGGTTTAATCCCGAACGGGTCACGTGCTGCGAAAATTTCTTTTTCTTGTTTATCCCAAATAACAAATGCAAACATGCCACGAAGTTTATTTACCACGTTTTCTTTTTCAATACTATATAAAGCAACGATCACTTCTGTATCAGAATGGGTAGAAAACGAACACCCTTTCTTGATTAATTCGTCACGCAACTCGACGTAGTTGTAAATTTCCCCGTTAAATATAATCCAATATCTCTCATTTTCATAACATAGGGGCTGATGTCCATTTTCAAGATCAATAATGCTTAACCGCCGAAACCCAAAACTGACGTATTCATCAAAAAAATAGCCATGATCATCAGGACCACGATGAGTGATCAGATCGTTCATGTTTTGGAACGTTTCTTTCCAGTTACTATTTATCTCTTTCGGGACATCAGAAATATAGCCAACAAAACCACACATCCTACAGTTTCCTCCATCTAGTCGTCATTTTGCACATGAGAATGATTGAACTTGCTGTTTCGTTTTTGCTATTTTATTAAAACAATAAAATGTGGAGAAATGATGAACAAAAACTCTCATTCACACAAAAGACTATACCATAAATTTTGACCACTGTCTTTATAAGCTTTTCTCCATACATTTTGCACATTTCTTTTTTATGATGATGTTACGATACAAGTTTATGGAGGGAAAGCGATGAAGAAATTATGGTTAGGAACCGTATTGGTAGGAGTCATTGCGCTGAGTGCAGCTTGCTCTAATTCGATGCAAGGACACGATATGTCCAACATGCATACGAAAAAAGAAACAACTTCCAATAAAGAGAATTTGCCTTTGGCAAATGATACAGAGGCGCTATCCGGAAAAGAGATTCATCTGACAGCAAAGGAAACATTATTGCAAATCAACGATCAAGTCCAGCTCCCGGTATACACGTATAATGGATCGGTACCAGGAGCGCAAATTCGCGTAAAGCAAGGAGAGCGAGTAAAAATTGTTTTTAAAAATGAATTGCCTGAACCGACCGCCATTCATTGGCACGGCTATCCTGTCCCTAATGATCAAGATGGTGTACCTGGGGTGACAATGGATGCCATTAAACCAGGGGAAACGTTTACGTACGAATTTACAGCGACTGTACCTGGAACGTACTGGTACCATTCGCATCAAAAAAGTGCCGAGCAAGTGGACAAAGGATTATACGGTACATTGATCGTTGAACCAAAAGAAGGAGAACAAGTCGATCGAGATTACACGCTCGTATTAGATGAATGGATGAGCCAACAACAAGCATCAACGACTGAACAAGCCAATCATACAAATATGCATCACGGCAATAGCCCGATGATGCATGATATGAGTATGTACGATATTTTCACGATTAACGGAAAAAGCGGAACAGCTATCGAACCGTTAAAAGTAAAAAAAGGCGAAAAAGTGCGGCTTCGCCTCATCAACGCAGGGTACATGTCTCATAGACTCCATTTGCATGGACATTCATTTAAAATTGTCGCAACAGACGGACAGCCATTAAATGATCCGCAACTAATCAAAGATGAACTGTTGAATATCGCTCCAGGTGAGCGTTACGATATTGAGTTTATCGCCGATAATCTAGGAGAATGGTTATTAGAATGCCATGGAGATATGAAAGGTACTGATGGCATGAAAGTAAACATTCAATACGAAGGCCAAACAAACAAGACGGACAAAACAAATGCTAAAGAAACGCTTCCTGTTGTCGATATCACAACGTACGGAAAATACAAAACAGGGCCATTTACGCTAGACCAAACGTACGATGTAGAGTACACAATGGATTTAGGAACAGCTATGGACAAAAATGGGATGGTGTTCACGATCAATGGAAAAACGTATCCTAACACAGCGCCAATCAATGTGAAAAAAGGCGATGTTGTCAAAGTAAAACTAGTGAACAGCTCGCCAATGGACGTCCATCCGATGCATTTACACGGCCATTTCTTCCAAATATTAAGCAAAAACGGGAAGCCAGTCACAGGCTCTCCATTGATTAAGGATTCGTTGAATATAAACCCTGGAGAAGAATATGTCGTCGCATTTCAAGCAGACAATCCGGGAAATTGGATGTTCCATTGCCATGACTTGCATCACGCTTCCGCAGGAATGGTGACAGAACTAAAATACAAAGACTACAAATCAAGCTATACGCCAGATCCGAACGATACAACGAATAAAGGGGAGTAAGAAAGAGGGTGTCCTTGTGTGGACACCCTTTCTCTTCCTTATTTCACATCATATCCTTGCTCTTCAATCGCTTCTTTCAGCTTTTCTACACTTACTTTTGTTTCATCGTAATCTACATCGACCGCACCTTCTTGCAAATGCACTTCGACGCGGCTGACACCATCTAATTGTTCAAGGGCGCTTGTCACCGCCGCTTTACAATGTCCGCATGTCATTCCTTGTACTTGTAATGTAATCGTCATCATCTATTCCTCCCTAGTTTATATTTTCACACGCTTCAAACGAAGCGCGTTTGTCACAACAGATACAGAGCTAAATGCCATCGCTGCCCCAGCGATCCACGGTTGTAATAGCCCAGCGGCAGCGACTGGAATACCAACACTATTATAAAATAATGCCCAAAACAAGTTTTGCCGAATGTTGCGCATCGTTTGTCGGCTCAGTTCAATCGCTTTTGGAATGTGCAACAGGTCGCCGCCAACAAGCGTCACGTCCGCTGTTTCGATCGCGACATCTGCGCCAGTGCCAATCGCCATTCCAATATCCGCTTTCGCCAGAGCTGGCGCGTCATTAATGCCGTCGCCGACCATTGCGACTTGTTTTCCTTGTTTTTGCAAATCCTCAACGATGTTCGCTTTATCTTCTGGCAGCACTTCCGAGTATACGTGTTCAATGCCGACTTGTTTCGCAATTGCTTCAGCTGTTCGTTTATTGTCTCCCGTTACCATATACACGTCGATTCCCATTTGTTTTAATCTCGCAATGGCTTGTTTTGACGTTTCCTTGATCGTGTCTGCAACGGCAATCATCCCGGCAAGCTGTCCGTCAATAGCAACGAGCATGACCGTTTTTCCTTCGCTTTCAAGCTTTTTCATTTGTTCCTCATGTTCAGCAATAGCGACCGCACGTTCGTTCATTAACTTGCGCGTACCGATGAGCACGTGTTTTCCGTTCACCGTTGCTTCAATTCCATGTCCAACGAGCGCAGAAAAATGCGTCAACGGTTGCGCGACAATTCCGTTTGCTTTTCCGTACGCCACAATCGCTTGCGCTAGCGGATGTTCTGAAGCGCTCTCGGCCGAAACGGCATAGTCAAGCATATGTTCTTGGAATGACAACACATCTGTCACTTCTGGTTTTCCTTTTGTCACTGTTCCTGTTTTATCCAATAATACGGCATTGATTTTATGCGTTCCTTCTAGGTACTCACCTCCTTTAAAAAGAATGCCATGTTCTGCTCCTTTCCCTGTTCCGACCATAATCGACGTTGGGGTGGCAAGGCCAAGCGCACATGGACACGCAATAACGAGAACGGCAATAGCGACTTCGAGCGCTTTTGGTAAATCGTTTGGCGCCACAACGAAATACCAAACGATAAAAGACAACAGAGCAATTCCGACAACAATCGGTACGAAAATACCGGAAATTGTATCCGCCATTCGCTGAATCGGCGCTTTCGACCCTTGCGCCTCTTCGACGATTTTAATGATATTGGCAAGTGCAGTATCTTTCCCAACTTTTTCTGCACGAATAGTCAGCACCCCATTTGTATTAATCGTTGCCCCGATCACATAGTCGCCTTCCTTCTTATCAACCGGAATCGATTCACCGGTAATCATCGATTCGTCTACGGAGGATGCTCCGGCGATGACAGTACCGTCTACCGGGATTTTTTCTCCTGGCTTGACAACGATCGTATCGCCGATCACCACTTCCTCGAGCGGAACTTTTATTTCTTCCCCATGTCGAATGACAGTCGCTTCTTTTGCCTGCAGGCTTAACAACTTAGAGATCGCTTCTGTCGTGCGCCCTTTCGCAAGCGCTTCAAAATATTTGCCGACAAGCACAAGCGTAATCAAGACAGCGCTTGTTTCAAAATACAATCTTGGCATATATGCAGGATTCCCAAACGTCCGAAAAGCTTCGTACAAGCTGTAAAAGTATGCGGCTGATGTTCCAAGCGCCACGAGGACGTCCATGTTCGCGCTCTTGTTTCGTAACGCCCGGTATGCCCCGACATAGAAAGGACCGCCGATGTAAAACTGAACGGGTGTCGCTAAAAGAAGCTGGAACCACGGATTCATCAACAGATGCGGCATCGGCAAGCCGATATGAAACGGCATATGGGCAACCATCGTATAAAGCAGTGGCAACGATAAGATGATGGAAATGGCGAGTTGCCGTTGTTTTTGTTTAAGCCGCTCTTCTTTCCGGCCAGCATCGTCCTGTTCCTCGGTGCGAATTTGCCCTTTGTACCCAAGCTTTTTGATTTTCTCTAAAATGTCTTCGACAGATGTAACGCCTTCCTTGTATTCGACAACCGCACTGTTTGTCGCCAAGTTTACCGTCGCGTTTGTCACGCCCTCCATCCGATGTAACCCTTTTTCAATCCGTGTCGCACATGCCGCACATGTCATGCCTTCAATATCAAGCGTCACCTTTTCTGTCGCAACGCCATACCCCAAATTCTCGATTTTTGTTTCGATATCGGCGATCATTTGCTTCGATGGATCATATTTAATCGTTGCTTTTTCCATTGCCAAATTGACATTGGCTTCTACTCCATCCATCTTATTTAATACTTTCTCAATCCGATTAGCACACGCGGCACATGTCATGCCGGTCACCTTCAGTGTCACAGTTCTTTGTTCACTCATCCACCTTTCCCTCCCTTACTTTGCAAATTGCTTAATGACATCCATGACTTCACGAATGGATTCTTCACCGCTTCCTTCGCGGATCGCTTTCGACACACAATGGCTGACATGGCGTTCTAACAAGTTCAATCCTACTTTATTTAACGCTGCCGTGATCGCGGAAATTTGCACTAAAATATCGATGCAATACCGATTGTCTTCGACCATTTTTTGCACACCGCGCACTTGTCCTTCAATGCGCTTCAAGCGCTTAATAATGCTTTCGATTTCCTGTTCCGTTCGTGGAACCATTTTTTTATCCATATTATGATCTTCACAATGGTTCATCAAACATCACCTCTCTGATTACATTATACCGGTAATGGGTATATAAAGCAACAAAAGAGATGGTTGACATCATCCTTATCAACCATCTTTTCATCATTTATTCACATTTTTTCGCTAGCTGTTCAAACTCTTCCAAAGAAATCTCTCCTTTGGCTAATCGTACTTTCAATATCTCCAGTGGAGAGAGTTCTTCTTTCCGGTCATTGATAAAACGATATAAGAGATAAAAACCAACGGCGATTAATACAACCCAAAATAACATGATCCCCACCATCATGAAAGAACCTCCAAACATTCCCATTGAGTTCCCCTCCTTTTCCTAACTTTAAAACCAATAAGTGATCGTATCTAATATACCAAGTAAAACCATCACGATTCCGGCTGTTTTTTGAACAATCCTCCCTACCTGCCTTCCTTTTTTCATTAGAGTGCCGCTAAATCCTAAGTACCAAAGGACAAAGATAAAGAAAATAACAGGTACAGAAGTTCCAACGGCAAAGATGCTCGGTAATAGCACCCCATAAGACGTTGAATAGACGAGAGGCATGAGAGTGACAAAAAACAGCACAAACATCGTTGGACAAAAAGCTAATGAAAAGCCAAATCCCATGAAAAACGAACCGATTTTTCCTTTTCGCCATCTCTCAGGCACTTTGAACAAGGTAACGTTCCAATACATTTTAAAAAGCCCTAACAAATATAAGCCTACAAGAATGAGAATGGGACCTATAAGCTTTCTTAACCACGGAAAATACAATGTTAGCGTACTTTGAATCTCTTTCCCCATGAGCCAGACAATCAGGCCTAAACCGGAAAAAGCAATGATTTTACCGAAAATAAATAAAAGCAACTCTTTCCAAGCCATTCCTTTTTGCAAAGACTGATTACTGTATAACGTGATCGCTCCTAAATTACCAGTGAGTTGACACGGAGCCATCGCTCCCACTATACCAAGGATAAAGGCTGACAAAATAGGAATCGCTGTCATGCTATTTGCCATATTGAGAAACGGTTGACTTAGAAGGTTACTGATTTGACTCAAGAACGAATACACCCTTCTTCTCACCTTCTTCTTTAATCTGATGTTTATATTGTAGCAGTGAATTTTGCAGAAATTGTGGAGCGAATTAGGTAAACAAAAAGACATGCTATCCCGCATGTCTTTTTATATTTTCCCTTTCGATGCTAGTTTTGTCCAGCTTGCACCGTTATTTTTTGTCATGAAAATATCCCCGTTCATCGTCGCAATTACTATTTCGTTGTCATTTGCTGGATTAGAAGTGATATACATGATATGATCTTTTTCATCTAATGCAGGAACGGAAAGAACTTCCTCTTGTTTTGTGTCTAATGATTGTTTAATTAGGATAGGTTTATCGTTCTCTACAGCTGCAAATACAATGAATTTTTCTTGGAACGCAAACGTGGTCGTATTGATTTTTCGAGTGAACCGTTCAAACGTATTGCCATTATCTCTCGAAACAAAAATTCCTTCCGATGTACTAATTCCAACCATATTTTCGTCCGTTGGATGGGCTGCAATCGTTCCCGCTGCAGTTTGCGGCAGGCCGTTCAATTGACTTGGCGACCACGTTTTGCCGTCGTCTTTACTGTAAAATACCCCTTGTCCGAGCGTTTTATTTTCTTCTTGGTTCACAACATAAATGGTATGGCTTTTATAGCCAACTGTCATATAATGAAAATCAGATTCTTTATAAAATCCTAAATTCATCAATGTTTGTCCATTATCAAAACTTTTCACGAGACCGAGTGGATTTCCTAAAGATGAACCTTCTTCCGGATGCCCTGATGAATAAAAGCCGTCGTCTGTAGCCGAAAAGCCCATATAATCATGTTTATTAGAGATCGTTTCATACCACTTATTATTTTGGTAAACGAATAAACCTTCATGTGTAGCAAAGTAAATCGCATGTTGGTTGCCTGCATAACCGATTCCATGTAAATGCTCGATCTTTCCTTCTTTTTTTTCTTTAAAGAAAGGATTATTGGTAACAGATACATTCGATTTTGCTTGTTCTTTGCTTGTAATAAAGGCTTGCTCTTTTTCGTTGGAGGATGAACAAGCGCTTAGAAGAAGAATGGATGATGTAATGATGATTGCTTTCGTCATTTTTGTCATGGTTGACTCTCCTTTGTATCATTTAGATTTCGCACATTCTTTTTCATTCGTTTAAGCCTTTTTTCGAGTGATTTTCTTCCAAGTAAACATCAATAAAAAAGTAGATACAAGCGTCAGTATCACTTTCCCTTGCCACGTCCAGTTCATCACTTGATACACCGAATATGCTTCTAACAAAAGTGCTGGCAGCTTTCCGAGCGAGCTGGCGACCAGAAAAAGAAGGAGTGACATGCGTCCAATCGCTGCCACAAACGTCACAAGCCCCGACGGAACAAAAGGAAGAAGACGCAAAGACAAAACAAGAGAAAAGGCTTCTGTCCCTTCTGCCTCAAGCAAACGTTTCACTTTCGGATCGGAAAGCCATTTCGTTTCCGAAAGTTTGCGAAATCCTTTTCGATATAACAAGAATGACACAATCGCACCAACTGCTTCTCCGATAAACGATAAAAACGTGCCTTGCCAAAAACCGAATACCGCCAAGTTAGCCGCCGTAAGAAAGACGCTCGGGACAACGCCTAAAATACTAATTACAATATTAATCCCAATGCTGAGAAGAAAAGCGATCGATGGGTACGTATGAAATAAAGCAATTACTTGCTCTTCCATTTATATCCGACTCCCCAAACCGTTTGCAAAAACTCATCAATCGGAAAACCAGCTTGACGGAGCTTTTCGCGAATATTTTTCACATGTGAATCAATTGTCCGTTCTTCTGTATTGGCGTTATACCCCCACAATGTCACGATCAGCTGTTCGCGGCTAAATACGCGGTTTGGGTTTTTGAGAAAAAGCCCTAGCATGGCAAACTCTTTTGGCGTGAGAAAAATATCGTGCCCGGCATATTGGGCTTTATGTTGCGCCTCATCCCAAACTAAGCCGTGAAACTCGAGTTTCTTTTGTTTGCCTACAGAACGACGCAATACCGCCTCCATTCTCGCAAGCAATTCCGATTCGTCAAACGGTTTTGTAATATAGTCGTCCGCGCCGATTTTTAGTCCTTGGACAACATCTGTCGTCGCATCTCTTGCGGTAACCATAATAATCGGGACGTTTGAAAATTTACGGATTTGTTTGCACGTCTCCCATCCGTCCATCTCTGGCATCATCACATCAAGCAACACGATGTCTACTTCGTCATTTTCTAAATAGCGAACAGCGGACTCTCCTGAATCGCATTTCACACAACGATACCCGTTTGGGATTAAATACAGCTCTAACAAATCCAACATTCGTTTTTCGTCATCTACCAGTAAAACGGTATACACCTTCATTCCCCCCTCGGCAACGTAATGATGATGCTTGTCCCCTTTCCGAATTCGCTTATCGCATGAATCGAACCGCCATGCGCTTCGACAATTTCTTTGGCAATCGCCAGACCTAACCCTGTGCCCCCGCCTGTTCGTGACCGTGATTTATCGACTCGATAAAACCGTTCAAAAATGTGTGGCAAATCTTTTTCAGGGATGCCGATTCCTTCATCAGAAATGATGAGGATCACGTTCTTTTTCTCTGTTTTCACGTCAATAGAAACAGTAGAACCTTGGCGAGAATATTTTAACGCATTGTCTAAAAGATTCATCATCACTTGTTCAAACCGCTGTTGATCGATATGAACGGTAACGTTTTCCTCACAGCGGTAGACAAGCGACATATTTTTCGTGTGAAATGCAGGATACATTTTTTCGTATATTTTTTTCAAAAAAAGGCACAGTGAAGTTGGTTCTTTCTTAATTTGAAACGAATGTTGATCCATTTTCGCAAGCTCAAACAAATCTTTCACTAGCTTTTGCATATGCTCTGCTTCTTCATAAATAATGGATAAATATTTCGCTCGTTCTTCCTCAGCAATATTCGGTCTGCGCGCAACGTCCGCATATCCTTTCACATATGTGAGCGGGGTGCGCAGTTCATGCGAAATGCTCGCTAAAAATTCGTTTCGTTCTTTTTTCAAATATTCTAAGTCGGTCGCAAGTGTTTGGATCGCTTTTCCGAGTTGCGCTAGCTCGTCCTCCCCTTTCACTTGCAGACGGACAGAAAAATCTCCCTTGCTTAGTTTTTCGGTCGCTTGTTTCATGCGAATAAGCGGAATCGTAATGACTCTTGATAAGAAAAACATCGTCAAAATCGTCAAAAAGACAGAAACAATGCCGACAACGAGAAAATGGTGTTTTAATTTGGCAATCATATTTTGAATAGAAGCCGTCCGCTGAAACATATATACATATCCTTTTGTCTTGCCGTCCATCCGAATCGGGCTAGCGGTGGCAATATACGATTCGTTTTTCCAGTTGTTTTGTACAACCATCCCGCTGTGAGGAATGTGGCGAGCATCGGCATGAGGAATGATTTTTTTGGCAAACGGCAAAATGTGATCGGAAAAATATAAAATGTCTCCTTTCTCATCTGTAATGACGACATCCGTCTCCGCTTCCGACTCCATCATGACGACATGTTCTAACGTGACTTCATCGTAATGACTTTCTAACACGGCCCGATGATTGTTGCCTCTTGCTAGTAATTGTTCAAATTCTTCATCAACCTTCGCATGAACAAGCGTCACATATAAAGCCACAAATAAAACTGTTTCAACCCCTAGCACAAAGACAAAAAATAATAGCCCTAACTTAAATGAAAGCTTTCGCACAAACAATTCCTTCCCTTATTGGTGTTTTTCTTCATTATAGCAGAAAAAATATGGAGAAAATGTGGAGGGACGATATGCACCTGTGGAGTTGTGATAGAGAACTAGCATGATCGCTCCAATGTTTGCATCGAGTATTTCTATATTTATCAAATACGTTTTTAGATCAAACATCGCTTTCTTGATTTTGCAAAATTTCAATCCCTTCTGCTTCTATAAACTTCTTCTCACATTTTCTTTGTTCAAAAAACTAGTCGATCATGATAAAATATTATCCAATTAGGAAGATGGAGGAAATCAAATGCATAAGAATATGTGGATGTTTCTTTTGGTAATAGTCGGAATATTTCTTTTTTACTTAATCCAGAAAGAGGACGATGTCATAACAAAAGCGAACGTAATCATTTATACTGATGGAAAAACATCATCCGAAAAAGAAATAACAGACATAAAAACACTAGAGTCGTTACAACGCGTACGTGAGCAAATCAAATGGAATCGATATATAGAAGTGAAAATTGCCAGACAAGAAGATGCGAAACTTGTCATATTTAAACAAGGAAAACAACAGATGCCTGAGAAAGTCATTCAGTATCGCATATGGTTTGAACATACGGACATCGGAGCAACGATTATAAGTAATGCCCCCGCAGAAAATGTTGGTACGTTAAATAAAAATAACGCAAAAACATTAGAGGATATCATATATCAAAAATAGCAAAGAGGACGGAGAGAAAGATGGGAACGCTATTCGAGTTATGTTTTGAAATGTTGGGTGGATTGTTAGATTTTTTGTTGCTCGGTCAGTTTGATTTCCTCACCGCAAAACGAAAATTAAAACATCTGCAAAAAATAGGAATTATTTCACCACAAAAAACGTTCGATCGAAATACGATAAAACATATGTTAAAAGACCCTAGCATCACTACATATTTATTTTCAAAAACAAACTTCAAAAAACTTTTGCATGACGAAGATATGCAAAAACAATTTCATGAAGCAATACGTCAATATGTATAAATCGCCCATAGGCAAGTATGGGCGATTATGTTTTTTCTTTGTATAAAGATGCGGTGCCAATTAATATAACCCCTGCTAGCAAAAATGAAACGTATGCAACAAGCGACGCAGTCCCTTGGTTTTTCACCCCGATGCCAACAAACGCCCAAACAAATACAAGTGGATATATGTTATCTCGTTGTCGGATCATGAACAAAAAGGCTAAAGCTGTCGCAATAAGTAACATCACGATTGCCCAAAATGCATCAGATAATCCAACTCCATCCCAACCGTTATATTTTAAAGTAAATGAAATGTTGGCAATCGTTGCAACACTAATCCAACTTAAATAAATAGAAAATGGCAAAAGATCAAAAAAATGTGGATTCGTACGTTTGACCACTGTATATAACGAGATCAGCGTAAAAAGAAGAGAAAGCATCACAATGACCGAAAAGAAAAAATATTCATAATGCCACACAACAATCCATAACGCATTCAATATACAGCTAATAACAAAAGGGACGAGCGCTTGACGATACATAGGCAAGTCGCGTCGTGAAAAAGGAACTTGTCTTAAAATCCAAATTGCCAGTAAGATGTAAATGAGCCCCCAAATCGAAAACACATACCCTGCCGGAGTAAATAGGACGTCCACTTTTCGCGATATTTCCCCTGTCGTCTGACCATTTAACGGAAGCCGCTCAGCAATGATATTCACAACGACCATAACGACATATGCAATCATATAAATAACAAATCGTCCCATCATCATCCCCCATCTCTTCTTTATACATTTATACTATTCCTCTCATGTGGACACGATAACCGTTGGAAACGAAAAGAGACGGCTTCGTATACCGTCTCTCCTATTTTTCCCCCCAAATATCCTTCAATGTCCACGCATCGATAGAAAGGACAGTCACGTCCCCGCCTTCTGCGAACAATTCGATTCCTTGGCTCGTTTCGGATGGATAAATTCTTCCTGTCATCACAAGTCGACCGTTGTTGACAAATAGTTCGACCGATGAACGATCGATAAAGAAATGGAACGTAACAACATCTCCCTGTTTATCTAGCGCCGCTCGACGAGTGCCGCCTTCGCCTTTTCCAGAGCGGTTTCGGTCAAATGTGACAATAGATTGTTCTCCATCATAACGGAAAATCGTTTCTTCGCTTCCGTCTTCCGCACAGCGCACTTTCACACCAAATGCATTTCCTTGAAAATCAGCTACCGAAAAACGAACGAGTAGCTCTAGTCGATCCCCTTTCCATGGAAGTGTATACGTTCCGCCCTCTCCTTTTACTGAGATCGATTTCAGACGCATATGCTCTTGGCGCAATAATTGTAATTCCGGCACCGGCTTCATTAACAGTTTCTCGTCATCTGTCAATTCCAAAAGACGCGGAATCGTTAACGCGCCTGCCCATCCGTGTTGTTGCGTCGGCATTTGCGACTCCCACATGTCCATCCAACCGAACAAAATGCGTCGACCTTTCTCATCTTCAAACGTTTGCGCGGCGTAAAAATCAAATCCTTTATCGAGCTCTTCAAACGCTCCGTGCGCTAGTTTTCCCGTTTCATAATCAAGCGTACCAACAACATAACCTGTTTGATGAAGGTTTTGAAAGCGATCGCCTTCTGGTTCGATTCCTTGCGGTGAAAACAACAAAATATCTTTGCCGTTCAAACGGAAAACATCTGGACACTCCCACATATAGCCTAAGTTGCCATCACTTTGCGCAATGATGTTGACATATTCCCAATGGCGCAAATCGTTCGACTTGTATAAAACGACTTTTCCGTTGTTTCCTTCTCTTGTCCCAAGCACCATATACCAATCGTCGCCACGTTTCCACACTTTCGGATCGCGAATATGCCCTTGGCAGTCAAATGGTGGCTCAGAAAGCACCGGATTGTTCGGGTCTTTTTCAAAATGGATGCCATCTTTGCTTGTTGCAATACATTGATATTGTTTCAGTTCCGTTTGCTCCTCGTTCATCCAAACATTTCCGGTGTAAATAAGGGTTAGCACTCCTTGGTCATTTACCGCGCTTCCTGAAAAACAGCCGCCTTCGTCGTACCATTCGCTCGGCGCAAGTGCAATCGGTGCACGCTCCCAATGCACAAGGTCTTTACTTTTCACATGCCCCCAATGCATCGGCCCCCACTTTGGGCTGTCTGGATGAAACTGATAAAACACATGGTACTCCCCGTTCCATTGAATGAGCCCATTCGGGTCGTTCATCCAGTTTACCGGCGCCATAATATGGTATGCTAAGCGATACGTGCTGTCCATTTTTTCTTTTGCCTGTTGTACTCGTCTTTCTGCTTCATAAATGTGCTTCGTATGTTTCGACATACATTTTCCCCTTCCTTTTTGTTTATATATCAGAAAATGAAAAAATATCATGTGTAGAGAACTGTATATTTGGAAACAAAGTTGAGACAAAATGATTGTTTTGCGCATCATATACTTCTTCTAGTTGCAAACGATCGTTATAAAGGACATATTTTTCAATCGTCTGATGCTGATAATCAACAATCCAATATTCCTTTACCCCTGCTTTTTCATAGTAATAACGCTTTAATAATCGGTCGTTTCTTGCAGTGCTTGGAGAAAGAACTTCGACAACAAGGTCTGGGGCGCCATAACAACGCTTATTGCGCAGTTTCTCTTTCTCACAAACAACTGAGATGTCCGGTAACACCGTGACATTTTCTTTTCCTTTTTGCTCATCTTGGAAAAGAAGCACGACTTGCAAATTGCTTCCAAACACAAAACAATGGCTACCTTTTAACGCGAATGTGATTTCCCCAATTACATTCGCTACAACCCCCTCATGTTCGTATGAGGCTGGAGCCATGAGCACAGGAACACCTTCGTACAACTCCATTCGTCGTTCTCCGACAAGCTCAAAAAACTCTGCAAGCGTATACAGCTGTTTTTCTTCACGCTCACTCATCTATCTCACCTTCACTTGTTTTTCCGTTCCTATTCATCCATTGCTCGACATGATGCACAGCGATGCCAGAAAAGCTTTTTGTTCGTGCGTAGTGCTTCTGAACAATCGCCAATTGCTCGTTCATATACGTCTCATCTTCTTCAAAAAACGAAACGTCATCCCCTTCATCAACTTGTCCTGTTTCAACCCCTACAACAATTTGTTTCCCGTATTTTTTAGCTATTTGCATTTCTTTTTTTACGATGTTCATGATATCTCTTGCTTGATCGCGATATGCCATCATTGTCACACCGTCTGTATTCGCAATCACCCATTCCGCTAAATTGCTGTTTCCATACCGTACTCTATCAAACCAAAACGGTATATCTACTTCAAACCGTAGCGATCGTTCTTTCGCAAGCTCACGTGCTCGTTGTAACACCGTTTGATACGAAGCGATCGCCCCTTCTTCATTCGTCCGCCACCATGCGTGCAAGTACGGCTCAACGTCTAAGTGTACACCGAAAAACTTTTCGTTCTTCTCGGCAACGCTTTCATATTTAGTCAACCATTCAAATAAGCGTTCCATTCCTTCTCCACTTTCAATCCAATTCGGCGCCCCATCGAGCGCATACACACGAATACCTTTTTCGGTTGCACGCCGAACAAATTGACGATACGTATCAATCGGGATTTCTTCGTCGATTTGCACGTATACATCGCTCACTTGTTTTTCCTGTAAAAAAGAGAAGACGCGATCTTCGTCTTTCACAAATAACCATGGGTTCCAAAGCCACGTTGCACGCACCGTTTGTCTTTCTTGTGCAAACAAATATACTCCTCCCACAACAAGTGCGAATAAAAATGCGATGATGCCAACAATTTTTTTCATTGATATCCCTTCCCATGACCTGATTATCTTTATTTTACTACGTCTTGTATGGAAAAGAGAATGACAAAACGACTTTTTTCACATGATATATAAAAAAGCGGGGATGAAAAATGAATGCACTTTTCTTATTTTTGTCTTTGTTGCTCATCACGACAACACCTGTTCACCGAATACATGATGATATTGTTTGGAATGTGCCGACTGATGAAAAAATGGTCGCGATTACATTTGACGACGGGCCAGACATATTATACACTCCTGACATTTTAACGATTTTAAAACAATATGACGCCAAAGCTACTTTTTTCGTCGTTGGATTTCGTGCTGAAAAATATCCTGACATTATTAAGCGACAAATGAACGAAGGGCATGAAATTGCAAATCATACGTATAAGCATCTTGATTTTCGCGGCAAATCTAAACAAACGATTGAGGAAGAAATAAAAAAAAGCGAGGATGTGCTATATGACATTACCGGAAAACGCCCGACGTTATTTCGGCCCCCACTCGGCTACTACAACAAACAGATCATAGACATCGCTAAACAACGAGGATATACTGTCGTCATGTGGTCAAAACATCAAGACACATATGACTGGCAAAATCCTGGGACAAGACGAATTGTCCGCCGTGTCGTTCAACATATTCAGCCTGGACAAATTATTTTGTTTCACGATCACGGAAGCGGTAGCCGAAAACAAACTGTTCAAGCATTAAAAGAAATTTTACCAATTTTAAAAGAAAAAGGATATACATTTGTCACTGTCTCTGAGCTGTTAAAACATCATCCAAACTATCGTGACTTAAATTTGTAGCTCCTTCCAAATGAGCATATGTTTTGCTTTCTCATACAATCCATTTCATAATAAAAGGGAAAAATATTGGAAAGGAGCATAGAGATGAAAAGTTTACAAGATGCTGCAACGTTACATAACGGCGTTCGTATGCCATGGCTTGGCTTAGGGGTTTATAAAGTGCAAGAAGGCGAGGAAGTCATTCGTTCTGTTCGCACAGCGCTTGAAATCGGATATCGTCATATTGATACGGCTGCATTTTATGAAAATGAAGAAGGAGTCGGCCAAGCGATTCGCGAGTCGGGCATTCGTCGTGAAGAAATTTTTGTCACAACAAAAGTATGGAATTCCGACCAAGGATACGAATCAACATTAAAAGCGTTTCATACGAGCCTAAAAAAACTCGGCTTTGATTATATTGATTTGTATTTAGTTCACTGGCCTGTCAAAGAAAAATATAAAGAAACGTACAAGGCGCTCGAAAAGTTGTATAAAGATGGCTTCGTGCGTGCGATCGGAGTGAGCAACTTCCAAATTCATCATTTAGAAGATATTTTTGCTGATTGCGAAATAAAACCGATGGTCAACCAAGTGGAGTTTCATCCACGTTTAACACAAAAAGAGCTTCTTGCATTTTGTAAGCAGCATCAGATTCAATTAGAAGCGTGGTCACCACTTATGCGCGGCGGCGAGCTGTTAAACGAACCAACGCTTGTCGACATAGCACAAAAATACAATAAAACACCAGCTCAAGTGATTTTACGTTGGGACTTGCAACACGAAGTCGTCACTATTCCAAAGTCTGTCACGCCTCAACGAATTGCTCAAAATGCAAACATTTTTGACTTTACTTTAACAAAAGAAGAAATGGATGCGATTGACGCGCTAAACGAAAACCGCCGCATCGGCCCAGACCCAGATCATTTTGATTTTTAGCATACATAAACCCGAACAGCGTCCGCATTAAGCGAACACCGTTCGGGTTTTTTCTTTTCTCATCCCTAAAGGAACGTATACACAAAACGGTTCACTTTCCATATAATCACCTGTCACTGCATAGGCGCGGGCACGCGATCCACCGCAAACGTAGCGGAACTCACAAATGCCACATTTTCCTTTATATAAGTCTGGCTGACGCAACTGTTTCATCACTTCCGATTCACGATAAATATGCGATAACGATTGCTCACGCACGTTGCCGCATACGATCGGAAGCAAGCCGCTTGGCATCACATCTCCTGTATGCGAAACAAAAACGAAACCGTTGCCGTCATTGACGCCTTTTGGCGCTCGTTTTAAGCCGTCAATCATCGAAGCATGATCTGTAGTTATCGCATGCTCATAACGAATATCCCCTGCTGCAATTCGTTTTTCGCGCATTTTTTGTTGAATGACAACACGACGATAATGTTGCGCTGCTGTCGTTTTGATATCATACGGTGCTGTTTTACTTAACTCATACAACCAACGAAATACTTGTTCATGTTCCTCTGGGCTAATGCAATCGCCCATTTGTCCTCGCCCGGTTGGCACGAGTAAAAAAATGTACCACATCACTGCCTTTAACTCTGCAACTAATTTCGCCATTTGTTCTAAATGATTATAGTTATAACGCGAAATGACTGTATTAATTTGCAATGGCATATGTAGCTCATTTAAATAACGAATGTTTTCAATCGTGAAATCAAACGAACCTGGTGTACCGCGAAATCGATCATGAATGTCAGCCGTCGGTCCATCTAAACTAAATGCCCAGCGTGACAGTCCAATCTCTTTCGCTTTTTTCATTTTTTCTTTCGTCACATTTGGTGTCGCACTCGGTGTGATCGAAACGCGCATCCCTTTTTTAATCGCATACGATGCAAGTTCAAACAAATCTTCGCGCATCATACAGTCCCCGCCTGTAAACACAAGCATTGGATTGTTCATTTCATATATGTCATCGATAAGCCGAAGCCCTTCTTCGTGCGTCAACTCACGCGGATCAGGGATCGGTTGAGCATCGGCGCGACAATGTACACATTTTAACTGGCAAGCTCTTGTCACTTCCCAAATGACAATAAACGGATGTTCGTTATAATCTACCGCAAGCGCATGTTCATGCATATTTCATCACCAGCTTTTCGTGTTATTTTTCACATTCATTATAGGCTTATTTTTTCATCATGCGTTCGCGCGTTTTTGACGATTTTTTTAAACATAGCGCTTTGGTATGGTACAATGAAAATAGGAAAATAAAGGAGTGAAAAAGATGAAGTCCGAAAAAGAAAAAATGTTAAGCGGTCAATTATACCGTGCCACAGATCCAGAGTTACTGAAAGAACGCGAACATGCTCGTCGCTTAACAAGGCTATTTAATCAAACGTTAGAAACGGAACATGAACGACGTGTTTCCTTATTGAAAGAACTATTTGGCTCAACAGGGGAAAACTTATATATTGAGCCCCCTTTTTATTGCGATTACGGATATAATATTTATGTCGGGGAAAACTTTTTCGCCAATTTTCATTGCGTCTTTTTAGATGTATGTCACATTCACATCGGAGATAACTGCCTTATCGGTCCCGGTGTCCACATTTATACAGCTACCCATCCAATTGATCCAACGGAAAGAATATCAGGATTAGAGTACGGAGCGCCCGTTTCCATCGGTGATCATGTATGGATCGGTGGCGGGGCAATCATTAATCCAGGAGTAAAAATCGGAAATAACGTTGTCATCGCTTCCGGTGCGGTTGTCACAAAAGACGTTCCCGATCACGTTGTCGTCGGCGGCAACCCAGCAAAAGTGATAAAACAGCTAAATGTATAAAGGCTCCCGCGCAAGGAGCCTTTTTTTGTTACGCAAAATAAACCATATAAATAACTGCCGCAAGCACGATGCGATAAATGGCAAATGGCACAAGGCGAACACGATTAATTAAACGCAAGAAAAAGCGAATCGCTAACAAAGCAAAAACAAAAGCACTAATAAAACCGACAATGAAAAATGGTAAAGCATCCACTGTGATGTACTGCCAGTTTTTCAACAACGAAATAAAGCTTGCTCCAGCCATAATTGGCACCGCCATAATAAATGTAAAATCAGCTGCTGCGCGATGGCTCATTCCGACAAGTACGCCACCTGAAATGGTCGACCCCGAACGTGAAAACCCTGGCCAAAGGGATAAACATTGAACGAGACCGACAATGAATGCTTGTTTATACGTTATATCATCTACTGTTTGCGCTACTTTCGTTCGTTTTCCGAAACGGTCTGCTGCGATCATCAACAATGCTCCAAGCACGAGCCCAATGAGCACCGTTTCCGTCGAAAACAAATGTTCATCAATATAGTCTTCAAATAAAACACCTAACACACCAGCAGGTAAAAGACCGATAAAAATGTGCATAAGCGTCAAACGCGGTCCTGTTCTCACTTCGCTTTTTCGTAAATAAAGCAATTCGAAAAATTTATCTTTAAACACCACAACGGCAGCTAAAACCGAACCGAGCTGAATGACGACTTTAAACGTATTCGCCCCATACTTCCCTAAAAACTCACTTGACTTTAGCCACATATCATCAACGATAATCATATGACCAGTCGACGAAACAGGCGCAAACTCTGTCGCTCCTTCAACTAGTCCTAAAATGAGCGCTTTAATTAACTCTATTACATGCATGTATGTCCATCCTTTCTAAAACGGTAAAATATGTATAATCTCTTTCATTTGCCTACTCTATTGTACTACAAACATTTTCATTCTACTACTTACATGTGAAAATTACTTAAAACAAAAAACGGCCACGCAACAAGATGCGTATGGCCGTCTTCTTTTTTTATTTAAGAAGTCGATGCGATTTTTCGCTTATTCTGATATTCACTCACATATTTACGAAGATACGGAATTACCCAACGATCAAGCCCGAACTTTCCTGCATTCGCCCCTGCAACAAGAATGAAACATGTTAACAAAACCATTTGCGGGTTTGTGCTTGTTGTACCCGAAAACATAAATGCAAAATTCATTACAGCACCCATCAAAGCAGAAAATGTTGTAAACACACCTAAAAGCAACGCAATTCCAACGAGCACCTCACCCCATGGTACAAGAAAATTGAAAAAACTAACGTTTGGTAATGCAACATGTTCAATAAAAGACGCCCACCATCCTTGTACTGCTGGATGCTCCCCTGTTGCTTTACTAAGTGCTCCTTTTAAAAATCCTGTCGCATCAAATCCTCCTGTTACTTTATGCCATCCCGCCATAAACCATTCATAACCGAGATACAAACGAAACACTGTCAAAACGGCCGCTGCGCTTACATGCTCACGTAACCATTTTACTACCATGTTGCATCTCTCCTTATTTATAATTTTTTATAATTATTACACTTTTATCATACCACTTTTTGTATTATTCAAACCAAATTTGTTCGAAATTTCACATGATATTCAAAAAGATTTGACTATATTATTACAAAAATTAACCATTGTATAAATATAAAATAATTATATAACAGTTATTGATTTTTTAAGTCTGTTATAATACAATATAACTAACAAAAGAAACGTGCGAAAGGGGTTTTGTTTATGGAGATGTATACTAAAGCTTACCAAAGATACGTTGAAAAATGTAATGAATTCGGAATCGAGGCAATTGACTTAATCGAATTTATTCGCAACTTGACAACTGAACAAGTCAAACATATGCTACAACATTAAAGATTGGAGTGAAACGATGAACGGAAATGCGGATGTGAACGTATAAATCCCCCATTTTATTCTGCAAACAGAATGAAATGGGGGATTTTTATAATTTTTGTAACTATTCACCCCCGTGCTAGTGTGTAAAAAGCCCAGCACAAATAGGGCATTTCTGTCATAGAAAATGCCCTACGTAGCGGAAAGAACACGATCTATCGTTTCACCTGTCAACAGAAGACACAACGAGTCCCACACGTTTTTTTCGTGCTTTGTGAGTGTGGAAACGATGCTTCTTGCGATGCAAAACGACTGCGCGAACGTTTCCTGACGAAACGTCCCTGAGATGTTCTCTTTGACTTTGACCATGCGAAGATCTCGTTCGGCTTGGTTGTTGTCAAAGGGAACGTGAGCTTCACGCAAAAAGCGCAGCGCTTCTTCCTTCCGTTTTTGAAGTCGCCGAATGAAGGAGAGCGCTTTTTTTGGCAACGGTGTCATCCCTTCCAACCGATGTTGCGCTTTCGCGAGTATGCGATCATACACGCGCTCCCAACGTTTCGCTTCTTCTTCAGGAAGAAAGCCACCATGTTGTTCGACCACTTGTTTGGCGGATAATAGAAACGTGGTCATCCGTTTTGCCCATGTATGCCCTTGTTCGATGAACCCTTTCAAGTCACGTAAATGATGGGCATGACAAAGGGCATGCGTGGCTTCGGTGTATCTGGGATACGTACCGAATGCATCATGCATCATCGTTCCTTTATATTGTGGAAGAATCCCGATTTCATCGGTTGCTTTCTTTCCACGAGAAGCGTGAGGAGCTAAGTATGTATATGCAGATGTACAGGCGACATGAACCCAGGCCTGTTTGCCATCGATCCGCAAGCTCGTTTCATCCACATGCAAGATATCCGATGGAAGCAATGCTTCCTCGATGATGTCCATGTTTGGTTCGAGTGCTTCGCGTCCTCGTTTGACCATATTGACAAGTGTTCCTGTGCTGATCGGATGTTGATATAACTCTTCCATCATGTCACGTAAACGTTGATATGGAATCATTTGTATATTGTATAAATACACGACAAGCGCCGTGAGCCGTGGACCATATTGCACATGATTGGTGACGTGTGATGGGAACTCGGCTTGTTGTACGCACCGACAGTGCGGGCATGATTTCACTTCGCGTTCATGTTGTGTGACTTCCATCGTCACGGGAGGCAGATCAAACACTTGACGGACATCGACTTTGAACGGTTTTACGTCACGTAAAGAAGCCCCACATCCTTGACACGTATGGACGCGATGAACGACACGATGGTGTGGATGTTCCACTTGACAGAGCGTCGTTCCCTCATGTCCCTCCTGTCCGCCAGGCTTTTTGCCAGACGGTTCACGAGAGGAGCGCTTTTTCTCGAAACGGTCAGAAGATGGGGGCAGATGGCTATTAGAGCTGTTTTTTTTCGTGCGTGCTTCCAGCTCTTGAACGCGATATGTCAGTTGTTCATTTTCTTTACGTAGCTGTTTGTTTTCTTGACGCAAATGTTCATTTTCTTGAATGAGTTGATGAATGAGCTGTTTTTGTTGTTGGACTTTGCCCATTAAGCTCTCAACCGTAAATACAGCTTGTTGTACCGTCAACATGCGATTCACCTCCTTGTCTATCAATATTCACATCATAGACAAGGAAAGAAAAAAATATTCAGCTCACTTTATGATGTGGCTGAATAGTTACTAATTTTTAAATAAAAATATCATTTTTACTTTACTATTAAATATTAATTTAGTATAATTCTAATGTACTAATTATTATCACTCTCAACGAGTGAACACCTAGCATCATATTTCATTTATATGTAGGAAAGGAGAATAAAAGAATGGAAAACAAATGCCCGTTCCATGGAAGTGTGACGAATCATACTTCAAACAAAACAACAAACAAAGACTGGTGGCCGAACCAACTGAATGTAAGCATTCTTCATCAACATGATCGAAAAACGAATCCCCATGACGAAACGTTCGATTATGCGGAACAATTTCAAACACTTGACTATTGGGCGTTAAAAGAAGATTTGCGTAAACTCATGACGACAAGCCAAGATTGGTGGCCTGCCGACTACGGACATTACGGCCCACTGTTTATCCGCATGGCTTGGCATTCTGCAGGAACATATCGCATTGGCGACGGACGAGGCGGCGCTTCCACAGGTACGCAACGGTTTGCACCGTTAAACAGTTGGCCAGACAACGCGAACTTAGATAAAGCACGTCGCCTGTTGTGGCCGATTAAACAAAAATACGGCAATAAAATTTCTTGGGCGGATTTAATTGTGTTAGCTGGCAACGTGGCGATTGAGTCTATGGGTGGAAAAACGATCGGTTTTGGCGCTGGCAGAGAGGACGTATGGCACCCAGAAGAAGACATTTATTGGGGGGCGGAAAAAGAATGGCTCGCCTCAGAACGCTATACAGGCGACCGCGAATTAGAAAATCCGCTTGCCGCCGTTCAAATGGGGCTGATTTATGTCAATCCAGAAGGTCCTGACGGCAACCCAGATCCGCTTGCGGCGGCGCGTGACATTCGCGAGACGTTTAAACGAATGGGAATGAGCGACGAAGAAACTGTGGCGCTCATCGCAGGCGGCCATACGTTTGGGAAGGCGCATGGAGCTGGTGCTGCATCGCATGTCGGTCCTGAACCAGAAGCGGCTCCGATTGAAGCGCAAGGGTTAGGATGGCTTAGCTCGTACGGAAAAGGGAACGGGCGCGATACGATTACAAGCGGTCTGGAAGGTGCTTGGACGCCAACACCTACGCAATGGGATAATAGCTATTTACAATTGCTTTTTGAATATGAATGGAAGTTGACGAAAAGTCCAGCTGGTGCGTATCAATGGGAAGCGGTGAATATAAAAGAAGAACATTTAGCGCCTGATGTCGAAGATGCCAATGTGAAAGTGCCGCCGATGATGTTGACGACCGATTTAGCGTTGCGCTTTGATCCAATATATGAAAAAATTGCTCGTCGCTTTTATGAACATCCAGAAGAATTTGCAGATGCGTTTGCTCGTGCATGGTTTAAGCTCATTCATCGCGACATGGGGCCGAAAACGAGATATCTTGGCCCAGAAGTGCCGAAAGAAGATTTCATTTGGCAAGACCCGATTCCAGAAACAGATGTTGAATTAACGGATGCAGAAATCGAAGACATCAAAACGGAAATTTTACATTCAGGATTAACGATTAGCGAGCTTGTGAAAACGGCTTGGGCTTCCGCTAGCACGTTCCGTAACTCCGATAAGCGTGGTGGAGCGAACGGTGCGCGCATTCGGCTCGCGCCACAAAAAGATTGGGAAGTGAACGAACCAGAGCGACTTGCGAAAGTGCTTGCGGTTTATGAAGACATTCAACGCGCGCTCCCTAAAAAAGTAAGCATCGCTGATTTAATCGTACTCGGCGGCAGTGCAGCAGTCGAGAAAGCAGCCCGCGATGCTGGGTTTGACATCCACGTACCGTTTATGCCAGGACGAGGTGATGCTACGGAGGAACAAACGGATGTGGAAAGCTTTGCCGTATTAGAACCGTTCGCTGACGGATTCCGCAACTATGAAAAGAAAAAATATCGCGTCGGCCCTGAGGAACTGCTTGTCGACAAAGCCCAATTGCTCGGCTTAACCGCCCCAGAGATGACGGTATTAGTCGGTGGCTTGCGTGTGTTAGGAGCAACGTATCGCGATCTTCCTCACGGTGTATTTACGGATCGCATCGGGGTGCTAACAAACGATTTCTTTGTTCATCTTGTCGATATGAACTATGAATGGGTACCAAGGGAAGATGGCTTGTATGACATTCGCGACCGGAAAACGAAGGCTGTTCGTTGGACCGCCACTCGTGTAGATTTAATTTTCGGATCAAACTCGATCCTTCGCTCCTACGCTGAATTTTACGCCCAAGACGACAACAAAGAAAAATTTGTCCGCGACTTTATTCAAGCTTGGGTGAAAGTCATGAACGCCGACCGATTCGATCTTCGGAAAAAAACAAAAACATCGGTTACGATTTAAAGGAGAAAAAGCAGGTGGACGATCGTCTCCCCTGCTTTTTTATTGGTTAGTATGAACAACTGTTAATGCATCAAGCAATTTTTCAGCACGTCTAAGAACATCGATCGTACTTGTCAAATCAAGTATCCCATCTTTGTTTGCTATTATATAGTTTTCTAAAACTGCCACCGTCATATATCTTCCGTTTCCGAATCGACTTGGCTTCTTCACATGTAGTTGAAAATCCCTCGATTTCTCGAGCACTTTCTGGCACCAATTCGTACGAAGATACGCCCTTTTTTCTTTGTCAGCTACTTCAATTTTAACACATAATTTTTCTTGTTCTAGTTGCAAATAGAGCTGACAATCACCTCCGTTTTTCCAATGCCACCAAAATCCATAAAAACCACCTTGTGGGTTAGAAACATAATCCCACTCCCCTAAAATACCAGCGTTTTGAAGTTCACCATAAAACCCTTGCCATGCAAGCCCTTTCCATTCATGTAAAGGAGCTGTTTTGTATTTGTTATAAGCTTCTTCAATCGATAACAAATGTTGATAATAGTCATTGAATATGGAATCTGTGATGTTTCGTTTATATCCCTCTTGTAAAATCGCTAACATATCTTTCCCTAAAAACGGCTTGTACCCTGCTGCTACCACTGTATCGTAATTGCTTTGATTACCTATTTTATAGTAGATAGGAAGTTGATGATGATACCCTCGCTTTTCTACCGCCACACGATATCGCGCGAGTTGATTCGTGTGATCTCGAGTATATGTCTTATCCTCAATGAGAATGGCATATTTGTGATTGATAACAACTAATATATCTAAACCGTCGACCTGTCTAGTAATGGAAATGTGCTCGATGTTTGGACAAGATTGCCCATGCTTGCGAAATATCGCCTCAATAAATTTTTTCCCTATGTCATGCAATGGTGGATTTATCTCGGAAAATTCATGACTTGCCCAATTCATTAACCAGCATAAAAAAGCATCTTGTGATAGCTCACTTGTGGCGTACGAAAATAAGTTAGGTTTATTCATTTTTACATTTTCTCCTTTTGACATAACCGATATATCAGCTCATCTCTCATAAATAACGATTCCGTCACGATCAATTTGCCGCGCGATCTCTTTATTCAATGAATCAAAAAACAGCACATCGAACGAATAAATGCCAACAATTTCATCGATTGCATCAATGACTTTCCATTTTTGCTTTCCTGTATAATCAATGCACAAGTCAATATCGGAGTTGTAACGCGCCGTCCCTTTTGCCCGCGAACCGAATAAAACAACTCGTTGGATCTCTTCTTCACTTCGAAAATATGCCAATAAGCGTTCAAATACGTTTCGGCTAATTCCATATGTTGTCACGATCGATCACTTCTTCTTTAATTTTTTGCAACAGCGCTTCAATTGGTTGGACGTATTCATCAACAATTTTTTGCTTAATTTGCTCATAATCTTCTTCATTATATACATGTGCCGTTGCATTACGAGAACTTAACATATCGTTCCATATGTCAATATGTTCAATCCATCCTTCTTTAAAAGCTTGCCGATAGCACGCCCTCGGACTGTGTAATTCTAACCCAGACGCTTTAAAAATTTTCGACAACAACTTCCAAAGTTGATCTTCGAGAATTTCATATTTCTTTACGATTGAATCTCGATATACTTCTTTCATTAACTCATCTTCCGCTGGAATTTGCTTAGAAGCAGCAATGACATTTTTCAAATGAAGCAATAAGCGAAACGCATATTGATATGACAAAACAATTGATTCTTTGTAGTTTTCCAATGAATGGCTCACATAAATACACTCCTTTCCACATGTTTTTATTATAGTGTATTTGCTATCTTTTCTGCTTTTTTCTTAGCTTCCGATCTTCCCACCACTTTTTTATGCCTATAAAAGCACCTGGAAAACCGAATACGACAAGAAGCAAGCCGAGTACTCGGTCAAATGAGCCCGTCGGATCAGTTAGTCTAAAAATCCCGCTAATCCCAAGCAGGAAAGATAAAAGACTAAACACAATTTGTGCAAATACGTTGTTTATGTACATGCGTCTGTATCATCCTTACTCACTAATTTATATCGACTATGTTAATTAGAAAAACGTTTGGCGGTTTGGATGATTTTGTTGGTGTTCTAACGAACGAACAAGCACATACCGTTGAAGTCCACGTGAAGTAGAAATGGCTAGATTTCCATATCGCTCAGCTTCTTTTTGATCGCCATTTCGAAACGCCCTTTCCGCTTCTAATACATAACAAAAAGGGTGTTTTTTTACTTTCTGTTTCAAATTCTCGAACCGATCTTCCTGTCCTCGCAACAGGGCAATCAATGCTTGATTATAATAACGGGCTGTCTCGTTTTGAATATCATTCGCCACACGTTCGGCCTCCTCTAATTCTCCCTTCTCTATGTATATATGGACAAGGGCTAGCTTTTTGGCTTCTTCATAACCTTTCTTTAGTTGTTCGGCATATTGTTCAGCTTGTTCAAACTGCTTATGTACTAATGCTCTCGTTAATGCATAATATGGATGTTTTATTCTTTTTTTCACATAACCTTCAACTAAATTCACGTTTTTTGTCCAAAAAAGAATATACATATGATAACAACCAATCCCCATCACAATCAAAATAATTATGCCAATTTCGATCGACTTAGGAAGTTGGGCATGCACTACGTTTAGAAAAACTCCAATACTTGCACCGATAAGCGCCCAAAAAAGTAAACTTTTCATACACATCTTCCTTTCTTTTTGAAACATACTTTCGCCTTTTGAATACTTTTTTCCATTTTACTATAAATTTTCATAAACAGGACATACGGTCATTAAATTTATTTGCTAAACTTTTCATGGTACCAAAAAAGGACGCCTAAGCGACGTCCTTTTCATAACGCAAAATCGATCATTCCATCTGCTTCGATTTCACTTTTGACACTCTTTCCACTTTGACAACTTTTCGATCGACACGACGTAAATCATTTCGACCAACATAACATACATCGTTTCGATCACCACGACGCAAATTGCGCAACATTGTTGAAAAGTCTCGCCATTGATTAAGCACTGCTTGAATGAGTTGCACCGTTCCATAACAAGCATCCGTATTTAATATTTCGTCGTCTGTATGTTCCCACTCATATCCTGCAGATAAGTTTACGCTTTGAATGCCATGTTCTGCCCAAATTCTCGTATCGCTACTTCTACCAGCCGTACATGTCCAATGAGTTAATCCAATGTCACGAGCTACTTGTTCAAAAAACTGTCCGTAGCGAATATCGCAAAACGGCTGAATGGTGCTACATGATGTGACGATATCCCCACTTCCCCGCCGATCAACAACAATCGCTGCATCAACGTCCCATAAAAAATATTCCTCTAGATTCCGCGCTCCAACAAGTCCGCACTCTTCTTCTACGGTAAAAACAAATTTTATCGTTCCGTTAAACGAAGATGTGTCAAGCCATTTCGCAATTTCAAGCAACACAGCCACCCCAGCGCGATCATCCGCTCCTAAAATTCCTTCACTACTTGACCAAATCGCTCCTTGTTTCACAATTGTTCTTCCTGGCGCAAATGCTTCTACCGTATCTAAATGAGCGTTCAACAAAATCGTCGGTCCGCGTCCTGTTTTGTACGTCTTTTGCGCCAGCAAATTCCCATATCGATCCACTGTGATATGATCGACATATGGCTTCAGTTTTTCATACACGACAGCGCGAATGTCTTCTTCATTGCCACTTTCCCCTGAGACGCTAAGCAATTGTTCAAGCTCTTGAAGGAAAACCATTTTTTGAATATATTGTTCTTCTTGTTCTAACCAATCGATTTGTACTTTCCGCATGTTCTCCGCGAGATCAAGAAGCTGCTCTCTGTTCATCCGAAACGCCACCCGATGAGAACGAGACTGTGATAAATGAACATTGACGCGCAGCGCACGGAACAACTTCATGACTTTCTCCATGTTTGTTTCTTTATGAAAATATATATGTGGTTGTCTCTTCTCATGGCCATCACAACAAGCAATAGTATATAAGCCAAGACGGTTTAACTCACGAATCACGCCACTAATATACGTATCCAACTCAAACACTTTCGGCTCTTCTAGCCCTATTATCTCGCTAACTCCGCGCCCACGAAAATCCACTGCTTCTAACCATTGTTTTTCGCTAATCGGCGGATTATCAATCGTTAATACATCGTTCCAAAACGTATAATCGACATTCGCTACGTCCAAACTTTTCAATAAAAACTCGACGTTTTCTTTTTTCTCATTTGTGCAAATAAACTCATTTGGACTTTTTTCCTCTAAAATAAAACCTTGACGAATAAATAATTGGTTCCACGTTTTCATGGCGTCATCACTCCTTTTCGTTATTTACAAGTTCAATATAAAAAAAGAGCGATGACACACATGTCATCACCATTCATCGTCAAACATAAACGTATAATCACTGCGATACATAATGATATAATCGACAAGCCCGTTATAATAGTAGGCCGTTTCCCCTCGACATGGGCATGAGTCGAGGGTCGGAGGTACTCCAATACGGCCTAGCTTTTCCCGAAGACGCTTTACTTTTTGAACGAACGTATTTGTAGGAATGTCCCCATTCCGTCTCGATTGGAAAAATACCTCCATATCATATTTCGTTGCCGGACGCTCTTTGTTTGTTTCCACTAAAAAATAACAAAGCATTTCCGAAGGATCGCGTGGCAAACATACTTCGCTACCGTGATACGATACAACATTTTCGCGATCGGAAAAATAAAGAACGACTGTATTTTTAGGGGGATTCATCATCACTTGTTCACATTGTTCTTTTGAACAATATTCTTTTCCGCTCGCCGTCCATTTCGTAAATGCTTGCATCGTTAAAATGTTTTCATTTCGCTGCAACCATTCATGCAAAAACGAAAGTTCCGCAGGTTTCTCTTGATCACTTATGTAATCAGGAAATTGCGCTACTGATTGATACGTTTTTTCCGCGATAAACAAGGCGCTATTCGCCAAATAAAGATGCGCATAATATAGCTGCCGTTCATTTAAACAAAACTCGCGATTTGAATACGTCTTTTGATATTCAAGCGCTTGTTCAAAATAACGAAGCGCCTCTGTGTAGCGCTGTTCGTTATACGTTAAAAACCCGAGACGATAATAGGCAATCGGATTTTCCGAATCATATCTCAACGCTTTTTGAAACGCTGTTTTCGCCACACGCTCGTCTTTTCTAAGCTGTGTTTTCAAATATGTTCCATAATGAATCAAATAACTCACAAGCTGTTTTTTCACATACTCAAACCCATGTTCCTCTTTTTCCTCTGCTGAACAACGGGATAAGTAACGGACCATTTTCTCATACACATCGACAATTTCATAATAAACCCAATCTTTTGCCTCACCGCTATTTAGCTCTTCAAGAAGTTGTTCTTCGCGGTCGTATAATGTATCTAAGGTTATTTCGGATCGTCTCATGAAATTCTCCTTTCAAAAGAACAAAGTTACGAACCATTTACGTTTTCTTCCTTTTTCTTCTGCAATCTGCTCGTGCGAATTTGCTCGAAATACCGTGTGAATTCGGACTCTCCTGAATAAGACAAACATAAGTATTCTTTCGCCCTTGTCATGCCGATATACAATAACGATACTTCCCGTTCACGGTCTTCTTCGAGTGCAAATGGCATGTTGTCCACATTGACAATAAACACCGCTTGAAAATCAAGTCCTTTACTACTTTCAATTGTGCTAATTTTAACGGTTTCTTCATCGCGGGAAAATTTTCGCTTTGTTGTTTCATCTTCCGCGAGCCAATAATAAGGGATTTGCTCTTTTTCCAACGTTCGCTTGATGACATCGATGATGTTTTGTTTATGCGTTCGTTTCACTCGATACAAAATAAGCATTTCGGAATACGGCACGTTTCTTTCTTCACGCAATCGTTTCATTTGCTTCGCAACAAATTTCATCTCTTCCCCAAAGTTCGTTGCTTTTACAATTGCCGGCTCCGGCCCTTTCCGCCGCGTACTTTGCGGGGCGATAATTTCCCCTTCAAACTCGCGTTGAGCCACTTTATTGCTTAGTACCGAATGCTCACGATAAAAATCCCATGCAAATTTCACGATTTGTGCCGTATTTCGATAATTAATCGTCAACACCTTAGAACGTCCTTGAAAACTTAATCCTGTATCTTGTACATACGATCGTTTTCGTTTATAAATTGTTTGTGCTCGATCTTCTACAAGAAGAAGCGATTTTGTTGCTGGATTTAATAATTTACTAATCAGCGCCAACCAGTCCGAAGAAAAATCTTGTCCTTCATCAACTAAAATAGCATCATACATTGGCAAAATGGCTTCTTTTTTATCTATTTTCTCTAATATATACGGAATTTGTTGTTCTGATATTTTTAAATCATGTTTCAACCATTCATGAAAGTTACGGACAATAATTTGATCGCCTACCGTTTTCGCCATCCCATCTTTTTTCGTAAAGTCAAAATCAAATAACGAATCTGGTTCATGTAACATATGGTGGAGCATTTGTCGAATCCCTTGCGCAAGCGAAATATTATAGCACAAAATTAAAATTTTCCAATCGGGATGTTGTTTCGCCAACAGCTTTGCTCGACTAGCTAAAATAAGCGTCTTTCCGCTTCCTGCCACTCCACGAATCAAACGGTTTTTATCTCCGAGCTGCTTTGCGAGATTTTCTTGGTGCAAATCCATCGCTTTAATGTCGTGAAGAGATAAAAGCACTTGATCTTGATATGGCATTGGTGGACGAAACTCCGCACTGATGCGCACCTCTGGAAAAAGATGATAACGAATCGCATCGATTTCCTCTTTCGTCAACGGCGTTCGCAAACGATACGGAACGACAAACATATTGCATATTTTTTCAAACAACACTTCTTCGCTAAACGTTTCTTTGTCCGGATCAATTTCATCACGCAACAAACAAAAATTCGGATCAACAACGGGATACAACTGCTTTTTCACTAAATCTTTTTGCGAAATTCGCGTAAACACAACTCCATAGCCATAAGGAAATTTCAGCTGGAATTGATATTTCCCTTCTAAGTGAACTAAATTTTTATCTTTTTTTAACGCATCCACAATGTGAAACGCATTATCTCTCGCTTGCTTAAACGGGCTTTTTACCGTCGCCTGCTCACCAGCACTACTTACAATCGTCCATTCATCATTATTCAAATGAAGCAATGTCGATAATGTATAATCTTTTACCTCAAGCACAACAAGCCCTAAATCAGGGCCAATAATGACAAAATCCGGACGTCTTCCTCGAATCTCCGGTTCATAGTAGACAATATAGTCATCTGGCAAATATGTTTTTAGCGTTCGAAACAACAATCGCTCCCCCGCCGTCGCACTCGAACGAATCGTTTCCGGAATCGTGTACGCCATCTAAACCAGCTCCAGTGGAAAATAGGATTTTTGTACCATTATAATATAAAATAAGCAAGTTGTGGCTAGAAAAATGAATAAAAGGATTGTTTTCTACATACCCCCACTATTTGGAGTACAATTGAAGAGGTGCCATTTTCTTTACACTCGCTGTAAAAATTTGAGTTGCAGGCGGATTTAAATGAGTAATGCTCTCTAAGTTATCAATAAAAATCGGATATGTGACATTCGTAAAGTGCCGAAAAATAGATGAAATTTCAATCATACATCTCATCTTTTCACTATACGATAAAATACGGTACGGCTTGTCATTGTAAAGTATTTGAAAATCAGGACGCAACTCTCCGTTTTTTAACTGCTTAAAAAGAACAATTTTTGTATTTGTCAATTTTTCATTAATTGTATCTTGTATGCTTTCAAAAACATGCGCAAGCTGGTGTTTTGCTAATTTAATTTCGGATTTAATGTTTTTGATGAGTAGTTCCCTTTTCTGAATGCTTTCCACAATCTCGCTTTTCTTTTGCTGCAAATTTTTTTGAAGAGTTTGTTGATTTTCAATCATTTTATGTTGATCAATGAGTCCTTTTCGTTTTTGAATCTCGACTTGTAATCGTTCAATTTCCAATTCTAACTCAGCCAACTGACCAGTCAGTTCCCGCTCTTTTTGTTCCAATTGATCCTTACGTGCGAGAAGCATCTTTTTTGAAAGATTGTTTTCATTAAGCAAGGACAAATATTCACGAGCTAACGGTTGTTTACAAAACGGACATGGTTCGGTTACCTTCAGTTCGTTGTATTTTTGCATATGTTCATACCGTACATCGATTTCCTGGATTTGTTTTTCAAAAGAAGTTCTAACTATATTCAATTTTTCCTTGCTCTTTAGTAATGTTTTTAAATGATGTTCATAGTTGCTTATCTCTGCTTCAACCTTGCTCATGTCGTATGATTTATTATACATTGAGTCGGAAAAAGCGGTAAACTCGTTTTCTAGAAGATTAAGTTGCCCATAGTAATAAGTAATGTTTTGTTTAAGCTTTTTCTCTTGCGCAAGTAGACTTTTTATTTTAGCTTCTAAATGCGCTATTGTAACGTCTACTTCATTTTTGTTAGGGAGTAACGAGATGAGAAATTCACGTGCTGTTTTTTTTTTCTTGTTCTGGAAACACATCTGAAAAAAAACTATAAATAAAAGCAGAATGATCTCCAATTAACCTCGAGAGTTGTTTCTGAGTTGTGGTGTTTTTGTTTAGAAGCAGTGTTTCTTTATTTCCATTGATGGAGCGTTCAATTTCTAAAGTGGCATTGTTTAATTGTACAACTATTTTAACAGACAGCGACTTTTTCCCTATTTGAACAAAGTCATGGACGTATGTTTTAAAACCGTGCTTTGTTACTCCATACAAGGCAAACACAATCGCATCCCCAATTGATGTTTTACCAGTAAAGTTATCTCCAAAAAAATGATTCGTATCCTTGAATTCGAAATGAGCATATGTATGGTTTTTGAAATGATAGAGTTCCAAAGATTGTATCTTCACGATCAACCACCCGCTTCCCATGATTTACTTTCAACAATTCAAATTCGTTTGCTTAGTTTCACAGCATAGACTCTCGTTTTTTGTTTACCTCTATCTCATTCGATGTAATGTCATAGGCTCGTTGCATATCACTTATCTAATTCCTTAACATAGAAATTTGACTATTCGATAATTGATACGAAGCATACTTGATTAGCAGAAGAAAAAAATTCATCTTCCAGTATTGCACAACTACAATCATCATAGTGCCAAGTCCTATATTGTGAGCTAAATCCGACAGTGTAATTTACCAAAACATAGTAGACTTTAAATTTTATTACTTGTATAAATTTTACAAATGCACTCCTTTTCAAACAAAAAATAGCTTTGTTCGAAAAGGAACTTGTACTATTACAGCTTTTAACTCTTCTCTCCACCTCTCCTCTCAAAATACACATGCAACCGATACTCGCAAATTTCTTGCGTCCATTTGTACAATAGATGTTCGTCTTCTGGTGCGATGGAAAAGGTTAGTGAGAAGACGTTGTTTTCAAACGAGATGAGTCCATTTGAGCTGCCGCTCCATTTTGTCATCGGCATTTTGGCGATAAGTTTCGCCACTTTTTGTTCGTCGTATTGCCATAGGCGTTTCGTTTCGCCGTCGGAGAAGTCGATACGTTTTCGATAGTCTTTCTCCATAAAGTATTGATGGAAAAATGGCGCGGCTTCGTTCGGCGTCATTGGCAAGTGCCAGCGTGACGACCCGCGGTTTAGCATCGCCTGCAAAACGACCATTTTGTAGCTTTTTGTCATCGTTGTTCGCTCAACTTCGACAAGCCATGATTCGTACTTTAAAAACACTTCTTTTTCGCGTTCGGACAATTCATCCGCCCAATAAAGAAACCCCACGTACGATTTAAACTCATCGCGATATTCTTTTGCGATGCTGCGGCCGTGCAAGTGAAGTTCAAGATACGTCGGGCGGCGGCCGAGTTGTTGTTTGACGTCATAATAGTCAATGAGCAATTTTTCTTTGCGCGGTTGCCGTTTTCGACGCATTTCCTCCAATAAGTGAACGACACGAACATCAAAGTCAATAACACATCCGTCTGGAACAACAGGAATAGTAGATTTTTGTTTTCTTTTTTCTTCTTTTTCTGTATCAAATAGTGCGAGTTTGACATCGGCATTGCGGTAGTTCCCGATCAAGTCAATAATGACGCAATACTGTTTGGCTGGATGGAGACGCAAGCCACGCCCAACTTGTTGCGTAAATATTGTGAGTGATTCCGTTGGACGAACGAATAATAACGTATCAACCGCTGGAATATCGACACCTTCATTAAATAAATCGACAGTAAAAATCGCGTCTAATTCACCTTTTTCGAGCAACGAAATCGCTTCCGTACGCGTGATATGTACTTGTTTAGAATGCAAGCTAACGGTACGGTAGCCGTGTTCGTTGAAATAATTTGCTAAAAAATCGGCTTGGCGAATGGAAGAGCAAAACACGAGCGTTTTCGTCTGTTTGTACTTCTCCCAAGCTTGCAAAATACGTTCTGCCATTTCTTCACGAAGTTGTACTTGCAATAGTTGTTCTTCATCATAGCGATTGCCGCGCCATGCGATTTTCGTATAATCTGTATCATCATATACGCCATAATAACGAAATGGCGCAAGCCACCCTCGCTGTACGGCTTCGATAAAATCGATGCGATACGCCACATTTCCGTCGCAAATGGCATATACGTCTTTATAGTCATTACGGTCAGGCGTAGCTGTAATGCCAAGTAAAAACTTTGGCTGGAAATAGGCAAGCACACGCTCATAAGACTTCGCCGCCGCATGATGAAATTCATCGACAACAATTAAATCGAACGCATCTTGTGCAAATATTTCAAGATGCTTTTTCATGCTTAACGTAAAAATAGATGCAAAAACGACATCTGCTTGTCCTTCTTTCGCTTTTCCATCATAAATGCCAAACGTCTTATGTGGAAGAACTTGCGCAAATGACCGTTTTGCCTGATGCAAAATTTCTTCGCGATGGGCGATAAATAGCACTCTTTGAAACTTTTGAGCGAAAAAAGCAGCTAAATACGTTTTTCCTAACCCCGTCGCCATGACGACCATCGCGCGATCGTATCCTTCGGCATATGTTGCTTCCAATTGGGCGAGTGCTTCAACTTGCGCAAAGCGTGGCTGAATCACCCCGTACGGTACTTTTTCATCATGAATGATTTCTGTTTCTTGTTCCGTTTCAATAGGAAGCATAAATTCTAATTCTTCTAACTTTGTCCATTGTCGCACGAGATTTGCATGACGTTGGTGGTAATCAGCGTATTGCTTTTCATAGTCTTTTACTGTCTCCTCGTTCACTTGCACCGTTTGTTCAGCATAAAAAAGAGTTAAAAACTCATTCATCACTTCCGCAAACACACGTTCTTCCACACATTTATGTATGCCGATATTCCATTCTACACCGCTCGTTAGCGCAGAACGCGATAAATTGGAAGAACCGATAATAAAATAGCCGTCATTTTCATGTTCAAACAAATACGCTTTCGGATGAAAAGAAATGCCCTCGCTTTTCCATAAACGAATTTCGATATTCGGGTGGATCGCTATGAGTTCACGTAACGCGTCTGGCTGTGTGACATATAAATAATCCCCAGCACAAATTTTAATATCGGCTCCTCGTTCAGCCGCTTTTTTTAACGGCTCTTTTATTATATCGACCCCCGACTTCATCACAAACGACGTCAATATGTAAATCGTGGAAGCCGTTTCAATCTGTTCAGTTAACTTTTCAATTAGACGACCTTTGACAAACTCGATTTTACTCATCATGTACCTCAATTAAGAAAATTTTTTCCTTAAATCCGCCTCGTTTCTCGGCTTTCGATGCACGAATTGCTTCGACTTGCTCGATTGTCGCTCCATGGCATTCGGCAAGTGCATGTACGATTTCTAACAAATCCGCCAACTCCTCCACAGCCGTCACATCATCCGGTGCGTTCATATATTCCTCCAACTCCTCAAACGCCTTCTTCCGCAACTGTTGCCGATACTCTTCATCACTTAACGTGCGCGTTGTACATGTCTTCCCAGCTGCTTCGATGACTTGTGGAATGTTGTCACGAACAAGTTTATTATAAACAGGCATCATGATCCTCTCCTATCTCTGTCCTTTATCTATTACATATTTTACTAAATATCTCTTTCATGAGAAAGCACTTATTTGTTGGGAAGGACATGCCATTTGCTTGATGAATGCTATCCATTATTGTTTTACGAAATGTATCGTAGTCATGAATTTTTCAATTTGCCTGTGCTAATGATGTTAATATGAACAGAAACATCTCCCATTTCATAAGGAAAAATGATTGTTTTTCTCCCTACTATTTTGTTATTATCTAACCATCCATTTACATTAAGTACATCTGCATAAATATTTAAGCCTTCACGATACGTATTCCATATTTCCCCTTCGATAATGCTCTCTGTTTTATGTTTTATTTTTTTTAAAGAAATTTCTTTTATTTTTTCATTCATAATCCCTTTGCCACTTATATGTAGAAATATTTGTTTCCCTTTTGTTCTTATTGAAATACGCAAGTTTTCAACTGTGACAGAAGCAAGTGGTTCATCATTTTCAACAACAATGACTGATGATTTTTCCATCTTTTGATCGAGCCAACGCATACCTAATAACTTCGATTCCGATAACCATCCTTGTAGATGATGGTCAATTAAAAAATGAGCACCTGATATTTTTAATAAAGGTTTCCGTTGATTGTCCGACTGCCAAGTTTTTGTAGAGAGACTTAACGAAGGAATGTACACCGTTTTTTTAGTTGTTGATGCATCTGCTAAATATTCAAAAAAACGTACAGGTCGAATGACAGAATACTGCCTGTACAATTCGTTAGGTTCATGTAAAATATTTGATAGGGCAGATAATTTAAAAAAAGATTTAGCTTGGAAAATACGATCAATTTTTTCTCTCGTGCTAAATAACCAAATATTATAACGAACTTCTCGATAGCGATTCACAAAGTCAATTGCTTGCTTTAAGTTCGTTTTCAGTACACGTTCAGATAAAACAATGGCAGAAATATGTCCCCAAAAAAGACGTTGCTGCGCCTCTTTTGTTAACGCATCAACAGCCTCTTGGATCGTTTTCCCATTTCTTTTTCCAATCCAAATGGGAGGAGATTTTTCTGGAAACCCGCCTTCTAACTTGGCGACATTTGAAAAATCAAGAACTTGTGCAAAAACAACGAACTCTTTTTTCTCTTCATCGAAGTCAATACCGATCGCTGTCACATAATTAATATCTTGAATTTCTTTTATATTCCAACACCCACTTAAAAGAAAAGATAAGCTAAAAATAATAAAGAAAAATAAACTAGTTCTCATTCACCCTCCCCCCTTTGATGCTGCGCTTTCTTCAAAAATAATGGGCGATAATTCGAAAAATGAGTCATCGGATGCAAAAGCGTTTGTACCGCTTCTCTCCAAGTTAACCCATATGAACTCAATAACAACAAATACGGAACACCAAATGAGCGCAACCGTGCCAAATAAATAACAATAATAAAAAAAGACGAAAAAAATCCAAACAAACCTAAAGAAGCAGATAAAATCAAACATCCCATTCTTAAAAGAGTAACTGACCCTGCTAAAACTTGATTACTAATCGTATAACTAGCCAACGTAGAAAGTGCAACAATAACAACGACAGATGGTGAAATGAAACCAGCACGTATTGCTGCATCACCAATAATTAATCCTCCTACTACCGTTAACGTTTGACCGATCGAGGACGGCAGCCGTGCTCCTGCCTCTCGAAATAGTTCTAACAATGTAAATACAACAATAATCTCCATCGGAGCTGGAAATGGAAGACCTAATCTTGCCATTGTAACAGTCGCCAGAAGTGGAAAAGGAATCTGATCTTGATGGTAAGAAATAAGCGCTGTCCAAAAACCCGGCAAAAACACAGCGATAATCAACCCAATCAAGCGAAAGAGACGACTAAACGAAACAATGTAATAAGGAAAATGAAGGTCTTCTGGAGACTTAAGTAAAAAAGTTAAATTTGTCGGACCAACAATAGCTGTAGGATTACCTTCAACTAAAATAGCAAATCTCCCTTTCAATAACGCCTGTGCAACAAAATCTGGTCGTGTAGAATCAGCAATCATCGGAACGATTGAAGCAGGATCATCTTCCACTAAACACTCGAACTGAGTAGTTGAATAAACGCCATCAAAATCAATGTTTTCAATTCTTTTTATTACTTCCTTCAAAATTTGTTTATTCACAATATCTTCCATATATAGCAAAGCAACTAGCGTTTTTGACTTCGTACCGACAGTGAATTTTTTATAGCACAAATGAGTCGACTTTAAACGTTTGCGCAAAAGGGCTATATTTGTCTCTAAATCCTCAACAAATCCTTCGCGTGGACCACGTATGGCAATTTCTGATTTCGATTCATCGACTGCACGCTTCGGCTTATTTGCTACATTAATTGCCATGACATGCATTTGTCTTGGTAAATAAAAAATTACATATCCATCCAAAACATGTTCTGATAATTCATGCAATGTAATTGTCAAAGGTAGCATCTCCCCTTGAACAAGCTCAATTACCTGCTTCCACTCTTCCCCTTCTATAACCGCTAAAATGAATGGCACAATATTCTTATTCAAATATTCTTTATCAACTACTGATTCACAATAGATCACAATCGCTTCGCGCACAGTATATACTTTCACATCATCATATTTTGAGAAAAAGTTTATCAGTTTTCCTATATTAGCTTCTTTTAATACCTCGTTTTTCATTTTTTATCATCCTTTTTTAGTTATGGTAAGCAATCCTATAAAAACAGAAAGAGTAATAAAAAAGCATAACGACATGGGAAAATATATATGACGAACAAACTCATAGAATTGAGCATCTCCAATAGGAATAAGTGAAACCATCACTAAAAAAGCACAGGTGATACGAAGTAACCATTTTTGATAAGGCGTCTGCAAAGGAAAAAGATCTACTATCACAAACAAAATAAAACACACTCTAATAAGTGATCCTGATAACCATTGATAGATAGAGAAGAAATCAACGTGCGAAATATACTTTCCGATTTGTAACATCCGCCATTGTTCATATGCCGGATACCTTTGATTTACCGCCTCTGACACATTAAAAATGGTAATACTACCCATAAGCGGCCCTAATGTCAATCCGACTAAAATCATTCCTAATATCCATATATTTTTAAACTGAATAGTCGGCTTTATTCTTTGTTGTAAAAATATTAGTAAAGCAAGTTCAACGAGTCCCCCTGCACTATATGCCACTCCTCTTAACATCGGAAGCATACCCTTTTCGAAAATAGGAAATAACCGCGTGTAGTCTTTGTATAAAAAATTAGTTGTCATTACAAAAAAACCGAGAATCACGACGAAAAATAAAATAACGCCTGCAGCAATAGCCAATGATTGAATATTCGAAGATACACAGATATAAGTGATAAGTACAAATAGTACACTTAAAATAAAAATAGGTGTTTGCGGAAAGTACGATGTAATTGTCCATGTTAACGTATCTTTTATAGTGACAGACATCATTAAAAAAAGAAATAAAGCGATCATGATGCAAAAAGCCCAAGCAATAAATCTCCCCATTCGCTGACTAACCCATTCAAAAAAAGTTTGTCCATTCATTTTCTTAATGATTCGATAAAGGAAAAGTAGCCATATCGTATACAAAATTGCGGTTACTAAAATAGACACCCATGCATCCCGACCAGCGACCTCTAGCAAAACAGGTATAACCATTACATGATTTACAAGCCCAACACTTAACATAAAAACAATGATTACTTGCTTTGGAGAAATCGTCTGATCACTCATTTCATTCAACCCTGCCTTATATTTTTTCAGCAATATATCATTTCCATATATGAAAAAAATATGCGGTTAAAAAGAAAACGGCTTCCTGAATGGAAACCGTCCGTTTATTTCATTATTGACATTTAGCGAGATCAATGATACTCCCCCTCTAACAGCTCGCGCAATTCTTTTACATATTCCTCCGATCCGGTGACGATCATGCGGTCGCCGATGCGCATTTCGGTGTCTCCGTGTGGAACGATCGATTCGTGCCCACGGAAAATGCGGACGATGATGCAGTCGCCGAGAAATGGGAATTGGCGAAGGAGCACACCGTGATAAGCAAGGTTGTTCATTTCTATTTCATGCAATGTGATGTCGCGGTGTGTCAACATATGGACAACGTTTGGTGATTCAATAAATGCTTTTAACATCGCTCCGGCTGATAGGGCGAGAGAAATGGTTTCAACGCCAACGTCTTTTAATTGTTGGACAATGGATGGGGACTCGGCGAAGGCGATGACGCGTGAAGCCCCTTGTTGTTTTGCCCACGTGGCGATTTGGGCGTTCGTCTGTTCGTTACCTGTCAAAACGACGACAACGTCAGCTGTTAGTGCCTCATGTGCTTGTAACGTTTCGAATGAATAATCATCGATATCGACAATCGGGAAAATATGTTCCGTTTGTTCAATTTTATCTTGGCGAATATGGTACAATGTCGGTTCATATTCATCGGCACGCAAATCGCGAACAGCCGCAAGTGTAAATTGATTTGTCCCGATGAGTTTGACAACTTTTTTCCGATCCTCTTTTTCCACTCGATATAATTTTTTAAACATAATTGGTGAAACGACGCTCGTGAGTACAGCGACTAAAATTAACGCCCCTTTCATATTTTCATCAATCATTCCCATTCGCTCTGCGATCGTTGCAGCAGCGATGACGAGTGAAAGCGTCGAGACGAGTAAAAAGCCTGCCGCAAGCGTTGTCTTTCGATCGTACCAAATGCGTAACATATACACCGGAACGACTTTAGAAATGACAAGTGCGATAAATAAAAGTGGAATAAGCAATAAAATATCAAATTGTGTAAACAACGGGCGCAAGTCTAAATTGACACCAACCATCACGAAAAAAATCGGGATAAAAAAGCCGTAGCCAAATGAGTCAAGCTTATGAACGAAATCTTGATTTGGCGCCAATAAAGAAACGAGCACCCCGGCAAGAAACGCTCCTAAAATGTTTTCAGCACCAAGCGTTTCTGATAACGCGACGAGAACGATAATAAGCGCAAATACAGCGCGCGTGCCAATTTGAATTGTCCCTTTTGCCATCGTTTCGATAAACGAACGTTTTTTAAAATATTTCCCTGCAAAATAAAACAACACACCAACGAGAAATAAACCGAGCAATAACCATGTGTTTCCATGGCTCGGATCATACGTCGATACAAAAACAGCTAACAACACCATCGTGACTAAATCTGCAATAACCGCAATTAATAAAATGGTTTGTCCGATGGTTGTCTTCATTAATTGCGCATCTTTCAGCGTCGGAACGACAACACCAAGCGAGATGGTCGAAATGATGAGCGTCATTAAAAAGGCGTTATCGATGTAACCGAACCAAACAAATGTGTAAGAAAGACCGAGCGAAACGAGAAAAATGCCGACAAATATAATAGAAGCGACGAAAAACGCATTCGGCTCTTTTTCTCCCTTCCTCTTCTTTTTGTTTGCGAAAGCAGAAAAATCAATTTCTAACCCGCTTAAAAACATTAAAAACAAAAACCCTAACGTCGATAACGTCTCGAGCCACATATCTTGTTCAACAATATTGAACCCTGTCTTCCCGATGATAATCCCTACAATAATTTCCGCCACCACGACAGGAATCATGTGCAGACGAAAACGATGCAATAAAAGTGGCGTGAGGAACGCGGCAACGATGACAATAACTAATGATGAAAGCGATGCATGCATCATTTATCCCTCCTTCCAATCTTTTCACCCATTATATAAGTTTGTGAGCAAAGTTACAATTTTTTCGCATAAACGGGGCAACATAAGAAAAAAGAAAGGAAGATGCATCATGAAACTACACGGATTTAACAACTTAACAAAGTCGCTTAGTTTTAATATGTACGATATTTGTTATACAAAGAGCGCAAGTGAGCGGGAAGCTTACATTGCATACATTGACGAAGTGTATAATGCGGATCGGTTGACGAGCATTTTAAAAAATGTGGCGGATATCATTGGCGCGCATATTTTAAATGTCGCCAAACAAGATTACGTTCCTCAAGGGGCCAGTGTGACGATGCTCATTTCAGAAGGACCGATTGAAGTGCCAAAAGAAGAACCGCCTGTGCCACAAGCGGTCGTTTGTGCCCTTGATAAAAGCCATATTACCGTACATACATATCCCGAATATCATCCGAACGATGGAATTAGCACGTTTCGGGCTGATATTGATGTCGCCACGTGCGGGGAAATCTCACCATTGAAAGCACTTGATTATTTAATTCGCTCATTTGAGACCGATATTATGATTATCGACTATCGCGTGCGCGGATTTACACGCGAGATTTCCGGGAAAAAGCTATTTATTGATCACGATATTACATCGATTCAAAACTACATTCCTGACGACATTCGCAAACAATACGATATGATTGATGTGAATGTGTATCAAGAACATATTTTCCATACGAAATGTAAATTGCGCGATTTTGATTTAGATAGCTATTTGTTTGAGCTGTCTAAAGATCAGCTCACAAAAGAAGAAGTAGAAGACATTACACAAAAATTACGCATAGAAATGGATGAAATTTTTTACGGAAAAAACATGACGCTACCTAACTAATGTCGATCCAAATGCAATGGTATGTCGCACGAATAAACCCTTGTTCCGAAAAACGTTGTTCATATTCATGCATCATTGTTTTAAATACAGACGGTCGTTGACAATAGCGACCAGATGTACTATTCGTTGCGCCAATATGGCGAAGCGATAAAAAAAAGTCGCGCACAGATGGAAAATATTCGACTTCAAACTGCTCGTGGCCACGCGCATGGGAATGCATATGCAGCCACTCATGAAATGTCGGAAACGATGGTCCGATGCGAAGCGGTTCATGAATATGTTGTTTCGCTAACGCATAAGCAAACGATGTATGCAGCTCGTAAAACGTTCGGTCGCCAAATGTTGAAAAAAGAAGTTGTCCCCCTTCGTTTCTTCGTTCGGCGAGTTTGGCGATCGTTTGTTTTGGATTTGTGAACCATTGAAACGTGGCATTCGAAATCATTAAATCGTACGTTTCATGTAGCGTTACTTCTTCTACATCCGCACAAAGCCACGTCACCGGCGCATCCCCTAGTCGTTCTTTTGCGACTTCAATCATGCCCGGGGCAATATCGACAGCGGTGAGCTGTGCATGTGGATAGGCGTCATACAGCAATTTTGTCAAATATCCTGTGCCACAACCAATTTCTAAAATTGTTTTTGGCGGGCGACAAATGCGTGCCATTAACTCGTGCGCCATCTTTTTTTGGACGTTTGCGAACTGGTCGTACGTATTTGCTCGTTCGCTAAATCGCTTTTGCATCAATTGTTTATCAATCATTTTTCCCACCGCCTAACCACGTTTCAATGTAATGGGCGCACACGCTTGGTTGCGTGACGTGCGGGGCGTGTCCGACATTTGGCATAAGCATAAATGTACAATCGTTTGTTCGTTTGTATATATATTGAGCGGCTTGCGGCGGACAAATGCGATCACATTCTCCGTGAATAAGTAATAGGGGAACACGAATGCTTGACAGCTTGTCGCGCACATCTGTGTTGAGTAAATAGTCTAGTCCGAGCAGCAAGTCAGGCGTATGACGATACATATACGGGAACGGCTCTGCCTCTTCCTCGCCCCATAACATATCAATAAATGATTGTATCGTTTTTTCCGGCTGGCGTAGCAATTGTTCTTTCATTCGTTCAACCACGCGCGCATGCCAACCGATCCGATAATGGTCTGTCATCGTAAATCGGCTCGTTCCCCCGATACATACGAGCGCTTGAACATGTTCATGCATCGCAAGCTGTAAAGCGACGAGCGATCCGAGCGACCAACCGATCACAAGAGATGGAACGGTTAGGGCTTCTTCTGCTTTCTCTAAAAAATGATCGACATCACGCATATGCTCCCATGCGACGACGGTCACATGGCTTGGCTGAAGCGCGTGAATGAGCGGGGTAAACACTTCTCCTTTCATCCCCCATCCTGGCAATAATAACACGTTCACGCGATCAACCCCATTTCTTTTCCGACTGCACAAATGTGCTCAAGCGCCCAATCGATTTGTTGTTTTGTCATCGTTGCCATGAGCGAAAAACGAATGCGTGCCGTTCCTTCTGGGACCGTTGGTGGACGAATTGCCACGGCGAAAATGCCACGCTCGCGCAATCGGGCACTAAACGCTAGCGCCCGTTCGTTGTCGCCAACGATCAGGGGCACAATGTGCGTCGTACTTTCACCTATATGAAACCCCGCCTGTTGAAGACGCGTGCGAAAATGGTCGCTTAACGCACATAAATGGTAACGCCGTGCCGGCTCTTTTTGTACAACGTCAATCGCGGCATAAATGGCGCCAAGTACGCTTGGAGGTAGCGCTGTTGTAAAAATAAACGGTCTCATCGTGTTTATCAAATAATCGATGAACACGCGCTTTCCAGCGACATAAGCCCCATATGAACCGAGCGCTTTGCTGAAAGTTCCCATATGTACGTCTACATGTTGTGCCACTTGACATTCGTGAGCCATTCCTTCTCCGTTTTTTCCATATACACCGCTTGCATGCGCTTCATCAACGACGAGTATCGCTCCGTATGCTTCCTTTAACGAAACAAGTTCGCGCAATGGAGCGACGTCGCCGTCCATGCTGAAAATCGTGTCGGTAACGATCAGTTTGCGTTTATGTTTGTCTGTCTTTTTTAATAGCGTTTCTAAATGATCAATGTCAGCGTGACGGTAGCGTTTGACTTCTGCCCGGCTTAATATGGCGCCATCCACAATGCTTGCATGATTCCATTTGTCGCTGAAAATGACCGCATCTCGTCCTGCTAAAGAAGAAAGAATGCCGACATTTGCTGTGTATCCACTATTGACGATGAGTGCAGCTTCATAGCCTTTCCAACGAATAAGCACATCTTCTGCCTGTTCGTATAGCGGATGGTTGCCGACAACAAGGCGGGACGCGGTTGCTCCAACGCCGTATGTTCTCGTTGCTTCCATACTCGCTTGAATTAATCGTTCGTCATTCGCTAATCCTAAATAGTTGTTTGACGAAAAATTAAATGCATGTTGTCCGTCTATACGTATAAAACACCCATCGCTTTCCACGTTGACTAACGCTCGTTTTTGCGCTTTTTTCTCGAGCTGTTCTATATGTGTTTGCAACTCTTCCCACAATGTCCCTCTCCCCTTTGCAAACCTCATGAAAAGAAAAGTTTACAAATATCTTATCATACGTTTATTTCTTTTTCCATAATAAATAAACGAAATAAGGCGCGCCAATGAGCGATACGAGCACACCCGCCGGAAGACCATCTGGCTCAATTAAGTTGCGTCCAACTGTATCAGCAAACAGCAACAACGCCCCTCCCATTAACATCGCAACAGGTAAACTTAACTCGTTGCGCGGCCCAACAAGCGCACGAGCCATGTGCGGCGCCATTAAACCGACGAATGCAATGCCCCCTGTAACAGAAACGGCCGATGCCGCAAGTGCCACTGCTGTAAGCAATAAAACAAGCCGTTCACGATCGAGCGATACGCCGATGCCAATCGCTACCGAATCGCTTAACTGCAATGCATTGAGGCGATGAGCTTTATATAAAACGAACGGAACGAGAATAATAAGCCACGGCAACAATGCGAGAACAAACGCCCAATCGAGCCCCCAAATGCCGCCAGCTAACCATTTTGCAATAAAGTCGACTTTCGTTCGATCAGCTCCTGAAATGAGGACGATCATTAAACCTGAAAACGCAGTGGCAAAACCGATTCCAATTAACACGAGACGAATCGGTTGAAGTCCTGTTTGCTTATTGTATGACAACATATAAATGAGGATAGCTGTCAGTAGCGCACTGAAAAAAGCGACGAGCGGAATAATGTAGGCAAATGATTCCGCTTGAATCGGAATAAATAAAAAGAACAAGGCGACTCCCACACCTGCTCCGGCGTTTATACCGATAACACCTGGATCGGCTAAGTCATTGCGCATGACAACTTGTAAAATGGCACCAGACAACGCTAAAGCCATTCCCGCAAGCAACGTGATCGCGATGCGCGGCAAACGAATGGAGAAAAGAACGAATTGTTCTTTAAACGTTCCTTCACCTAAAAGCACCGGGATCAATCGGTCAAAAGATAAAGAAGAATAGCCTGTCCCCATGCTGATGATCGCTGTCATGCAAATGAGCGTAAATAATACGAGCAAAATGATGCGTTGTTTTTTTCGTAGAGGTACGATCACAACCCTTTTCCTCCTTTACGAACGATGAAAAGAAAAAACGGAAGCCCCATGACCGCCACAACTGCTACAACAGGCGTTTCATACGGTGCGTGAATCGTTCGGGCAATCGTATCGGCAAACAACATAAATGTCGCCCCACCGATCGCGCTCATCGGTAAAATGAAACGATAATCCGTTCCGACAAACAAACGAACAAGATGTGGGATCATTAAGCCGACAAATGCTAAATTTCCGACAAGAGCTACAGATGCACCGGCTAAAATAATGACAATGAAAAAAAGAATCGTTTTTACGCGCGTCAGTTGTTGACCGAGCCCGACCGCTACTTCTTCACTCATACTTAAAATCGTTAATTGACGGCTTTGCCAAAAAGCAATAAGCATCGCCAAACAAATAAATGGCGTAACGATTTGTAACTCATGCCACGTTGTACCCATCATCCCGCCAGCCGTCCACATCGATACGTCTTTTGATACTTTATATATAAGTCCGATCCCTTCTGCGACGGCGTATAAAAAAGTAGAAATCGCCGCTCCTGCTAAGACGATGCGAAACGGTGAAAATTGTTTTGCGCCAATGCTAAAAACGAGCAACCCTCCAAGCGCTGCCCCGCCAAAACAAGCGAACACCGTTTCGATATAGTTTGCGGAAGGGAAAAAGGCAAACATCATCGCTAAAGCAGCGTTCGCCCCTGCGGTTAGCCCAATGAGTCCGGGATCAGCGAGAGGGTTGCGGGTCATCCCTTGCATCACAGCTCCGGCTACAGCGAGAGCGGCTCCAACAACAGCCGCAGCCGTTTCACGCGGCAGGCGAACTTCGTGAATCATCGTCGCTATTTTGTTTGTCTCTGGCGCTGTAATCGCTAGCCAGACGTCTTTGATTGTCGTATCCGCCGCTCCGATAACAATGGAGCAAACGAATGTCACAAACAATGCAACACATGCGAACAAAAATTTTTTCAGCATACGCACCCTCTCTTTTCCATTCACATAAAGAAAGAGGAATTCGCGATGAACTCCTCTTTAATTATATTACTCACCTAAAAAATGTTTTTTGAAAAACTCAAGCTGATATTCTAATGTAATTGGATCGTTAAAGTAAAATTCTTTTGCATTCGCTTCAAAAACGCGGTTGTTTTTCACAGCTGGAATGTTTTTGTACGTTTCTGTTTCTGTAAATGAAAGGTCTCCATCTGCGTTTTTGCTGAAAATGACATAGTCCCCAGCAAATTGTGGAAGCACTTCAAGTGAAATGGCGTAATATCCGTCTTTCAATGCATGTTCTTCCACTGCTTTTGGCATTTTTAATTTCATTTCTTGATATAAAATTTCTGTCCCACGGCCCCAGTTGTTGCCGAATACGTACAATTGCTTGTCGAAGTTTTCAATGACAGAAACGGTTGCATTTTCACCGATTTTTGCGCGAATCTCCTCACCAGCTTGTTGTGCACGTTTTTTAAAGTCTTCGATCCACTTTTTCGCTTCTTCTTCTTTATTTAACAATTTACCAATTTCTAAATGTTGTGTTAAGTAATCTACTTTGCCATACGTGTACGTCACCGTTGGCGCAATTTCTTTTAGCTTATCTAAGTTTTTATTTGTTGATGCAGCAATAATTAAATCTGGTTCAAGCTCAATAATTTGTTCTAAGCTTTCATCTGTCACTTCTTTTGCGTCTTTTAAATATGGCTCATAACGCGGGTTCATTTTTGCCCAAGAATCTACCCCAACAATCGGTACGTCTAACGCCATCACGCTACCCGCTAAAAACGAAGACAAAACAACGACGCGCTTCGGATTTGTAGGCACTTCGATTGGACCTGTTTCAGATTGATACGTCATCGTTTTTGGTTCGTTGGCTTCTTTTTTCGCTTTCTCTTGTTCTTTTTCTGCTGCTTGATTACCGCACGCACTCAAGATGAGCACGAACAAAAGTAGAATGGACATCATTCGCTTTTTCAACATGTTCTGCATCTCCTTTAATTAAATGATATGTGATACACATTGGCTTGTTTGTTCGAGGGTCGCGACCGATTTCCGCGTCAATATGAAACACTTTTCGCAATACGTTAGGCGTCATCACTTGCTCGCACGTTCCCGCCTGAACAATTTTTCCGTCTTTCATCGCAATCATATAATCAGCAAAACGTGCCGCTTGGTTTAAATCATGCAACACCATGACGATTGTGCGCTGTTGTTCGCGGTTTAAACGTTGTAACAGTTCGAGCACTTCTAATTGATGCGCCATATCTAAATATGTTGTCGGTTCATCTAAAAAAATAATGTCTGTTTCTTGCGCAAGCGCCATCGCAATCCATACCCGCTGTCTTTGACCGCCTGATAGCGAATCAACTGGACGGTGTTTAAATTCGATCGTTCCGGTCACTTCAAGCGCCCAATCAATGACTTCATAATCTCGTTTCGTTAGCCGACCGAATCCTTTTTGATACGGAAACCGTCCGTACGAAACAAGTTCACCGACCGTTAAACCGCCCGGACTTTCTGGTGTTTGCGGTAAAATGGCCATTTTTTGCGCTAACAGTTTCGTATGCTCTTGCGAAATTTGTTTTCCATCTAAAATGACTGCTCCTTCTTGATGACGAATAATGCGTGTCATCGCTTTTAACAACGTCGATTTTCCGCAACCGTTTGGGCCGATAATCGTCGTGATTTTTTCATCTGGAATATGTACAGTTAGCCGATCAACAATGACGCGTTCTCCATATCCAACAGAAAGCTGCTCTGTATACAACCGCGGCATATATGTTTCCCCCCTCGAACAACAAGTTAACTAATCGATATTGAGAATTAATATCAATACATATTGTAATTTACACGAATTGATTATCATTGTCAATGCATTTTTTTTGAAAAAAACCAACTTCATTCGTTTGGAAGTTGGTTTTTGATGTATGTTTTTTCAAATACGTCTGCTGGAAGTGGTTTACCGAGCACATATCCTTGAATTTCATCGCATTGAAGGGAACGAAGAATATCTAACTGTTGCAACGTCTCGACTCCTTCAGCAATGACGCGCAATTTTAAGTTTTTCGCCAGCACAATAATCGCTTTAACGACGGCAACGTCTTCTTTTTCCTCCGTCATTCCATCGATAAACGGTTTTGCAATTTTTAGTCGATCAATCGGAAATTTGCGCAAATAACTGAGCGATGAGTAACCTGTCCCGAAATCGTCAATCGATATGTGCACGCCGAGCTGCTTTAGTTGTTGGAGCTTATGAATCGTATACTGTTCCTTAAATACAGCGACACCTTCTGTAATTTCTAAATCGAGTTGATGAGGTGGCAATGGCGTGTTTTGTAACACGGAATGAATATGTTCCACAAAGTTTTCTTTTAAAAATTGTTTTGGAGAAATGTTGACGCTTATCCGAAGCGATCGTCCAGTTTGTTCATTCCAGCTTTTCATTTGTCGGCACGCTTCTTCAATCACCCATTCACCGATTGGAATAATTTGTCCCGTTTCTTCTGCAATCGGAATAAAAACGCTTGGTGAAATTGTACCGAGCTTTGGATGAATCCAGCGAATGAGCGCTTCCATGCCGATTAATTCCTTCGTTTGCACATCAAATTGCGACTGATAAAATAAGGTGAACTGTTTTTTTTCAATCGCTTCGTGAAGCGCTGTTTCAATGATCGTTTTTTGTAAAACGATACGGTCCATTTCGCTATTAAAAAATTGATATTGATTTTTTCCTTGCTCTTTGGCGCGATACATTGCAATATCTGCATGCTTCATTAACGTATCGCTCGTTTCTCCGTCGAATGGGTAAACAGCAATTCCTACACTTAACGTGATGCGCACATCTAAATGTTTAACTGTCATCGGTTGTTCGGTAATGGTCATCATTTTTTCAACAATCGTTTGTAATTCATGTAAGTGATAAATTGGTGTAACAATAATCGTAAATTCATCTCCGCCTTGTCGTGCTACGATATCTGTTGAGCGGACTTGTTTTTTTAACCATTGACCGATTTGTACAATGAGCGTATCACCTATTTCATGTCCAAAATAGTCATTGATTTGTTTAAAGCGATCGACATCAATAAAAACAACGGCCATGCTATGTTTTTGTTTATTCGCTTGAGCGATCGACTGCTCAAGTGCAGTTACGAAAGCTCTGCGATTAAAAAGCCCTGTTAAAAAATCGTGATTCGCAGCGTATGTTAATTGCTCATTCAGCTGAGTCAACTCTTGCGTGCGTTTCATGACTTTTTGTTCTAAGTCGTTGTTTAATGTTTGTAATTGTTGAACGAGCTGACGGTTTTCTTTTAACGTCATAAATTGACGAATGAAAATGAATACAACCGCAAAAGCAAAACATGTGATGACGATCTGGTCACCAAGATAAATAAAAGGCATCCACATCAAAGTAAGAAAACTGATATATGGAAAGAGAACTTTTATATGGAACGATTGTTCTTCCTTTTGAAAAGATAACTCTCCTTCTTTTGCATCATAACTTGACAAACTGATCATGAGTAAACTCATCATCCATAGCGGATCTAACCACGAACTGTATACATCATTCCATTGCATCATTTGAATGAAATATATCGTATCTGTAAACACAAACAATCCAACACCTACAATATTCCATAGCCAAATCCGACGAACATTTGTGACAAAAAAGAGAAGCAACAGTAAAAATAACATCACGAGATCAAGGAAAGGATAAGCAACTAAAACAGCGACATATAAGACTTTTTCTTCTAAACGAATAATCGGTTGAATGATATATATCCAGCTATATGCCATCGTCACACATGTCACGATGAGCGCATCGAATAACGCTTGCCACATCGCTATTTGTTTTCGTTGTTGCATGATGATATATAGTAATGAAGCAATATACATCAATGAATGAGCAATATAAAATACGTCCGACCAATTCGGAAACGGAGGTTCGGTTTGAGACGACCACTCGTATATGCGATAAATCGTTTCGGCGATCAAGTAACAAATTGCACCGATGGTCATCCATTTCCAAAATATTCGCTCATTCGTTTTTATACGAATCGACGCGCGCCATAACAAAATGGCTGAAAGAAATATGCCACCTAATGAAAAGAACGAACTAACAACCATTTCTGTTTGTCCAGACGTACTAAACAATGCGATGTAATAAACGATGACATACATAAAAACAATGACTTGCACCCGCACCCCTCCTTTTTTCACATCATATGCACAAGAAAAAGAAACGAATAGGACAACGAACTGTATAGTTAAAAATGTGTTTCTCTTTTCTTTTATTGTTCATTTAGAACAATGTTTAATATATCTACAGAGCATTATTGTTCGTCAATTCATTAACAAAAGGAATATAATTGGATTACAAAATAAAAAGGAGTGACGTTCTATGCTTTTTACTAAACATAAAAAACAGCTTTCGCCGTTTTACTTAGACAGTAGAGAACCGATGGTACATACAACAAATGAAGTAAAAGCACGACTGTCTTACATGGGAGTGACGGAAGGGCATTTACAACTATTGAGTGAAATGAAACCGCTCGTTATGGAACATGTTGATGAGGCAGTGGAAGACGTGCTCAATCATTTATATTCGTTTTCATTATTGCAGTCAGTCGCACATGCAAAAACGACGCGCGAGCGTTTAAAACAAGTGTTTGTTCAATATGTCGATTCTCTTTTTTCAGCAACAATTAATGAAGAGTATATCTCTTTTCGCAAGCAACTCGGTAGTAATCATCATAAACGTGGCTTACCGATCGAATGGATGATCGCAACATATGAAGCGATCGTAACTGCTCTTCTTCCGCGCCTATTACCATATGCGGAACAAGAAGGACGAATCGATAAATGGACTCATGTAGTCACTGCTCTTTTCCATCTTATTAATTTTGACTCACAACTTATTATGAGCGCCTATATGGATGATCGAATGAAAGAATTGGAGCAACTGAATAACAAACAAACTTCTATTCAATTACAACTGCGTGACATAGGACAGCAACTTGCCGCTTCTATTGAACAAACAGAAGCTGCACTAAGTGAAACGGAAGAAAAAGCGAAAAACGTACGCGCACAAACGGAGATGACAGAAAGAAGCAGTAAAAACTTGTCTGGTCTTATGAATACAACAGAAAAACAAGTCGAGCAAACACGCGTAACATTCGATGAAGTGGTCGACAAAGTTAGCGACGTGCTTACTATTTTGCAACAGTTATCTAACTCATCAGATGTCATTCGTAGCACATCTTCCCAAATTCAAACGATTGCTGATCAAACAAACTTGCTTGCTCTAAATGCTGCGATCGAAGCGGCACGGGCAGGAGAGGCAGGAAAAGGGTTTGCTGTCGTGGCGGATGAAGTACGTAAACTTGCTGAGTACACAAAACAAATGAGCGCTCACATTATTGAAGGAGTAGAAACGAATTATCGACAAGTTGAAATACTTGTGCAAAAAATGAACGGCATGAGCACGATCGCGACAGAAGCAGCCAAACAAATGGAGCAAACAAAAGGGACGATGGTCGCATCAAAAATGGAGCTCGATCATCATATTCATTTATTTCACGAGAGCCAACAACAAATTGACTATATTTTACACTCAATTGAAGAAATTCATCGGGTTATGCGACACTTATCTTCCTTATCGACTGAATTAGTTGAACAGACAGAATAAGAAAAAGAGGATGACACGTTGTTTATTTAGAACAATGTTTAATTAGGAGAATTTGGGCATTATTCAAGCGGTTTTCGACTACGAAAACCGCTTGAGCGTTCGTGCAAGATTGCGTGCTTTTGTATATAAAAGTGTAGCCGCTGATTGCATACTTTGTTCTACCGTCATCGGTTTTGTCGCAATGGCATCACAAGTAACGAAATATTCATATAGTTTTTCAAATCCGTCACCGAGGCTACCGGACAATAAAAAAGCAGGAACATCATATTGTTTGGCTAATTGACCAACATAAAACGGCACTTTTCCATATACCGTTTGTTCGTCGCTTTGTCCTTCGCCAGTAATGACGATGTGGGCATGCTTCACTTTTTGTGGCAATTGCACTGTTTCACCGACAAGTTTTGCTCCAGAAATCAACGTTCCACCGAGCAATAAAAAGGCAAATCCTAAACCGCCTGCCGCTCCTGCTCCGCGTTCAAGAGCGTATGAGCGCCCGATTTGCTGCTCGATTTTTTCCGCATACGTATATAGCCATTTATCTAATGTGCGAACCGTTTCACGATCTGCCCCTTTTTGTGGTCCGAATACGTACGATGCTCCTCGCTCGCCATAAAGTGGATTATCGACATCGCAAGCGATAAGAAATTCGCTTTCATATATCCGTCGATCAAGCGATGCCATATGGACATGGGCAATATGTGGCAAAGAAGAAGGCATGGGCGGCAATGACTCCCCTTTTTCATTTGTAAACGCCGCTCCAAGCGCACATAACATTCCGAAACCACCATCGTTTGTGCTACTCCCGCCAAGCCCGATCACAAACCGGCGATACCCCGCATGAAGCGCTGCGGTAATGATTTCACCTACACCATATGTTGTCGTATAAAGCGGATGACGCTTTTCATTCGGAACGAGTGGTAAGCCGATCACTTGCGCGACTTCAATAATGACCGTATCCCCAACGACACCGTATGCGGCTTGCCGCGTTTCAAACAGCGGACCGCGAACCGTTACATAGCGAACGGAACCGTTCATTGCTGAAACGATCGCTTCCATTGTTCCTTCTCCTCCGTCTGCCATCGGAACTGCAATGACAGTCGCTTCTGGATATTCATGTTGAAATGCTTCTTTTATAATGGAACATACGTTTTTTGCTGATAAGCTTCCTTTAAATGAATCTGGCGCAATGACGACACGCATTATCCAACAACCTTTTTCAATATATTTTTTCCATTTTCACGAACGAAAACAACCGTCATGATCGTTTCGCGTTCACATGAAAACGGCTCGTTCGTAATCATCTGTTCGTAATCGCGATAAGGTGAACGATACAAATCAAATAAAAACGTTGTCGCATCAATCGATTCGACAAATATAATTTCAGCAAACCATTCCCCATTTACATACGAAAGTGGTGGGCCGTCTTTTCTTTCAAGCGAAATCAGCTTTTTCTCCCCATCTATTTCATAAAAAGCGACGCCAACATCATCCCCTGCACAAAAGCCAATGATCGGCTCGTTCGTTGTAAACGTAAGCGTCTCTCCTTTCACTTGCACATCAACTGTTCGTTCATAAGCACAAATAAATAGTCCCTCAATATAAAATAATTGTTGGTCACCACATGCCATAAGTCATTCCCTTTCTCGTTATGTTCCTTCCTTAATCATAATACAGGCGAAAATGTTTTCACAACATCGTTCCTTTTGTTAAAATGATAGTATGCTTTACAACAAGGAGGCTTTGGTATGTTACAAAAATATGCAGAATTAGCTGTACGTGTTGGCGTTAACATTCAACCTGGGCAAACGTTGTATATTAACGCTCCGCTTCCGTCTGCCCCACTTGTACGTGAAATTGCGAAAAAAGCGTACGAAGCTGGTGCAAAACATGTGCATGTCGAGTGGAGCGATGAAGAAATCACGTACATAAAATTTAAACATGCACCCGAAGAAGCGCTTCATGAATATCCGTCTTGGCTTGCCAAAGGACGTGAAGAAGTGGCTGAAAAAGGTGGGGCGTTTTTAAGTATTTATGCACCAAATCCAGATTTATTGAAAGATATTGATCCGGCACGTGTAGCTGCGGCAACAAAAGCGGCAAGCCTTGCGCTACAACATTACCGCAGTCGCTTAATGGCGGACCATAACTGCTGGTCTTTAATTGCCGTGCCGACACCTGCATGGGCGAAAAAAGTATTTCCTCATATGAGCGAAGAAGAAGGAATAAAAGCGTTATGGGAAGTCATTTTCCGCGTCACACGCGTCGATCAAGAAGATCCGATCGCAGCATGGAAAGCGCATAATGAAAAATTAGCTCGCATCGTTGATTATTTAAACAATAAGCAATATAAACAGCTCATTTATAACGGCCCAGGGACAGACTTAACAGTTGAACTGCCAGATGGACATATTTGGGCCGGTGGTGCAGCAAAAAGTACAGACGGCATCGTATTTAATCCGAATATGCCAACAGAAGAAGTGTTTACAATGCCACATAAAGATGGAACGAACGGGGTTGTGCGAAATACGAAACCGCTGAACTATGGCGGCAATATTATTGACGGTTTTACGCTTACATTTAAAGACGGAAAAGTCGTTGATTTTACTGCAGAAGTCGGCTATGACACGCTCAAACATTTGCTTGATACAGACGAAGGCGCACGCCGACTAGGAGAAATTGCGCTCGTACCACATCAATCTCCAATTTCACAATCAAATCTTGTCTTTTATAATACGTTATTTGATGAAAACGCTGCCTCACATTTAGCGCTCGGAAAAGCGTACCCGACAAACATCGAAGGCGGGACAAATATGCGTACAGAAGAACTGCTTGAGCGTGGGGCAAACGATAGCTTAGTACATGAAGATTTTATGATCGGTTCTCATGAATTAAACGTCGATGGAGTGACAAAAGACGGGGTTCGTGAGCCGATTATGCGAAACGGCGAGTGGGCCATTTCCATTTAACAATGTTGCGGCGTTTGTCCGCAACATTTTTTTTCGTCCGCATATATTGGCAAAGAGAGGAGGAGCGGACGATGTTTAAGCAATTTATTGCCAATAGCGGCATACTTATTGCCGGATTTTATTTGATTAGCAAGTTTTTCCCTTCTACCATTCATCAACAATCCCCTTTTCATATGCGTTTACTTGCTGGGGCTTTTTGCGGTTTATTAAGCATCGTGCTTATGTTTTTTTCCATTCCGCTTGGACATGGAATCATCGCAGATTTGCGCCACGTGCCACTCGTTGTCGTAAGCTACTACGGCGGGATGCCGAGCGCACTGGCGGCAGGCATGATCATGGGAACAGGGCGTTTTTTGTTCGGCAATACGTTTGCATCGATCGTTTCTTTTTTTATTTCTCTTGCGATTGCGATCGGTTGCGGATGGATCAGTCAACGAATGAAACGACATATAGCGATTACAACGTTTTGGATGAACGTCTACAGCATGTGCTTCATTTCGCTTGCTTTGTTTATTAACATGCCAGATGAACACATCTATACGCAAACACTCGTTGTTTTTTGGCCTATTTCGATTGTCGCTACATATGTAGCTGCGAATATTTGTAAAGATATTCGGCAATCAAAAGACATGTTGCAACATTATAAACAATGGGCAACGACTGATTTTTTGACCGGGCTTTATAATGTTCGTCAGTTTCATACGTTATTTGGGCAACATCTCGAGCAAGCGAAAGAGAAAAACAGCTGCTTATCTCTTATTTTATTTGATATTGATCGCTTTAAATTGATTAACGACACATATGGGCATGATGGCGGGGATGTCATTTTACGTGATCTTGGAGAACTGGTCCGCTCGCTCGTTTCGAAAGACGGGATGGCTTTTCGCAATGGCGGGGAAGAATTTTCAATATTACTTTCAAGCTGTGAACATGAAGCGGTGACATTTGCCGAACATATTCGAACAACGATTGAACGTCATCCGTTTTTCGTACAACAACAAACGGTGCATATTACGATTTCCATCGGCATTTCTGTTTTTCCAACGCTTGCAACAAATGAATCAGAGCTATTTAAGCAAGCGGACATCGCTTTGTATGAAGCGAAGCAACAAGGACGAAATCGCACCATTGTATATAAAAAGGAATACTTGCATGAAACGTGAAACTATAAGACAATAAAAGTAAAAACAATTAAAGGAGCGAAACAAATGAAACAACGATCGAAGCTACTCATTTGTGCGGCGGCTGTCGCTACATTGCTTTCCGCATGTAACGAACAAACGACAGCGCCAGCGAAACAGCCTGTCGAACATAAACAAGAAACAAAAGAGCAAACGCCACAAAATTTCACACCTGTCGAAAGCACAAATCAATCGTTTACGATTTCGTTATTACCAGCATTCACTTTAGAAGCTGAAGAACCGGGAAAAGATGTCGTGATGCATGAAAGCGAACAAGACCAATGGATGCGTATTGAGCTGCTGCCGAAAGAAGCGAAAGATCAGATGGAAACGTACGCAAAAGAAAGAGCCATGGCCGTCTCTGAACAAGCTACACCGTTTGAAGGCACACTCCCGTTTGAAGATGCGATCGTATATGAAGCACCTGTCGATAACGATATCGTTTATATCATTGGTGTGACGGGAGATGAACCGATGTTTTTAACGGTATTTACGAAAAAAGAAGATAACTGGCTGAATACGTTTATGACGATGGCGAAAACGATTGAACGGACGGAAACGGAAACGAGCGAACAACCGCAACCATCTTCTTCCATATATAAAAGTAGCAATCAGCCGTTTCAAGCAAATATTTTAAACGGTTATATGGCGGAAGCGGTCGAGCCAGGGAAAGATATGATTTTTCTCGATGAAGAAAAAGCGTCGATGACTGTTGAACTCATTGATGAAGGAGCGGATTGGTCTCTCATTGCCGAACAAGCAGAACAGTACGTAAAGGCAAGCAGCAAAGATGGAACAGTCGAAAAAATGACGTGGACAAAAGGAACTCGTTTAAACGGTGCCGATGTATATAAAAGCGCCATTGAAAGTGGCGAAGTATACGTGTTTGTCGTAAAAAATGGAACGCCGATGCGGCTGACGATTTTTGTTCAACAAGCAAACGAATTAGATCCTTTTTTACAAATGGCAGAAACGATTGAACGGATTGATTAAGGAGGGGTAGTCGTGGAACTGTTAGAGGCATATCGATCATTATGGTCAAACCGTTCGTTGCCTGTCGGGGAAAACGAAGCGGAACATGTGCTGCTCGATGCTATTCAGCGCGATTTATTAGATGAAATGACACATCCGCGCTTAAGAAAATCACCTTATGAAAAATTTTCATTAGCCGTGAAGCGAATTGCCACATCATCGCTTGATGCCAAACAGCAATACGAGCTCGTTCGTTTATACGTGCAACAGTTGGAAAACTTGCCTTCGCGCTGAGGCAAGTTTTTTTTGTATAACCTTGTCCGATTTGCACAAAATACGTATCGAATATGATACGAGGAGGCTTTACGATGGATCCATTTCGTTCGTTAGATGTGATGCGCCGAGATGTAGAACGTATGTTTTCGAACTTCCCTTCCTTTTTATCGCATATGGATGATATGTTTCGTATGCCGCGCGTCGATGTGCATGAAAACGACAAAGAAATGATTGTCACGTGCGATATTCCGGGACTAGAACGAAAAGAAGATGTTGACATTCATATTGACGATCAAACATTATCAATTAGCGGTCAAGTGCGGCGACAACATGATGTAAAAGATGAACATATGCATCGACAAGAGCGGTTTTACGGGCGATTTTATCGCACGATTCCACTTCCGTCCCATGCTGCACATGAAAACGTACAAGCATCATATAAAAATGGTGTACTTGAAATTCGCATTCCGAAAGCGCAATCAAATGGGAAAAAACGAATTGACGTACAATTTCATTAACACCGGCACGATTGCCGGTGTTTTTTGAAACTTCTCGTGTTTTCATTCGTATGTATCGGTGAGGTGAATGAAATGGATCATCAATCGTTTTTAATGGAACAGCTCCATCACATTGAACAATGGGAAAAAGAACAAAAGCGTATATGGTTTTGGGAAAAAATGAGCCGTTTACCGTTTATGTTACTTGATCGGCTCACGCCCGCATGGATACATAAAAAAATGGCGCAATTGCTTGATGAGCTCGGACAATATATTCAAACAGGTGGACAATATCTCGTAAATAAAGAAGCGGTTTTATCCTCTTTTTATGGGGAGATCACGTTAGACGATGTTCGCTCGCTTCCTTTACAAAAGATGAATGAAGCGTGTGAAGCACTTGTTGCTAAACGAAAAACGTTTGCGACATATCAAGGGGCTACGACAGGATTTGGCGGTGCGTTTACGTTGCTTCTCGATGTTGTTGTCGTTCTCGGAACCGCTTTAAAAACGTTGCAAGAAATTGCAATGATCTATGGATTTGATCCACATGAGAAAGAAGAACGATTATTTATCGTCAAATGTTTACAATTTGCGCTTGCTGATGTCGTTGGAAAACAAGCCATTTTAAACGAATGGTCGATGAAAAATGAACGACAAACGATGTCTCAACTGCAAGGTTGGCGGGAAATCGTTTGGGCATTTCGCGATCAATACGGCTGGAAAAAACTATTTCAAGCGATTCCCATTGTCGGGATGTTATTCGGAGCGTGGACAAATCAAACAATGATTGCTGATATTGCTGAAGTTGGTTCCATGTTTTATCGTAAACGGCGCATTATAGAAAAATTGAAAGAAATAGAAAAGGCGGAAGATCCCGCCTAGCGCTCTAACGTTGTGCTTCATTGCTCGGAATAACGGCATCATGAAGCGCAACGTTTACTTGCTGTTCGTATTTATTTCGCTCCTCTTCTGTCCAATGAAAATACGATTGCATCAACGTAACGACTGCTTCTTTTAACTGACGAACCGCCTGAATGTCAAAAAAGAGCGCTCCGGTACGCCGAATGAAAAAGTCGAGCGGTGTTACCGTCATTTCGCATTCAAGTGCATATATGCACATCACATACCAATCAATAGGAAGAGCTATTTCCTCTCGATTGTATGTGCTAGCAAAAGCGAATAAACGATCGACATTCGTACCGTATCGCTGCACGAGCCGTTTTGCTTGTTGTTCCGTCAAGCCGCAAGCCATTCCTTCAGCGATTTTTTCACACATAAACGTATGCCATCGGCTCGCACCGCCAACGTCCCCACCGGAAATCGGCAAATGTTTCGTTTGACACGGTGGATACGTCCCACCTAGCTGTTTAGCGATCAAATCAACAACCGTTTCAGCCATTTTGCGATAGCCTGTTAACTTTCCCCCAGCGATCGTAATCAGACCAGATGGAGATTGCCAAACTTCATCTTTCCGGGAAATTTCAGATGGATCTTTCCCTTCCTCATAAATGAGTGGACGCAATCCAGCCCAACTTGATTCAATATGTTGTTCCGTTAAATGAACGGTCGGGAACATGTATCGAATGGCGCGCAGTAAATAGTCGCGATCATCGCTTGTCATTTTCGGGTGGACGCGATCTCCGTCATAAAACGTATCTGTCGTGCCGACGTACGTCTTCCCTTCGCGCGGGATCGCAAATACCATGCGACCGTCAGGCGTATCAAAATATACCGCTTGCTTAAGCGGGAAATGTGCTTGATCAACGACAATGTGCACCCCTTTTGTTAAGCGCAATTCTTTTCCGACGTGTGAGCCATCTTTTTCACGTAATATATCGACCCATGGCCCTGCCGCATTGACAATTTTTTTCGCATATATCGTAAACGTTTTCCCTGTCGTTTGCTCGCAACATGTCACTCCATTGATTCGCCCATTTTCATCGTACAAAAACGATTCTGCTTTTACATAATTGACTGCGTGAGCTCCGCATTCCACCGCTTTTTTTATTACTTCAATCGTCAATCGTGCATCATCTGTTCGATATTCAACGTAATAACCGCCGCCAAGCAATCCGTCTTGTTTAATTAACGGCTCTTTTTGCAACGTTTCATATGGTGATAACATCGTTCGCCGTTCCTCTTTTTTGACGCGCGCTAAATGATCATACACCCATAATCCGATAGACGTACTCCATTTCCCGAACGTGCCACCGCGATGAATCGGCAATAACATCCATTCTGGTGTCGTAACATGCGGACCGTTTTCATATACAATGGCCCGCTCTTTTCCTACTTCTGCGACCATTTTTACTTCGAACTGTTTTAAATAACGTAATCCCCCATGAACGAGTTTCGTCGAACGACTTGACGTGCCAGCCGCAAAATCTTGCATCTCAATGAGCGCTGTTTTCATTCCGCGCGTCGTTGCGTCGAGCGCGATGCCACAACCGGTAATACCTCCGCCAATCACAAGCACATCATACGTCGTTTTACTCATTTCCTCGATTATTTCCATTCGTTGTTTCGCTGAAAACATCATCATTCCCCCTATAAAAATAAAAAGAGACCAAAACAAGCACAATAAGCTTTACTTATTATGCATGTATGGTCTCTCTTCGTCTCTTGACATATATGAACTTTAGTTTCATTGTATCATATATGTGGAAAAAGGCAACTATTTTGCACAAAAAGCCATTTGATCGCTGCACGCGGCTTACATAAGCTAATGTTGATTCCTTTTTCTTTATATTTGTTTACGATATGTTTGACGTTTGACCGCTTGTTTTTCTCTCGTTTTCTTTGCACACGCTCTCTTCCCTTCTCATCTCTTTCACATATTTACGAATCACAACATAAAAAGTTTCGCGAACAATTTATTTTTTCCTGCATATATTACGAACAAACGTATGTCATAAGGAGTGAATATGTTATGAAAAAAGATTTATCTCATATGCTCGATTCGTTTTTTGATGATCGTTCATTAAAAAAATTATTGTATACGCTTGATGAATATGTTCATCGCACGTTTTCGCCGATCTATATCCCAATCGATGTACGAGAAACAAAAGAACAATATATCATCATCGCCCATCTTCCAAATGTGAAGCGTGAGAACGTTCATTTACAGTTTATAGACGACACACGTCTATTGTTGTCGGTCGTTTACGATGAACAAACGGAAACGATTGATGATGAAAAGAAAATGATTCATCGTCAGCGAACGTATGAACGCGCGACAAAATCTATTTTTCTCCCTTATCCTGTTCGTGAATCAGACATTCAAGCGTCATTTCAAGACGGCAAACTTATTATTCGCCTCCCACAAAAGAAAACATTTATTCCAATTGAATAAACGATAAAAAAACGCAAACGTTACATTTTAAACGTTTGCGTTAATCCTTTTACGAGCCCGCTCATTTGGTTCATGACTTGCACCGCCTGCCCCATCGTATTCATCATTTTTGTAATATCGTACGTTCCTTCTTTCGTTTTAAACTGCTCAAGCAAGCTTGGCGGCTTTGCAGGAGCGAATGGAGACATGGGTGGAACGAACGGAGAGGCAGGCGGTGTAGCAAATGGAGACATGGGCGGAACGACTGGTGGAATAGGAAACGAAGTCGGTTGGGAATAATATGGATGATAATGAACAGGTACCATATGCGGCATTTGCATCGTAGACCATGGCTGGTACATCTTTTCTCTCCCCTTTCACTACATCGTATTCGTTTTTCGCAAAATGGTTCATGACTAATCGTGTCAATCAATGTCGGAATTCTCAATTTTTTGAATTTAACATGTCGTCTTTTTTTATGTTATGATAAGTGCAAAAGGGGGAGGGAATAATTATGACAATTATTGAATTAAAAAACAAATTTATCGCGACAAAACAGTATGAGCCGATCGATGCAAACGAGCTGCTTGACTTTGCGCGTCAACTTTATTTGCGCAATGAATTGCCGCTTGGCGTATACCGCCATCTTGTGCGCGATTTAGAAGCGCTTGGAGCGTATAAGCCTGATGACGAACGAGTAGAACAATATTCAGGAAGCGCTGAATGATTTCGCCCCTCTTGTGCCATGCTAAATGAGACGCTAGCATGGAAAAGGAGGCGGATGAAAATGGGGCGTGGTGTTCATTTTCACCATAAGAAAAAAGGACATGAAAGCGAGAAGCCAAAACATGGCGAACATGTTGAGTCGAAGCAACGTGAAGTTGTCGAATATGCCATTGACACAGTAGGAAGCGAAACGCATCGTCCAGTGACAATTGAACTTGTAAAAGAATAAAGGTGGCCAACGCGCCACCTTTTTATATCGCCGGAGCGAACATATACGTCTCTTTTTTTTCGATTTGTTGTTCAATGTTGTCGAGTTGGCGTTCGATGTCTTGTAAACTGTCTTGTTGCATATCGTAATGTGTATCCATTTGCTCAGTCGTACGCTCTTTTAATTTTTTTTCTAATTGTTCAATGTCATCAAACAATTGTTGTAATTGCATTTGAATATGTTCCATCCTCCAACTCCCCTTTCGCCCTTTGCCATACACATTCGCTATCCATCTCCTCGTCCCTTCTCGATTGACAAAACTAGAAGAAATTCGGCAAACAAAGTGGTATACGTACAAAATTCGACAAATATGTTCGCATGTTTTTTATATGAACGGTCAAAATAAAATGGTGAAAGGAGGCGACAACATGGCGAAAAAAGAGCAAAAGAAAAAACAAAAGCCGAAGCAAGAAGAAACAACAGGATTTGGCGACAAAAAACTAGAAGGTCCAGACCGCCCTTCTACATAAAATCGAAAAATATCCAAAGTCATGTTTTAGAAAAAGCGAGTATATTTGCTCGCTTTTTTCTAATTTTCGGGCAAATGACGAACAGATAAAACATATGGTATAATGTTGAACATTCAAGGGGGGATGATATGTTTAAATATCCGAATGGGCGAGCATATGAAAAAAAAGAAAATGAACGCACATGGCATACTCGTGCTTCTGATACGTATGGAAATCGCGGAATGACGCTAGAGGCGGATTTAAACGAAACAAACGCCTATTATTTAGCTCAAGGCATTGCCGTCATTCATAAAAAACCGACGCCGGTGCAAATCGTCCGAGTCGATTATCCAAAACGAAGCGCGGCCGTCATTAAAGAAGCGTATTTTAAACAACCGTCAACGACGGACTATAACGGCGTATACCGTGGGAAATATATTGACTTTGAAGCAAAAGAAACGAGAAATCGTACGTCGTTCCCGCTTCAAAATTTTCATGAACATCAAATTGAACATATGAAACAAGTACTAGCCCACGGAGCGATTTGCTTCGTGATTTTGCGTTTTACAACACTCGATGAAACGTATTTATTCGATGCACATCACCTCCTTGAATATTGGGAGCGAAAACAACAAGGTGGACGCAAATCAATCACAAAGGCGGAAGTAGAACGGCATGGCCATCTCATTCCGCTTGGCTATCATCCACGAATCGATTATATTCAAATTGTGGACAAACTATATTTTTAGAATAGGAGGAACGATATGGCGAATTATCGTTCACGAACAGAACGAAAACAAGTAGAACAAAAAAAACAACGTCCGCGGGAGCGAGGGCGTTCGATGATGAAAAAAATTGTGCTGATCATGTTGCTCATCATAACCATTGGCATGTTTTCTGGAGTAGCCGCATTTGCTTGGATGATTAAAGATGCACCGCCGCTCGATGAAACGTTGCTGCGCGATCCTTTAGCTTCGATCGTGTACGACGTGAATGGCGAAAAAGTAACAGAGCTCGGCCAACAAAAGCGCATTTACGTATCGTATAACGATATTCCAAAAGTTCTTGAACATGCGGTGCTTGCGACAGAAGATGCGCGCTTCTACGAACATCACGGTTTTGATATTGTACGCTTTTTCGGCGCCGTTTTAGCAAACATTCGCGAAGGATTTGGCGCTGAAGGTGGAAGTACGATTACACAACAAGTCGTCAAACTTTCTTTTTTAACGCCTGAAAAAACATTAAAACGAAAAGTGCAAGAGCTATGGCTTGCCATTCGGCTTGAACAAAAATACTCGAAACACGAAATTTTAGAAATGTATTTAAACAAAATTTATTATTCAAATCGGGCGTACGGTGTCGCAAAAGCGGCGGAAACGTACTTTGGCAAAAGTGATTTATCGCAATTAACGCTTCCGGAAGCGGCATTGCTCGCCGGCATTCCACAAAGCCCGAACAACTACAATCCGTTTACGCATCCAGAAGCGGCCGAAAAGCGTCGCAATACAGTATTGTCGCTCATGGTGAAGCACGGATTTATTTCAAAAGAAGAAGCTGAAGCGGCAAAAAAAATACCTGTTCAATCGCTATTAACAGAAAATAAACAACAAAGCGATATTCCGTACGATTCCTTTATTGATCAAGTGATCGATGAAGTAACAGAAAAAACAGGGCTTGATGTATTTACTGCCGGATTGCACATTTATACAACATTAGATCCGAACGCTCAATCATATGTAGAGAATTTATTGAATTCCGATGAAGTCATTCGTACAAATAAAGCTGATTTTCAAGCTGGTATTGCGGTCGTAGATACGAAAACAGGCGAAATTCGGGCGCTTGGCGGCGGACGGAAAAAAGAAGAAGGTGTTACGTTCGGATTTAACTATGCAACCGATACACGAAAACAGCCAGGTTCAACCATTAAACCGATCGTCGATTACGGCCCAGCGATTGAATATTTAAAATGGTCAACGTATCATCAATTAAAAGATGAACCGTATCAATATTCTGATGGAACGCCAATTAAAAACTGGGACGGCAAATATGAAGGACAAATGTCGATGCGAACAGCACTTGCTCGTTCCCGAAACATCCCTGCCTTAAAAGCGCTTCAAGAAGTCGGTTTAGAGCGAGCAAAACAGTTTGCGAACAAGCTTGGCATGGGCTTTGAAGAAATGCATGAGGCCTATGCGGTTGGCGGCGTCGGCAAGGGGGTATCTCCGCTACAAATGGCTGGCGCATATAGCGCATTCGGAAACGGTGGCATTTACATTGAACCGCATGCGGTGAAAAAAGTGGTGTTTCCAGATGGAACAGAAATCGATCTTCGTCCAGAGCCAAAAGCGGCGATGAAAGATTATACAGCGTTTATGATTACCGATATGTTAAAAACGGTCGTTCAATCTGGAACAGGAACAGCAGCGAACGTACCAGGGCTTCATATTGCCGGAAAAACAGGAACGACGAACTACGATGAAAAAGACCGACGCAAGTATGGTCTACAAAGAGGGGCTGTGCCTGACAGCTGGTTTGTCGGTTATACGCCAAACTATACGGCTGCCATTTGGACCGGTTTTAGTAAAAAAAGTAGTGAAGCGTATTTATCGAAGCCTGAACAACAATATGCGAAACAGTTGTTTAAACGCGTCATTTCCCATATTGACGACGGCAGTGGCGGCGATTTTAAACAACCGAAAAGCGTTGTGAAACTAGCGGTGAAAAAAGGAACGAATCCTCCGAAACTCGCCAGCGAACATACGCCAGAAAGCGAAATTACGTACGAATATTTCGTTCGCGGTTATGAAGAACCGACAGAAGTGGCTGAAGATGAACCGGAAGTGATTGAACCAGTAAAAGACTTACGAGCGCAATACGATCCAGCAACACAAACGATTTCGCTCGCATGGTCATATACGATCGACCCAGAAAAAGATGTATCGTTTGAAGTACGGCAAACGGTAGACGGTCGCAAACCGACAGTTATCGCAAAAACAAAAGATTCACAGCTAACTGTCGACGCGAAAGAAGGCTCCGTATACTTATTTGAAGTATACGTTGTGACAGCTGACGGTACACAAAGCGCACCAGCGACAGCGCTTGTGCAAATTCCAAAAGAAGAGCCGGAACAACCGAACGAAAATGAGTCACCAGGACAGTCGGGAAACGAAGAAACTCCGGAGACACCAACAAACCCGGAAAATCCAACAAACCCGAGCGAGCCAAATCCAAGCAATCCGGGGACGCCAACAAACCCGACAAATCCGAACGAACCAAACAATCCGAATAACAATTCATCAGGGACGAATAACCAGCAACGAAACGGAAACAATAACGGAACGACCGATCGTCAATCATAAGAAAGAGGCTGAGCGCACATGCTCAGCCTCTTTTTTGTTGAACCATTTGTTTATAAAACAGTTTCGTAAGCTCGATAAATAATTCGTCTAATTGAATAAACGAATGATGAAGAGCCGGTCGAGCGAAAATAAAGGAAAGCCGATCAACGACATTTAACGGTCGAAGCGGAAGAGATAAAACTTCTTCTTCCCAGCAGCATACATTTCCTACTGGGCGTTCGTTCAGCCAATATAGCGCGCATAAAAAATAGCCTACCCCCCGAATGATCCCGTCTTTTGCTTGTTTCGCTTGACGTTTTGCAAACAACGGGGCAAGCTCACATTTTTCTTCTTCCCAAAGCTGAAATACGGCAGGAAGCGCACGTTCTTTTTGTTGCCATGGCTTTTCTTCATTTGTCATATCATAATAAAACGGCACATGCTTCATGATCATCGGAAACGGTTGAAGCGTCTTGATATCGACCGTATCGGTCGCAAAAAAGAGCGGATGTTGAAACGTTTTTGGAACGATCATTTACATCTTTCCTTTCATCCGTTTTTTTCCTTCACGACAAAGATGAAGAAGCGGACATATGTCGCATTTAGGCGACTGTGCTTTACAATGATAACGCCCAAAAAAAATAAGGCGATGATGGGTCACCGACCATTCTTCTTTCGGAATTTTACGCATTAACGTTTCTTCTACTTCTAACACCGAATCTTTCCAGCGACAAATACCGAGCCGTTTGCTTACTCGTTCGACATGCGTATCCACAGCAATGGCAGGAACGCCAAAGGCAACAGATACGACAACGTTCGCTGTTTTGCGCCCAACGCCAGGAAGCTTCATTAATTCCTCGCGGCTTTGCGGCACGTTTCCATCATATTGTTCAATTAATATTCGACATAATTGTTGGATGTTTTTCGCTTTATTCCGATATAAACCGATCGAACGAATATCTTGTTGCAACTCTTCTAACGACACAGACACGTAATCTTCTGGTGTTTTATATTTTTCAAATAATTGCTTCGTCACTTTATTGACGAGCGCATCTGTACATTGCGCCGATAAAACGACGGCGATTAACAGTTCAAACGGGTTGCGATGAATAAGCTCACAATGCGCATTTGGAAACATGTTTGCGATCTCGTCTAAACAGTAGCGAATTTGTTGTTTTGTTAGCATGTAACCATCCTTTCTACGACTGTTCAAGCCAATTATAAATCGGAACGGTTGGTTTATATGGTTGATCTTGTTTTCCTTGGTTTTTGCGAAACTTTTTTGCATGTTGTTGCGCTTGTTCAATTGTTTTAATGCCGTTCTTTTTCCATTCAAATAAAATTCGATCAATATAACGGAAATTTAGTTTTCCAGATAATACAGCCTCCCGTAATGCCGCTTTAATGATCGTCGGATCATGTTCATCTTGATCCATCCACATCGCTAACGTTTCACACTCCATCGGTGAAAGCGGACGACCAAACTCATGCTCGAAAACAGTATATAATTGCTCCTCTTGTTCTTCCGCTTGTTTTTGTCCTTGAAAAACTGTGCGAATGAGCTTTTCCCAAAGCGGATCAAGCGAATAACATTCACTTCGAATATGGTTATCCATCTGTTCTTCAATGGCTAAAAACCCTTTTTGAACGAGTTTTCTTAATTGTTGCATGCACATTTCTGGAGAAATTGTCATTCGAGCCGCAATTTCATCTGGCGTTGGAAACGAAATGCCTTGCTCAAGAAACGAATGAATGTGTAAAAGCAGCATAAACTCTGTTTCATTTAATCCAAGCGTCTTATAGTTCGTTAACAATAATCGTGGAATGGCAATGCTTCCTGTACGGAAAAAACGAATCATTTCATTATTCATGTCAAACACCTCACGCCCTATTATATCATAAAACAAATCCCCCATGTGAGCACGGGGGATTTGTTCATTATGGATATAAACGATTTAATAAACGCGGGAACGGAATCGTTTCACGAACGTGTTCGACGCCGCAAATCCACGCGATTGTTCGCTCAAGACCTAATCCGAAACCAGAATGCGGCACAGAGCCGTATTGACGAAGCTCTAAATACCATTTATACGCATCGAGCGATAGTTGATGTTCTTCTAACCGTTGCTTTAATAAATCGTAATCATGAATGCGCTCTGAACCGCCGATAATTTCTCCATATCCTTCTGGAGCAATTAAATCGGCGCAAAGAACAACTTCAGGACGATTCGGATCCGGCTGCATGTAAAACGGCTTTAATGTCGTTGGATAATGTGTAATAAATACCGGTTTATCAAAGCTTTCTGCAATCGCCGTTTCATGTGGAGCACCGAAGTCATCGCCCCATTGAATGTCGTCAAATCCTTTTTCATGGAGAAGCTGAATCGCTTCATCATACGTAATGCGCGCAAATGGCGGCTTTACATTTTCCAATTTAGACGTATCACGACCGAGCGTTTTTAGCTCTAGCTGACAATGTTTTAACACCGACTGTACAATATGGGATACGTATTGTTCTTGTACTTGTAAGTTATCTTCGAATTGGTAAAATGCCATTTCCGGCTCGATCATCCAAAACTCGATTAAATGGCGACGCGTTTTTGATTTTTCAGCACGGAACGTTGGACCGAACGAAAACACTTTGCCAAGTGCCATCGCCGCTGCTTCCATATATAGCTGGCCACTTTGAGAAAGGTATGCATCTTCATCAAAATATTTCGTATGGAACAATTCTGTCGTTCCTTCTGGCGCGCTTCCTGTTAAAATTGGTGGATCGACTTTGACAAAGCCATTTTCATTGAAAAATTCATACGTTGCCCGAATGACTTCGTTGCGAATTTTCATAATCGCATGTTGACGTTTCGAACGAAGCCATAAATGACGGTGATCCATTAAAAACTCGATCCCGTGTTCTTTTGGTGTAATCGGATAATCAACAGCCATATGAATAAGTTCAATGTTTGTGACAGAAAGCTCGTATCCGAACGGCGAACGTGCATCTTCACGCACAACACCCGTGACATAGAGCGAACTTTCTTGCGTTATGCTTTTTGCCGCTTGAAAGACGTCTTCGCTCACTTGCGCTTTTTCCACAACTCCTTGAATAAAGCCTGTGCCATCGCGCAATTGTAAAAAGGCAATTTTTCCGCTTGACCGTTTGTTCGCAAGCCAAGCCCCAATCGTTACTTCTTGACCTACATATTTATGTACTTCTGCAATCGTCGTTTTCACAAAAAGTCCCTCCAACCAATCTGCTTGAAAAACTATGTATGTGTACATCTCATATTATACTGTTCAAATGTAACACAAGCAAGGAAGAAACAATGACCCTCCCTCTAGAAATGTTGATATATCCAGGTTTCTTGACATCTTAGGGGTACCAAAAAATTTTTTGATCAAGTACATAGCACACTTTTTCATTTTTTTATATATAACAATCCATAGGCAAGCTTCACGGACACTTGGTATTTTTATATTTCCACCCAAGTGAGAAGGATTGATATACAATGCGCCTTTGGATCTCTGCATATCTGATGAGGACGAACCTTCCCGTGTCTCTGCGCATCCTTGTTCAAACATTCCTTCGTTTGGTCTCTTCACCAGGCAGAGACCAGCTAAACTTCATTTATTTTTTTCCTATTTTTAAAAAATAGATAGTTGCCTGAAACAACTTTCTCTATTTTTTCATTTAATACATTAGATGCGAAAGCATAAATCTTTTTGAAAGGAAGGAAATAAGATGTCATGTTTATGTAATAGTGGTTTATTACCTCAACTGTATTTTACCCAATCTACCACAGACTTACCTATAACAATCCCAGTAGCCGGCACTGCTGTAACTGAAGTTCTTCGCTTACAACCTATCACAACCCTTAGCAACGACCGAGTGAAATTAGACTCTATGGTGGAATTAGAACTTAGTTTATTAGTTATTGTAACAGGGGTATCATTAACAGGAATCACCTATCGTTTAGAGCGCTCAACAAATGGAGGAGCATTTACAACGGTTACAGAATTAGATATCGAATCTCTTCTCCCTATATTGACTGTTGCTGTTGATACTACTCTAATTCCTAATCTAACATGGGTCGATACACCTAGCATTGGAACACACATTTACCGCATTGTCATTGAAGCTTCGGGAAGTGTTCTAAATGTTCTAAGTTCAATTACTGCCGAAACACGGGCATTAAACGCACTAGTCGTCCGAGAAGCGTAATAAAAATCGGCTGGCTCATGTACGAGTCAGCCGATTTTATTATCCATGAATAATAATATCATTAAGCGATTTTATTCCTTTTGGAAATTGTGTGCAATAAAAAAAACCATATATTTTGTAAGCATTGATTTCATCTGAAAACCTTAACTTAATTTGGAAATTAGCAAATGCGAGTTGCTCCCCTTCTTTAATCTGACGAATTTGAATAGGTTTTATCCAAAACTCTCCATTTTCTTCAGCAATACGTTCTGCATTTTCATCAATGTATTGCCAAGCCTCCATTACTAAGGGATTTATTCGACGATCGTATGAAACATGTTCCCCTAATTTGGCTGTTAATCCTGTATACTCTTTTGGAATCATTTTCAAACAAATGACTGGATTATCGAGAGGGATAGACCCCATATTACGGATAATAAAATTCCCTATTACCATACCATCTTTGCTTTCTCTTCTTGGTAACATAAATGAATAAGTAAAGTACGAAATCGCTTGAATAGATGAGGGATAATTGTTATTCTTTTCTTTTTTCATTTCGTACAATAATTTATTGACCAATTGAAACTCTTGTTCCAATACGCGCATTTTTTTTTCAATGTCCTCAAATAAATGTTTCATTCTTCCTCTCTCCCCTACAACATAAAAATATGTTTCTCTCCCATATGTATGAAGAAAAGGGGAGAAAAATCCCCTTTTCTAATTGTTTTCATACTTTATCACATTGGAAAAATGGATGGACATTGTGGTGGAAATACATCAACTGGACACTCTTCTTCACAAACAATTTTCGGACGAGGTTGACAAAACTTAGCTGCTACTTCCAAAATAACTTCAAACGTTACAACGATATTTTGGCATACACGAATGAGTACTGTAGCTGTTATTGTATCTCCATTTCTTGTAAAAGAGCCAACACGACAAGTATTGAACGTATTTTGTGTAGCATTACAACATACTGTTGTTCCTTCAGGTGCACAAAGAATGACTTCTTCACTCGTTGTAATTAATGTTGGATTACTCGTTACCGTTGTTTGCGTACCTGTTGTTGTTGTCCCTGTCACCTCTAAAATAACTTGAATCGTCTTACTTAATGTAACAACTTGTAATGTTACACGTTCATCTCCAACCACACACTCAATATCTCGTCTTGGCCCATCTTCTACACATTCTAAAAGAGTAGTTGCACAATTAACTTGAGAAATTGTTGACGGAAGAGATCCTGTAGGAAAAGTAAATGTGAGTTCTTGAGTAAGTGATATAACGTTTGTTGTCCAATCATAAACTTTACATACTTGAATACACTCAGGGCTAAATTCTTGGGCAAACTGTTCTAAATTAATCGGCATTAGTGTAATCTCCTTTCATCATTTTTTAAGACTACTCTATACTATGTCATTTACTTAAAGGCGTGCCAAAACAAACGCCTATTTTCAGTTGTAGATGCATTTTATTTAACCAAATTATTTTTATCACGCAGTCAAACTTTAAATTCCCTATGCATACAATTTTAACGAATGAATGATAAAGGTGGTGAGAACATGAACAAAGAAAGCAAGTCTATTCAGCTCGAACAAAAAATCATTCACTTAAAGTCCGAATTAGAAAAATATAAAACCATTATCGCTTCCATGCAAATTGAACAACAATTCGCTGATATAAATAAACAAATCGATCAATTAAAAACGGATAATAATAACTTAAAAAATATTTTTAAAAAATCCAACGAACTAATTACAAACCAAAAACATGAGATGAAACAATTAATTAACGAAGTGCAACAAATAAAGGATAGTTATTCCCAATTACAAAGTAGTACAAAAGAATATTATTCAGATTTAAAGGGATATTTAGATAAAATTGAGGAAAGCATTCAACTTTTTTTTGATACTTATTATCAATTTGAAAATGAAAAGCAGATTATTACGGAGCAAGCACACACATTAAGGAAAGAAATAGATGAGTATCAGAACCAATTAGCAGACCATCATTCTTTGCGATCAATTATTATATCGTTCATGGAGAGGATTAACAGTATGGAAAAAGAACATGATTTCTCTAAAAAAAGCGGCGAAAAAATATTAGGGCATGTTGAAGAAATAAGTAAAAAATTATCAAATCAAAAAGAAGAAACTGAACTTTTAAAAGAAGCAATGCAATCATTAGCAGATAAAATATCTACCTTCGAAACGATGTTAAACGGGTTAGACAAAGAGCAACAAAAAAATCAAAATGATATTATCAATTTAAAGCAAAAAGTTTCACACCAACATATTGAAATTGAAAACCTTTTTGAAAAAACAGCTCATTTTTCTACTGGTATTGAAAAAATTGCACATCAAATCTCTGAATTAAAACAATTAACTGAGTGCGCTGAAAAGAAAAAAGAGGAACATACAACCCCAGATATAAATGAGATGAAAGAGATGTTAATGCATGTCATTCAACTGCTCTCCAAACAAAAAAAAGGATCAAATACAGAAAAAACAGAGCGAGAAAAAGATACGACTGGTTTTTCTGAGGCAAAAACAACTCCACCTACGAACAGTTTTTTGAAGCTTCAACAGTTCAGCAATGAAACAAACCAACCGATTGTCGTTTCACCCATACAAAAAAAAAATCAACCATCTCCGTCGAAACTAAACCAAATAAAACCTAAAAATACCGATAAGAGCAATATAACACATATTCGGTCTAAAAACAAAGAGGACGACGACGAACAATTATCTAATTTAACGTTGTCAACTACTGAATATTACGTGAGAAATGTACCTTCTTCTGATGTGCTCAACTCATTATCAAAGAATTCAGAAGATACTATCGAATTTATCTTCGAACCCCCCTTTGATACTGTGTCCGAAGAACCTATCCTAAATCTAACTATTCCTAGAACGGATTATACTTTTGAAAAAACGGACTTAAAAAATATGTTAGATAAAAAAAACTCTTCTCAAACGCTATTACAGCTAAACGAAGAAAGTGAAAACATAAACACTGAAAGCGAAACCACTCATGAGAGAAAAAGATCATGGTTGCTTGCTTTATTTGAGAGAGTAAAACTAACAAAGCCATAAACTCGAAAAGGGAGGATACTTTCCTCCCTTTCGTTTGATTATCTTACTTTCTCACTAATAAACCATTCTATTCGTTGGATTGCTTTTTCTAACAAATCAAGTGATGTTGCATAGGATAAACGCACGTTATTTGGCGCACCGAAACCTGAACCTGGCACGAGCGCCACTTTCGCTTCGTCAAGCAACGCTTCGACAAACGCATCAACGTTTTCGTATCCAGTCATCGTCGCCGCTTCTTTTGCATTCGGGAACAAGTAAAATGCGCCTTGTGGTTTCACGCAAGAAAACCCTGGAATTTGAACGAGGCGATCGTAAATAATGTTTAAACGTTGTTCAAACGCTTGACGCATATGTTCTACTGGCTCTTGCGGTCCGCTATATGCGGCAATCGCTGCATATTGAGCAATCGATGTTGGATTCGATGTGCTATGGCTTGCTAAGTCTGTCATCGCACGAATGATGTCGGCATCGCCTGCTGCATAGCCAATTCGCCATCCTGTCATTGAATGTGATTTGGACACGCCGTTAATAATGATCGTTTGTTTTTTCAATTCCGGTGAAAGTTGCGCAATTGAAACGTGTTCATGTCCACCGTAAACGAGCTTTTCATAAATTTCATCAGAAACGATGAGAATGTCGTGGGCTACGCATACTTCACCGAGCGCCTGTAGCTCTTCTTTCGTATAAATGACGCCCGTTGGATTGCTTGGCGAGTTAATAATCACCGCCTTCGTCCGATTTGTTATTGCCTGTTTTAGCTGCTCCGGTGTAATTTTGAACTCGTTTTCTTCAAGCCCTTCCACGTAAACAGGGACGCCACCTGCTAGTTTTACTTGCTCTGGATAGCTAACCCAATACGGCGTCGGAATAATGACTTCATCGCCTTCGTCTAAAATAACTTGAAATAGCGTATAAAGCGCATGTTTTGCTCCAACACATACGATAATTTCCGACGGTTTATAATCGAGTTGTTGATCTTGTTGAAATTTTTTTATAATCTCTTGTTTTAACGTCGCTAATCCACCGGATGGCGTATATTTTGTATGTCCGTCGTACATCGCTTTTACAGCAGCTTCCATAATATGTTGAGGTGTATTAAAATCTGGTTCACCGGCACCAAGCCCAATCACATCGTGCCCTGCTGCTTTTAATTCTTTTGCTTTTGCCGTAATGGCAAGCGTTGATGACGGCGTTAATGCGGCGACGCGTTTCGCTAATTTCATACATCCTTCCCCCTCGTCAAATGATATCTTTTTAAAAAGGCCCCGTCTTCAAAACGAACGTAATAAAACGAGTAACGGTTTTGTTCGTCAATATATGTAATTTCCCAAAGCGGGATCCCTTTTTCCATTCCTAATTTTACAGAAATGACTGTTTTTGGACGATACGGCTTAACGGAAGATAACGCTTCTTGTTTCGTTATTCCTTCTGAAGCCCGATGCATCACAGCCACTTTCCCTTTTTCTGTCACCCATACGATCCATTGTTCACCTTCATCATCTTTCCCTGTCACAATGACGTATACATCGTTTCCTCGATACGTATATACGTCAGTCACTTGAACAATTCCTTTTTTCTCCGCTTGTTTCACTGCACGTTGTTCGCTTTCATTTTTAGACGATACCGCCTCACTATATGCATGAATATATAGCGATAACGCAGCGAACAAAACGCACGCGAAAGCAATGATTATTTTTCTCACCCTCATCCCTTCTTACGTTCGATAAATCGTAAACACGGCCTTTTCTTTATTTTCTTCATCAAGCGCGAGCCCGAACATTAAGTCTTTTTCTTTTAACGTCCGATTTAAACAATCGACAATTTTGTATAAATCTGATGAGTATTCAACTTTTACAGTAGCTAATACTTCAATTTTACTTTCCACGATCCGATCCTCCATGCGCACAAATTTTGTTACTTATATCGTTTATTGCGAACGGAAACAATACAACTACACACCGATTTTAGTGTATAAACATCTTCATTGTAGCAACGGTTTCCTACATTGGTCAATTTGAAATAAAAAAATTCCTATCGTACACACCGCGGGCCGAACGTTGGCCCTTTTTTTAAAACGTCATGACGTCATATTCGTGTAAATTACATTTCACAACAATCACTCCGAAACGATTCGTCTCATAACAGTCAATCCAAGCTGCGTACAACCGTTCAAGCAATCGCTCATTCGGCCAACTTCCGTGCTTTTTAAAGATGATAGCTACTTGCGGATCAACATGTTTTAAAAAAGATGTCCGCGGATAATCATAGAGGCCGAAATGAGCAATTTTCAATATGTTTACATCGCTAAGCGGCATCGTCATCAATGTTCGTTCGACATGATGATCAGCGTGCGCCATATATAAAAGGCGAAGCTGGCCATATTGAAGCGACATCGTCACATCCCCATGGGCAATATAGAGCGGCTGCATACGAAAATGCGGAAACGGCTCATACACTTTTTGTTCTTCCCATTCATTCACAATTTTCGGACCGTACGTTTGTTCAATCCATTTTACATTCCCCACATACTCTTCATCATCGCTCGTGAGGATGAGTTCATCAATTTCAGTAATATGAAAATGTTCAAACCATCTTTTTAGTTCCCGTTCTGTATGTGGGGCACCTGTATTGAACAATATCGTCTTTCCGCTTGCATGTTTAAATAACGTCGCTTCTCCGTTACTAAGCGGCAAAAAAATAATGGCCATTTCTTCTTCTTCAAGCATCATATCAATTTTTTGAATATGCTCTCCTGTCGTAGAAGGATGCATTAAACTATTGAGTAGCAAAAATAATAACGCCCACTGCAAAACCGCCCACTCCCTTCATCTACCCCTTTTATTTTTCACCGATGAAGGGAAAATTATAGCCACTCATTTACATGTTGTAAAAGTTCCGCAAGCGGCGCATGATATACACGGATAGGCGGTAAAGATTGCAAAAAATATTTACTGTATGATGCGGTTAATAAACGTTGGTCTAAAACGAAAATGATGCCACGATCTTCTTTTGTGCGAATTAATCGCCCGAATCCTTGTTTAAAGCGCAAAATCGCTTGTGGCAACGATAAATCGTAAAATGGATTGCCTCCTTTTGAACGAATATAGTCGCTTTTTGCCGCCATGACCGGATCGTCTGGTGGAGCGAAAGGTAAACGAACGATAACGACGCATGTCACTTCATCTCCCGGAAGGTCTACTCCTTCCCAAAAGCTACTTGTACCAAATAAAATCGCTTGCTCAAACTGTTGAAAATGGCGTGTTAATTTCGCAGCATTGCCTCCGCTTACTCCTTGCGCAAGCAATACAAATGATTGTTCATCATTGAGCTGTTTAGCAAATGCATACGTTTGTTTCAATAGCTCATATGACGTAAATAATACGAGCATTCGTCCTTTCGTATGTTTAGCGATGCGTATAATTTGTTGTGCCGCTTGCTCAGCGTATTGTTCAACAGTAGCTGAAGGAAACGTCGGCAAATCGGTCGGAACCATAAGCGCCGCTTGTTTTTCATATGAAAATGGCGACGGAATGGTGCGTGTAAACGGATAAAAATCGTCGAGACCAAGCCGCGCAATTATAAACGAAAAACGATTGTTTGTCGTTAACGTAGCGGATGTTAAAATGACGCTCCGCTTACGTGAAAATAGTTGATCTGCAAAAAACGGAGCTAAATCAAGCGGCTGTGAAATAACCGTAACCGCATTGACTGCCGCTTTTGTATCTACCTCTAGCCAGCGCACGATGTCATCATCGTCGCTCGTTAGTAAATGTTGTAACGTATATAAAACGTCTACAAACGTTGTAAAAGGTTTGACATCTTCTTTCGGAACATCGTTCATCATATGTGACAGTTGCTGTACATCGCTCATAATACGCATAAGCAATTCTATCGTCCCGTTCCATTCTTTCCCATACTCTTTCCAAGGAACGAAACGGTAACGTATGCGACCGTCCCCTTTTTGTCGGCGCAGTACGTAATGGCGAAGAGATTGAAACAGTTGATTTAGTTCATATTCCAAATCTCCAAGAAGCGAGCGAAGCGCACCCATTTGGTGCATCGTCGCCATATCGTTCATCCGCGTCCATAATAGCCGAACGTACTCATATGACACGTGCCGACCGAAAAAATGGGCAGCGACGTCTTCTAAATGATGCGCCTCATCGATAATAAGCTGTTCGTGTGGCGGCAAAAACTTTTCGTCTGCTGTTAAATCATGCATAACGAACGAGTGATTTGTAATAATCACATGTGCGTGTTTCGCTTTTTCTTTGGCGCGCACAAAAAAATCGTGCTCTTCATTTGTTTCATCGCTATGCACCTCTTCCCAAAATAGCGCGCCCCCTGCAGTTAAGTTTAATTCATCGACATCTCCTGTCTCCGTTTCCGTTAGCCAAACGAGCAATTGACATTTTGTTAAAGCGATATCGTAGTTTGTGTCGACATGTTTTAACGTACGAGCAAATTTTCGCACGCTAATATAGTTTCTTTTTCCTTTTAACATCGCGGTTGTAAATGAAAACGGAACGAGCTTAGCGACGCGCGGCAATTCTTTTTCAATCATTTGTTTTTGCAGTTGGAGCGTATGTGTGCTAATGACAACAGGGCGCTGTTGGGTTACTGCATAAAACGCTGCAGGAAGCAAATAAGCGATCGTTTTTCCAACGCCTGTTCCTGCTTCAATGAGCGCATGTTGACACGTTTGTAACGCTTCGTTTACATCGATCATCATTTGCTGTTGCCCGTCGCGATATTCAAATGGCGCAACAAACGGGTTTGTCGCAAGCCATTCTGAAAAAGACGGAACATGTTCATTCCGATCTTCATGTTTTGGCAAAAACCATGCTTTTAAAGCGACTCCTTCATATTCAACGACTGAGTCATCCGGTTGAACCGTGCGTTCTTTTTTTGCAATAAACTCGTTTAGCAAAGCGGTCAGCTCGCTTTTTAACGGTTGGCTATGCCGGCGTAGTTGCTTTAATGTCACAAGCGGTAAACGAGATAGCTTGCGAAGTAAAAAAAGAAGAAGTTGGGCAGTCGCTTCCGCGTCATAATCGGCTTGATGTGGCCGATCGTGCGCAAGCGACAACGATTCAGCTAAATGGCTAAGCTTATAACTTGATTGTGTCGGCATGAGAAAACGTGCGAGCTCTACCGTATCTAAAAGCCGACATGTCGGTGGTTGTACGCCGCTACGAATAAATTCCTCTTGCAAAAACGCCCAATCAAAATGAACGTTATGGGCAACAAAATAAGCTCCTTCCCATTTTTCAACAAGCATCGGTGCAATATGATGAAACGGAGGAGCATCGTGCACCATCGTATGATCAATGCCTGTTAACTGTTGAATAAATGGCGGAATGTCCCGTTCAGGCTGAATGAATGTTGAAAAACGTTCGCTAACTTTGTCGCCCTCGATGACGACAAAACCAATTTGAATGATGCGATCTTCTTTTTTCGGGGCATTTCCTGTCGTTTCAATATCGACGACGACAAAGCGATCATTCATATTTCTCCACCTCGCATGTGTATCACAAATAAAAAGAGGCGGCATGGCTCCCGTTATAAAACGGTCGCCGCCGGCTCTTGAACAATAAGCTCTTTAATGCGATTATGCTCGTCCATAATCGCGATTTTCGGACGGTGTGAAGCTACTTTTTCTTCTGGTACGAGCACATATGAAATGACGATAATGACATCGTCTTTTTGAACGAGACGAGCAGCTGCCCCATTTAAGCAAAATACACCGCTCCCTCTTTCTCCTGGAATAATATATGTTTCAAATCGTGCACCGTTATTGTTATTTACAATTTGCACTTTTTCGTTTGGAACCATGCCGACTGCATCTAAAATATCTTCATCGATCGTAATGCTGCCAACATAGTTTAAATTCGCTTCCGTTACGCGAGCACGGTGAATTTTAGCGTTCATTAATGTGCGAAACATGATGTTTCCCCCTTATTGTACGTTCATAACGATATTATCAATCAAACGAGCGTTTGTAAACCGCACAGAGAGCGCAATAATGATATTTCCTTGTAACGTTTGAATTGGCTTTAACTCAGGATACGAATAAATTTCAACGTAATCAATCACACCGCTTGTATGTTGTTCGATATGATGTACAATGGCTTGTCGTACCTTCTCTACGTCGCGTTCTCCCGCTTCGATGAATGCTTTTCCTTTTTGTAAAGCAGCATATAATGCAGGAGCTTCTTGTCGCTCCCGTTCGCTTAAATACACGTTGCGCGAGCTTTTAGCAAGTCCGTCCTCTTCACGAACGGTCGGAACAGCAATGAGCTCAATCGGAAAATGAAAATCTCGAATAAGCCCATCGATCACAGCGACTTGCTGCGCATCTTTCATTCCGAAATAGGCACGATGTGGCATGACGATGTGAAATAGTTTCGTCACAACCGTCGCCACACCATCAAAATGACCTGGGCGCGATTTTCCACAAAGCACATCGACGCGCTCATGCACTTTCACCGTCACAGATGGCTCGTGTGGGTACATTTCATCGACTGATGGATAAAAAACAATGTCGACGCCCGCCTGTTTAGCCATTTCACAATCGCGTTCAAAATCGCGCGGATAACGATCGAAATCTTCATTTGGTCCAAATTGGAGCGGATTGACGAAAATGCTTAAAACAACGATGTCATTTTCTTGGCGTGCTCGTTGTAATAATGCGACATGCCCTTCATGTAAATAACCCATCGTCGGTACAAAACCGATTGTTTTTCCTTTTTGTCGTTCAGCAATGATATGCGCTTGCATTTGCTTAATTGTTTCGATGATAACCACCTTATTTCCCTCCATACAATGCAATCCATTGTTGCTCATTCATCGTAAATGATTGTTCATCGCTCGGGAATTGACGTGTTTTGACGTCGGCAACATACTCCGCAAGCGCTTGTTGCATCGTTTGTTGAACGTTCGCATATTGTTTAACAAACTTTGGCACACGGTCTACACCATATCCAAGCACATCGTGATAAACGAGCACTTGTCCGTCAGTACCAACTCCCGCTCCAATGCCAATCGTCGGAATGGTTAGTTGTTTCGTGATCGCCTCTCCAAGTTGTTTCGGCACACATTCTAACACGAGCGCAATCGCTCCTGCTTGCTCACACGCTTTCGCTTCTTCTAAAAGACGCTTTGCACTTTCGGCATCTTTTCCTTGCACTTTATATCCTCCTAATACGCCGACCGATTGTGGCGTTAAGCCAAGATGGGCAACAACAGGAACTCCCATTTCTGTTAAAGCAGAAATCACTTGTAATACTGTGCCTGCTCCTTCGACTTTTACAGCATTTGCACCTGATTGTTGCATGATCGCTTTTGCATGTTGCAATGCGTCGTTCACCGTACTATAGGACATAAAAGGCATGTCTGTCACGATAAACGTATTCGGCGCACCACGTCGAACCGCTTTCGTATGATGAATCATCTCTTCAACGGTGACTGGGATCGTTGAGTCGTATCCTAATACGACCATGCCGAGCGAGTCGCCAACTAAAATCATATCAACCCCGGCGGCTTCAGCAAGCTTGGCTGACGGATAATCGTAAGCAGTCAGCATAACGATTGGCTCGTGATTTTTTTTCATGCGAAGAAAATCTAATTTTGTTTTCATATACATCCTCCTCTCATATGCAGAGGAAATGGATAAAAAAAGCCTTCTTTCTGCCAAAATCGAGAAAGAAGGACTTTTTGTTTCGCTCCATCCCTCTGTCCCCGTCCGCTTCATCGGATCAAGGCAGAAACCATGTTAAACATATCGTCGTGCGTGGTGCAGTTCTTACAAAGATACTGCCCAATTTCAACCGCTTTCATTTTAACAAATATTTCGAAATTTTCCTACTGTTTTTTTATTTCAATGTCCGCTGAGTAGACGTAATGGATCGCTCCGTCTTCTGTTTGTACTTTTAATGTCCCGGAATCTGTAATGCCGAGTGCAACACCGCGAATCGCTCCATTTAGCGTACGCGCTACAATTTGTTGACCAATCGTTACGGAATAACCTTCCCATAACAGTTTAATGGGTAAAAATCCGTGTTGTAAATATTGTTCATATAACTGTTCTAATTTTTGTAATAACGTTTGAACAATTTTCGGTCGATGAAACGTTCGTCCTGTTTCAATCGCAAGCGACGTCGCAATCGAAGCAATATCGCTCGGAAATTGTGTTTGATTGACGTTCATGCCAATGCCGACGATGACTGCTCGCACTTGATCGGGATCCGCTTGCAATTCTGTTAAAATGCCCACAACTTTTTTCCCGTTGATTAATACATCGTTTGGCCATTTAATGTCCGGTACGATATTTGTTACTTCTTGAATCGCTTGGGCAACCGCAACAGCAACTAAAAGCGTCAGCTGAGGTGCTTGTTGTGGTGGAACGGACGGACGTAAAATAATGCTCATCCAAATGCCTGTTCCTTTCGGTGAATGCCATGACCGGTTTAAACGTCCTCTCCCTGCTGTTTGTTCCTCGGCAATGACAATCGTTCCTTCTTCGGCACCTTCGTGCGCAAGTTGATGGGCTAATTGTTGCGTTGACGGCACGCTTTCTTGATCGTATACGTTCCAACCAAAACGTTTCGTTTTTAAACCAAGTTGTAATTCATTCGCGTTTAGTTTGTCAGGCATTTGTTTTAGACGATAGCCGAGCCGTCGAACCGCTTCGACCTCAAACCCTTCTTTTCTTAAGTCTTCAATATGTTTCCAAACCGCGGTTCGTGAGCAACCGAGCTGTTCGCTAATTTTTTGTCCCGATAAAAATGACTCTCCTGCTTCTGTAAATAGTTTCAGCAGTTGTTTTCTCGTTTCTGATTGCACACCGCCCACTCCTTTAACTTCTCTTTCTCATTTTCCACTTGACGATGCAGCACGGCACGCTCCATATTTTCAATCATTTCAGCTAACCACGGACCAGATTTTCTTTCAAATAATGCAAGCAAATCGTGACCGTTGATCGCAAGCTCTTTCCGATCGCGAATCGGCAGCGCTTCCCACTGTTTCATTAACAGAGACACATGCGGTTCGTCACCATAAAGCGCTGCGCGTGTACGCTCGATATGCGGAATATACGGTCCGTACTTATACAGCGCATCGATTGTCCAATCCTCAAAGGAGCGAATATGTTCGAGCGCTTTTAAGCAAATCGACACGTCGCGAATGAGGTGGTTCGGCAATTTCCATTTTTTCAATTGTTGGTTTTGAAAATGAGCGACAGATGCTAATCGCGCCCACGCTTCAATGCGATGAGCTGGCACAAGTGAAGAAGCCCCTAGTTGAGCGAGCTCTCCTTTTTTCGTCGCAAGCTCAGGCAAGTACAAAAATAAATTCGTTTCGATAAAAAGCTCGATCGCTTTAGACATAAATGGGCCGAGCAACAATTTTTCGAATTCAACCGCTATGCGCTCAACTGCAATATGTTGCAGTAAATGACCGTATTGCATGATCGCTTGTTTTGTGTTTGGCGATAAAGAAAAGCCAAGCTGACTAACAAATCGAAGCGCGCGCATCATTCGCAACGCATCTTCGTTAAATCGCTCGGCCGCATCGCCAACCGTTTCGATCATGCGTTGTTTTAACGCTTCGATTCCGCCAAACGGATCGATCATCTCGCCGTGTTCATTCATCGCAATGGCGTTCATCGTAAAATCCCGCCGCTGCAAATCTTCATAAAGCGAACGAACAAACGTGACGTCTTTCGGTCTTCGATAATCTTCGTAACGCCCCTCTTTTCGAAATGTCGTCACTTCATATGAAATCCCGCGCTCAATGACCATCACTGTTCCGTGGGCAATACCAACAGGAACGGTTTTCGGGAAGATGGCCATCACTTCTTGCGGATGGGCGGATGTCGCAATATCAATATCTCCGATTGGTCTTTGCAATATATAGTCACGAACGGCACCGCCGACAAAATACGCTTCATGCCCGTGACGTTTTAATGTTTCAATGACAGAAAGCGCCTGTCGAAATTGTTCGTTCATCATTCATCCCCTTTAAGTTGAAAATAAATGTGTTCATATTGTGCCACAATTCGTTCGGAATAAAATTTTTCATACACCGTTTCATACGCCTTTTGTCCCATCGTTTCCCGAAGAGCTTCATCCGTCAATAAGCGAACGGTATGATGCGCCGCTTCGTTTATATCACCGAGCGCACATAAAAAGCCGTTTTTTCCATCTTCAATTACTTCAGGAATGCCGCCAATCGCCGTTCCTACACAAGGAACGCGACATGCCATCGCTTCAAGCAAGACGAGACCGAAACTTTCTTTTTCTGACAATAACAATTTTACATCGCTCATGGAATATAACTCCGCTAAGTTTTCTTGCTTTCCTAAAAAGCGAACGTGGTCGCATAGTTTTAATTCTTTTACAAGGCGACAAACGACCGTCATTTCCGGTCCATCACCGACAAGAAGCAATTTCGCCGGGACTTGTTTCACGACGAGCGCAAACGTGCGAACGACATCGCATACCCGCTTCACTTTGCGAAAATTCGATACGTGAATGACCACTTTTTCATGCGGGGCGATGCCGTATTGACGCCGAAGTTCATCATTTCGCTGTTTGCTGTATACACGTTCATCAACGAAGTTGTACACCGTTTGAATAGGCTTTTGTACGTCAAGTAGCTCATACGTTTGAATGGCTAACGCATTCGATACCGCCGTTACCACATCTGATCGTTCGATACCAAATTTAATTAAGTCGCTTAATGACGGGTCGTATCCAAGAACGGTAATATCTGTCCCGTGTAGCGTCGTCACAATTTTTAAATGGTCGCCGACCATTTGCTTTGCTAAAAAGGCGCAAAGGGCGTGCGGAACAGCGTAATGTGCATGAATAATATCTAGCTGCTCCCGCTTTGCCACTTCCGCGATTTTACTCGCCAACGCTAAATCGTATGGCGGATATTGAAATACAGAATACTGATTGACTGTTACTTCATGATAATAAATGTTTGGATACACTTTATTTAGCCGAAACGGAATGCTTGAAGAAATAAAATGAATATCATGACCGCGTTCGGCAAGCATTTTTCCTAATTCCGTCGCAACGACTCCAGAGCCGCCAACCGACGGATAACAAACAATTCCTATTTTCAGTTTCATCGTTCTTCCCCTAACAAATCATGTGCAAGTATAAGTGGTTTTTTCGAAATAAATCCTTCCGCAAACGAAACACCTACTTCTTTTCCGAACAATCGCTCGCGGCTTTCAACGGTTTCAATATAGCCGTTTGTTAACGGCGTGTCAACTGAACCGCTCATTCGTTCAAACTGACTTTCGTACGCCCGTAAACTCGCCAATTTTTTGTCGATCGTATCGCTAATATCAATAACAAACTGAGGACGATGAAAGCCGTTAATCATATAAAAATAAACCGCTTGCACACGATGAGGAGGAAGTTCTCCGTAACGGCGAATAGCGGCTGAAAACACCGCTTCTTCCACTAACTTCGCACATTGCCCATGATCGGGATGGCGATCTTCCCAATATGGTGCAAATACGATGCGCGGCCGATACGTACGAATGACAGTCACGATCGGATCAATATGCTCTTTTTGGATCGTTAATCCACGATCAGGAAGTTGTAGCTGTATACGCGTGCGAACGCCGAGAATGTCGGCTGCCCGCTTCGCCTCTTGTTGCCGAGTATGTATCGTTCCGTTCGATGAAAGTTCCGCTAGCGTCAAATCGCATATGCCGATGTCATACCCTTGTTGAGCGTATTTCGCAATCGTTCCGCCCATTCCGATTTCTACATCATCTGGATGAGCGCCAAACGCTAACATATGCATCATTCTTTTCCTCGCTTCACAATATTTCGCCATGCAAAATCGCCGCGCTCTAAGCCGTGTATGAGCACCTCTGCTGTTCCCATGTTCGTCGCTAGCGGAATGGCATACACGTCACAAAGGCGGATGAGCGCGCTCACATCCGGCTCATGCGGTTGGGCAGTCAATGGATCACGAAAAAAAATCACCATATCCATATCATTATTTGCGATCATCGCACCTATTTGTTGATCGCCGCCAAGCGGGCCAGATTGAAAGCGATGGACAGAAAGACCCGTCGCTTCTTGAATGCGCAATCCTGTCGTACCTGTTGCATATAACTCATGTTCAGCTAAAATGTGTTGATATGCCGTCGCAAATTGTACCATATCTTCTTTTTTCTTATCGTGCGCAATTAATGCGATTTTCAATGTCCTCGCCTCCTTATTCAATTAAATGCTCTAATCCATATACGAGCGTTTCTAGCTTCATCACCGTTTCAACAGAAAAGCGAACGCCTGACATAAACGATGCGCGGTTAAACGAATCATGACGAATGGTGAGCGTCTGTCCATCGCCACCAAAAATGACTTCTTGATGCGCCACAAGCCCCGGCAAGCGAACACTATGAATGCGCATGCCATCATATAATGCACCGCGAGCACCTTCGATCGTCTCTTTTTCCGCATGATGCCCTTGCATAAACGAAGAGCGTACTTGCTGAATGAGCTGAGCTGTTTTTAACGCTGTACCGGATGGAGCATCAAGCTTTTGATCGTGATGAAGTTCAATGATTTCTACGTGAGGAAAATATTTGGCCGCCATTTGCGCAAATTTCATCATTAAAATGGCACCGATCGCAAAGTTTGGCGCAATAATCGCACCTATTTTTTTCTCTTCCGCTATTTTTGTTAAACGTGCTAAATCATCTTCTGTAAATCCTGTCGTGCCAACAACAGGTCGAACGCCATAACGCAATGCTATTTCTGTATGACGTTTTCCCACTTCCGGCGTTGTCAAATCAATGAGCACATCGGCTTGTACCGTTTGCAAGCACCGTTCTAAATCTGTAAAAATTGGCGCTTCTATCGCAGGAAAGCCGTCAAGTTCCGCTAACGTTTTTCCTTCGTTCATTCGGTCTACAACCGCCACAAGTTCAAAATGTTCTGTATGATGAACGAGGGAAACAGCTTCTCGTCCCATTCGTCCACGTGGTCCAGCAATGACAATTCGAATCATCGTTCCTCTTCCTTTCTTGTCCAACGATCGCGATCTCGCGTTTGAAATTTATGCATGACCGCATCATGTGCTTCTTGTAAATCGATATGTAACGAATTCGCCATGCATATAAGGACAAACAATAAATCACCTAGTTCTTCTTGAATCGTTTTTTCTTGCTCCGTTTTCTTTTTTGGTTTTTCTCCATAATAATGGTTGACTTCACGAGCGAGTTCCCCCAATTCTTCCGTTAAACGGGCGAGCATCGCTAGCGGGCTAAAATATCCTTCTTTAAACTGTCCAATGTATTCGTCCACTTCTTGTTGCAGTTGTCGCATCGTTTTTTCCATGACTTTCACCTCTTACATTCATGTTAGCTAAAAGTGGGACGTTTGACAAATGTTTTTGACGGGTATGATCACATTCCTCTATAATAAAAAACGCAGTCATATTCAAGGGGTGAAGTTGATGAAGCTGAAAAATGTAGCATTTATTTTACTAGGCTCGGCTATTTTTGCGTTTGGACTTGTCCATTTCAATATGGAAAATAAATTAGCAGAAGGCGGGTTTACAGGAATTACCCTTCTTTTATACTTTTTGTTTGGGATCGATCCTTCGATTTCGAACTTAGTATTGAATATTCCTCTCTTTTTTATCGGGTGGAAATTGCTCGGACGGACGACGTTTTTTTATACGATTCTCGGAACGGTTAGTTTATCTGTCTTTCTTTGGATTTTTCAACGATACGGATTTCACATTCCGTTAAATAACGACCTCACATTAGCCGCTTTGTTTGCTGGTGTTTTTATCGGGGTCGGTCTCGGTATTATTTTCCGCTATGGAGGAACAACAGGCGGTGTCGATATTATCGCTCGGCTCGTTTATAAATATAAAGGCATTAGTATGGGAAAAACGATGTTTCTATTTGACTCGTGCGTCATTTTTCTCTCGTTGCTTACGTATTTACCTTATCGTGAAGGGATGTATACGCTCGTTGCGGTGTTTGTCGGTGCGCGCGTCATCGACTTTTTACAAGAAGGAGCATACGCAGCAAAAGGGGCAACCATTATTTCTGAAAAAAGCGACTTAATTTCCGAAAAAATTATGACAGAAATGGAACGAGGGGTTACGATTTTAAAAGGAATCGGCTCTTACACAAAACGTGAACGAGATGTTTTATATTGCGTCGTAGCGAAAAACGAATTATCCCGTTTAAAAGCGATCATCACGTCCGTTGATCCGTATGCGTTCGTTGCGATTAGCGATGTGCATGATGTGCACGGTGAAGGATTTACGTTAGATGAAAATAAACAACCGCTACATGAATAAAAGCGTCCGATGTTGGACGCCTTTATTGTTTATCCCTTACCATTTTTCGTTCTTTTTCACCACGGTATTTTCGCCACCCTACATACGTTAACGTCATCACGATCATGCCACCGATCGACGTCATCACCCACCAAAGTGAAGGAAGTGCCGTTTCTTTTTTTCCATCCGCAAACAACGCTTGTAAATCTTCTTCCATTTGCCGCAACTCTTTCATTCGCTCTGTTGCATGCAATTGACGAAAAGCAGGCGCTTCCAAAAGAGAAATATGGGCAGATACACGTTGTACTTGTTCACGATCACCGTTAATTTTCACGCTCGGTTCAATGAGTTGGTATTGTTGTAAAAATTGATGAAACGCTTGTTGAAACGATTGTTCGTCTTCTCGCTCCATCGCTTGTTTCATCTTGTCAAACGCGGACATGACAGCATTTCTCATTTCTTTCCAAAGAGGTTGATGTTTAGCGTGAACAGCATCGACCGCAAGCCGAAATTGTGTCAATTGGTTGATTCGTTGTTCCATCGGTACACTCGATGCTGTGACCGCTTTCAGCGCTTCTTCGTGTGTAGCTGTTAACACATATATAACATCCATCGAATGAATATCTTCACGAAACAATGTGAATTGTTGTTCAAAGTATTCTAATAACTGCTTTGCTTCTTGCAAACGGTCATTTTTTGTTAGCTGAAGCGCTTCGTCAGAAATTTGATCTAGTTTGTCCCATTCATGACCGGTTGCATATACTGTATACGGAAATAAATAAATGATGATAAACATCACGACGAGTCGAATGCGCATCTCCTTGTCCCTCCTTACGATCTTACTATTGAATATATGACCGCAAAAAGAGACATAGACCATGATTTATCGCCGATGTGAAAAAATGTACGCAACGGCAATAGAAGCGATGCTGAGCCAAAACGTAAAGTAGCCGATTTGTGACGTATATTGCGCTAACATGTGATATTGTGGCATCATGCCAAACACGTAATCAATGACGTCGTTATGCAACGTCCAAATGGCTGCGACAACAACATGAACGAACGACATGCGATAGTGTGGAGCATACAACAACGCTTGCACCGCCATCGCTCCGTGCGAGATAACGAGCATCCACCCTGCAAAGCCGAGCTGGCCAGTCACAACAAATACAAGCATATTCATCACAACCGCCCAAATGCCATATTTCACAAGCGTCACAACGGCTAATGCTTCCATAAACGGCCAATGCGTATGACGAAGCCACGCCATTAAAACAAATACGAAAAATAAGCTCGCTGTCGGACTATCTGGGACAAACGGAAGAAAGATCGTTGGCGTTTCCGACAATTGCGGTCCGTACCATATGTAACCGTAAATCGTTCCAATGACATTCACGATTAACAAAAGCATAAGAAACGACCGATGCATTAACAAAGTACGTATGTGTAGCATATATTGACCTCCCGTATGTACAAAAAAGCTGACTGATGTTCAGTCAGCTTTTACACATTATTCTGCTTTTAAACCAGCGACAAACTCTGCAAGTTTTTGCAATTCTTCATCTGTGCCTTTGAAAATCCCGCCTGGCATGCCACCTTTACCATTTTTCGCAATGTCAGCAATTTCTTCTGGAGATAATCCTGTGCCAACGAGCGATGGTGCTGCCGGACCTCCTTGCAAGTTTTCACCGTGACACGTTAAACATGTATTTGCTTCTAAAATTTTATATCCTTCTGCATTTTTGTCAATGTCTACTTCCGCACGAATTTTTCCTTGTTCAGCCGCTGCTTCCCAGTCGTGCGTGACGACAGATTCCCATGTTAAGAAAATGATTGCCGCGAGCGTAAGCAACATCATTCCGACAGCAACTGGACGTTTTGATGGACGACGCTCTGGACCACGATCTAAAAACGGTGCAAGCAATAACGCACCAAATGCAAGTCCAGGAATAATAATCGCTCCAACAACTGTATATGGACCAGATGCAAATGAGTACTTCAATAGTTGGTATAAGAATAAGAAGTACCAGTCTGGAAGCGGAATATAACTTGTATCTGTCGGATCCGCAATTCGCTCAAGCGGCGACGGATGCGCAACGGTTAAACATAAAAAGCCGATTAAAAAGACGGAGCCGACCATCCATTCTTTTAATAAAAAGTTCGGCCAAAACGCCTCTGTTTTCCCCGGATATTCGGAATAGTCTTTCGGAATGTTCGGCTTGCGCATTGCAGGTACGCGCGAGTCGCCGACAAATTTCATCCCTTTTCCGCGATGCATAGCGTTCCCTCCCTTATGCTAAATTTTACAGTGGACCAGAAATTCCTTGTTTTCGAATCATTAAGAAGTGTGCAGCCATTAATCCTAATAACGCTCCAGGCAAGAAGAAGACGTGAATCGCAAAGAAGCGCGTTAACGTTTGTGCCCCAACGATTTCGTGATGACCTGCTAATAACGTTTTAATCGCTGGACCGATGACTGGTGTCGCTTCAGCAATTTGCAATCCTACTTTTGTCGCAAAGAGCGCTTTCATATCCCAAGGTAATAAGTAGCCTGTGAAACCAAGACCCATCATTACCATAAAAATAAGTACGCCAACGATCCAGTTTAATTCACGTGGCTTTTTGTAAGCACCTTGGAAAAATACGCGCAACGTATGTAAAAACATCATCACAATAACGAGACTTGCTCCCCAGTGATGCATGCCGCGCACAATTTGTCCAAATGCTACTTCGTTTTGTAAGTAATAAACAGATTCCCAAGCGTTTTTAATATCTGGTACGTAATACATCGTTAAAAACATACCAGATAAAATTTGAATGACTGTCACGAAAAATGTTAATCCACCAAAGCAGTAAACAAACGCAGAAAAGTGATGCGCAGGGTTTACGTGCTCTGGCACTTCATGGTCTGCGATATCGCGCCACAAAGGCGTAATATCTAGCCGTTCGTCAACCCAATCATAAATCTTATTAAGCATGTATTACGCCTCCCCTCGTGGTTTCGCTTTCCCTAAATACAACGTGCCATCTTTTACTTCGTATTCGTAACGGTCTAATGGAGCTGGTGGTGGCGTGTTTGGCACGTTCGTTCCGTCCTTTTCATATAAACCGTAGTGACAAGGACAGAAGAAACGGTTCGGATTGCTTTTTTCACCGTTCCAGTTCACCGTACAGCCAAGATGTTTACAAATTGGTGATAGCGCAACGATATCCCCTTTTTCATCTTTAAATACCCAAGCCGATCTTGGCTCTTCTGATTCGTACCACGCGTCTTTTACTTTTACTTTAAAGTCAAAGCGCTGTGGCTCTGTCGTGATGTCTTTCACTTGGGCAACTGCAACCATATCTTGCCCAGCTTCTTCTTTCAAGATTGGATCTAAGGCAAAGCGCACCATCGGTGATAAAATGCCAGCTGCCATAAATCCACCTACACCTGTTAACGTGTAGTTTAAAAATTGCCGTCTTGACACGCGATGCTTTTTCTCGCTCATCGTTTTCCCCCCTCTATGCGAAGTTAAGTCCATCCGGACGAATTGTTATAACACATATATAAAACTAGGACAACCTAATGATATATCATGTTTCCACCAAGGTCAATATAATGATAGTGTAAACGCTATCTAATTTTTTAACGTCCATTTTGCGACTAACGCATCCATCACTTGTTCCACTTGTTGACGAACAACTTTTTGCTTATATGCTTCATCTGCATGTTCAAGTGGAAGCGCTGGCACATAAATAAACGACTCATCAGCGATGTCTGCATGTGAAGTGACAAAACATACATGCTGAAATCCCGCTTGTTTAAGTACGTTTGTCCATTCATGCACGCGCGCTTGTATTTGTTCTTGCACGAAATATGTCAATGGTGGAAATAACATCACCCTCCCTTTAAACTGTCTTTCTACTTCATTTGTAATAAACAACGTATGCTCGCTCATTTCAGCAAACGCTTTCATGTTTGTGCTTCCTATCGGTATACACGGAACGAGCGCTGTATCAACATACTCTTTTGCTTGATGATACATGTCCACATCTTTTGCTGTCCATTTCATTCAAATCACTCCTTATGTTTCCATCTTACACGAAATGTGTATGTATTTTTTTGAACATTTTGTGACAAATATACATCATAAAAAGCGTTGCGAAACCACAAGGTTAACGCAACGCTTTTAATTGTTCAGTCAGCTCGCGAAATTTTTGTTCATCTTGCTGATCAAGCGCCTCGTCAATTAATCGCATAATTTTTTGCCGTTGGAAATGTTGAATCGATTGATGAACGATTGTTTCCACCAGCTGTTCATCTTGTTTATTCACCCGCTTTGGCATGTACGGATTTTCTTCAAGCACCGCCACATATTGTGGCGAATGAAAAGCACCGCGAAAATTTAGTTGAATGAAAATATCTTCATCGCGGTTTAAACGAATGTCATGAAACGATTTTTCTGCATCCGTCGTAATGACGTTTTGCTTATAAAACCGAAACGGTACGTCGTCGACACAATGCGTCGACATCATCATGCCGCGCGGGCAATATTCAGCATGTTCTACAAAATGCACTTTTTCCATCAGCGCATCATGGCTAAGTAAATAGTTTAAAATCCATACACATTCGCGCCGTTTTAATTGGTAATTATTCAAAAACCAGCGCACGAACTCTTTTTTCTCCCGGACAGAAACCATTCCCTTCCCCCCTTGCATCCGAATGACATCTTCATTCAAATTGCAACATCATGTGGGCAATCTCTTCGTTTGTCGGATCAATACGCAATAGTTGTTCAAATATGTCTTTCGCCTTTTCTCTTCTCCCCTCCTCAAATAAAAAATAGCCAAAATCATATAAAAAGTTTGGGTCATCTTTAAAAAAAGTATATGCCTCTTCATAATGATTTAATGCCTGATCATACATTTCAAGCTTTTGCTTCGCTTTCGCAAGCTCCCACTCAAATTGCGGATCGTATTCCCCTTGATCGAGCGCTTGTTGAATGATACGAACGACATCTTCGTACCTTTCTTCATGAAACAGCAAGCTTGTCTGGATGAACAACGCTTCTAAATAGCCCGGATCGATATGAAGCGCTTGTTCGATATACTCGATCGCTTCTTCTCGCTTCCCAAGCTTCAACGCAATTTTTCCAGCATATACAAGCAATTCTTTATTCCATTCATCAATGGTTAACCCTTCTTTTGCTATTTCGTAACTTTGTTGTATATCTCCTTCTTGTTCATACGATTTTGCTAAAAATAAATAAAGCGGCACGTATTCGCGATCAAGCGCCTTTAACTCACTTAGTTTGGCAATCGCTGTTTTATATGCTTCCGCTTGATATGCCGTAAATCCGTATTGGAATAACGTGTGAGCATCGAAACGTTCATTTAATGCTTGTTCATAATAAACCATCGCTTGTTCAAATTCACCTAGCAAACTATAGGCTTCCGCCATACGTTGAGCAAGCACTGTGCCTGCCATCGTTTTTGTTTGCTTCATGACTTGCTCATAATACGGCAAGCTTTTTTGATATTGTCCGCTCGTAAAATATAGCTCAGCTAACGCAAATTGAACAAGTGGTTCGTTTGGCATTTTTTCGTACGCTTTTAATAGTTTTTGTTCACTTACTTCATCTAATCCTTGCATTTGATAAAGATCCGCCATTAGCAAGCATGCGCGCACGTAATACGGATCGTCTTCTTCTATATCAATCAACAACTCAAGCGCTTCTTCCTCTTTATCCATTTCTGTATATATTTCTGCTAAAAAAAGTTGCAATTCACGTTCATCTGGATAGCGCGCAAGCAGCAGGTGAACGAGCGCTTCTGCTTCTTCTAAAAACCCCCATGAAAACAAGTGATCCGCTAGCATATATCGCTCTTCATCGCTTCCGTTTTGTTTCACTTGCTCCACAAGCGCTAACGCACGTTCAACGTCACCTTGTTCAACAAGTTGCACGATTTCATCTAGTTTTCCCATCAATCTCACCCTTATCATTCATATCGTCACGCTTTATCATACCATCGAACAAATAAGCATGCAAAAAAAGAAGCTGATCCATGATCGAATCAGCTTTGTAACATGCGGAGATGGTCAAAAAACGTCGGATATGACACCGCAATCGCTTCCGGACGTTGAAGAGTAACATGTCCTTTTGTGATGCACGATGCGATCGCTAACATCATGCCGATGCGATGGTCGCCATAACTATCGACGAGGACATCGTTCGCATGTAGCGGCGTTTTCCCATGAATAATCATTCCGTCTTCTGTCGCTTCAATGTGTGCGCCAAGCTTTCGCAATTCAGACACGACCGTCGCAATTCGATCTGTCTCTTTCACTTTCAACTCGCTCGCATCTGTAATGACTGTCGTTCCTTCTGCTTGCGTCGCCAAAAGAGCAATGATTGGAATTTCATCAATTAATCGAGGAATGATGTCACCACCAATATGCGTTGCCTTTAACGTCGATGTGCGAACAGTAATGTCAGCTACCGGTTCACTTTCTTCGTGGCGAACATTTTCAATGGAAATGTCTGCTCCCATATTTTTCAATACATCAATAATCCCTGTGCGCGTCGGGTTTATTCCGACATGCTTTAGCGTAATTTCGCTGTTTGGAACGATCGCACCAGCGACTAAAAAGAAAGCTGCTGAAGAAATATCTCCCGGCACTTCTATATCGATCGCGCGAAGCGTTTGCCGTCCTGTAATAGAGACGCTCAATCCGTCCACACACACCTCTGCACCAAATGCCCGCAACATTCGCTCGGTATGATCGCGCGATTGGTGTGGTTCGATTACTGTCGTCGTTCCGTCCGCATGCAACCCTGCAAGCAAAATGGCCGATTTCACTTGCGCGCTTGCAACTGGGGAATGATATGTGATGGGCTGGAGTTGTCCGCCACGTATCGCTAACGGTGTATATCGTCCTTGTTCCCTTCCATCGATGTGTGCGCCCATTTGTTTTAATGGTTTTGTGACACGATCCATCGGCCGTTTAGCAATCGAATCATCCCCAATTAAACAAGCATGAAACGGACAAGCAGCTAAAATCCCTAACAATAAACGGGTAGTTGTACCTGAGTTGCCGACGTTTAATATATGTGTAGGTTCTTTTAAGCCGTCGATTCCTTTTCCTTCAATGATCACTTCATTTCCTTGTTGCGTAATGGCTACACCCATTTTCCGAAAACAATCGATGGTGCTTAAACAATCTTCCCCTGTTAAAAAGTTGGTCACCCGTGTCGTTCCATTCGCCAATGCTCCAAACATAACGGCACGGTGAGAAATGGACTTATCACCTGGAACAGCAATTTCTCCTCGTAATGCATGGACATTTGTTTTTAAATTCACAATCTCACCCTCTTTTACACAACATACGTTTCGTAGTTCGTATTCGCTTCGATGCAATGTTTCGCGCGTTGCCGATCATCGTCTGTTTGAAAACTTAAACGAAGCACGCCGTAAATATCTTCTCGCGTTTCAATGATGCGAATATTCGTAATGCTAATACGCTCTTTTGCCAAATAACCAGTAATTTCAGAAATAACCCCTGGATAGTCTGGCACATCAACATATAGATCGTAAAAGGAAGGAATCGCTCCTTTCGTTCGGACAGGCAACCCGTCGCGAAACTGTTTCGCGTCATGAAAGTATTGATAAATTCGTTCGCTATCCCCGTCAGCAACGTACGTACGAATTTTTTTCATTTCCTCTATCCAACGATCAAATAGCTGTAACAATTCGTCTTTATTATGTATGAAAATATCACGCCACATTTCTGGATTGCTAGAAGCTATGCGCGTAATATCACGAAAGCCGCCTGCTGCTAATCGACTCACAAGCTCATCTTCCCGTTCGTACTGTTGCGCTTGGTGAACGAGGCTTGCCGCAATGATGTGCGGAAAGTGACTAATGACGCCAGCAATGCGGTCATGTTCTTTCGGTGTTAATGTAACAAAGTGTGCTTTCGTTCCTTCAAGCCATCGCTTTAATCGCACTATATTTTCTTCTTTTACATGTTCTGTCGGTGTTAAAATGTAAAAGGCATTTTCGAACAAGTGGGCACGCGCAGCCGCAACTCCACTTTTATGTGAACCGGCCATCGGATGTCCGCCGATAAACGTGACTCCTTGTTCTAATAACGGCCATGCTTGTTTCACAATGCGCTCCTTCGTGCTTCCTACATCTGTTACAATGACGTGTGGTCGTAAAGGAAGATCGACTAATTCAAGAAGCAGTTGCTCCGTTTGGGCAACAGGTGCAGCAAGCACGATGACATCCGCCTCACAAGCAGCATGAGCAAACGACGGTACCGCTTCATCAATCACGCCAAGTGAGCGAGCCAAACGCAACGACTCGCCTGATACATCATATCCAATCATTACCGCGTCCGGATGCGCTCGCTTGATCGCAAGCGCAATCGAACCTCCAATTAAGCCAAGACCGGCAATTAAGACGTTTCCTCGCAAAGTTTTTCCCTTCTTTCTTTCAACATGTTTGTTAACGCTCGGATGATCGTTTCGTTTTGTTCTGCCGATCCGACTGTAATGCGTACAGCTGTCGGAAAACCGAGAGCGCATCCTGAACGTACAATGATGCCACGTTGAAGCAAATACGTAAACACTTCATCACCGCTAAAGCCAAAATCAATTAAAATGAAATTTCCCTCAGACTTGTAGTAACGCAAACCGTGTTGATCGCAAAAAGAATAAAATTGGTTTAACCCTTGTTTATTTTTTTGGACACATTGTTGAATAAATGTTTGGTCGTTTAATGCGGCCAATGCAGCGACTTGCGCAAGGCGAGATGTATTAAATGGCTCGCGTGCCGGCTCCATCGCTTGTAACATATGCTCATGTCCAATGCCATATCCGATACGAAGCGCGGCTAATCCGTATGCTTTTGAAAACGTGCGTAAAATCATCATATTTTCATATTGTTGAAGCAAAGAAACGGTATTTGGATAGTCATCGGCTTGCACGTATTCATAATACGCTTCATCGACAACGACGAGCACATGTTTAGGTACTTTGTCTAAAAATGCACGCAACGAAGCGTCATTGACATACGTACCTGTCGGATTGTTTGGGCTGCAAATCCAAACGACGCGCGTATCATCGTCGATCGCTTCAAGCATCGCTTCTAAATGATGATGTCCGTCTTGAAGCGGAATTTCACGCACTTCTGCCCCTTCGATGATCGCATTATGACGATATTGCGGAAACGTTGGTGTAGCCATCACCGTGTTCGTTCCTTTTTGCAAAAATGCGCGACAAATGATTTGAACAACTTCATCCGAACCGTTTCCAAAAATGAGTTGCTTTTCATTGACGCCAACATGCTTAGCGAGTGCCTCGCGCAACGATCGGCTATATCCGTCAGGGTACAACGCCAAATGAGCAAGCTCGGCAGTGATCGCTTGTGGAACGAGCGATGAGCAACCGTACGGATTTTCATTTGATGCTAACTTAATGACTGTCTCTAATTGATATTCGCGTTTTACTTCTTCAATCGGTTTGCCCGGTTGATACGGCTTTAGTTGTTTTAGTTGTTGTTTCACTTTCATTTTTTCTCACCCTCATTTTCAATGGTTCAATGAGCGAAGCGACATATTGCGAAAAAACACGAAGCGCCTCTTGACGCGTATGCACGTCGTTTAATTCGTCTTGAAGTTGTTCAATTTTTTGTACAATGGCGCTGCCGATGACGATTCCATCACATACATGTTGAAGTCGCTCCACTTGTTCTGCCGTCGAAATGCCGAATCCGACGACAACAGGAACACGGCTATATGATTTCACTTGTTGCAAAAATTCGTGCAATTGTGTCGGTAACGAGTCCCGAACACCTGTGACACCTAATGATGAGACACAATATAAAAACGATTGTGCTTTCGATGCAATCATCGCGATGCGTTCATGAGACGTTGGAGCGACAAGCGAAATGTAAGGAATGTCGTACGTTTCGCCTAACGTTCTTATATGCTCGCTTTCTTCGAACGGCAAATCTGGAATGAGCACGCCGCTCGCACCGTTTTGTTGCGCTAAAGCAAAAAAGCGTTCTTCTCCTAATTGTAACACAGGATTATAATACGTAAAGACAATAATCGGAATTTTTACACCTTTTTTTCGCATTTGGCCGATGAGAGCAAGCGCTTTTGTTAATGTCATGCCATTTTTCAACGCCCGACTCGCTGCTCGTTGAATGATCGGTCCGTCTGCAAGCGGATCTGAGTAAGGGACGCCGAGCTCTAACATCGTTGCCCCTGTCTGTTCAAGAGCGATCGCTAAATCAACCGTCACTTCTTCACACGGATCGCCTGCCACGATAAATGGAATAAAATGTTTCATTTCTGTCCATCCCCTTCCAAATAGTTCATCACTGTCTGCACATCTTTATCTCCTCTTCCTGATAAACAAACAAGAATGATTTCCTCTCGTGAGCGAAGGGGAGCGATTTGAAACGCTTTGGCCAGCGCGTGTGCGGACTCGATTGCCGGGATGATCCCTTCCGTTTCTGCTGTCATTTGAAGGGCAGCGATCGCTTCGTCATCTGTGACACTTTCATAGCGGACGCGTCCAACGTGTGCTAAATACGCATGCTCCGGTCCGACACCCGGATAATCTAAACCGGCTGAAATCGAATACGGTTCTGTAATTTGACCGTGTTCATCTTGCAATACGTATGTGAGCGAACCGTGAATGACTCCTTTTGTTCCTTTTGTGATTGTGGCGGCATGTTCCGTCGTGTGCACTCCTTTTCCAGCCGCTTCAACACCGATACATTCCACGTTATCGTCTAAAAAAGGATGAAACATGCCGATCGCATTACTTCCGCCACCAACACAAGCAATAATTGTATGAGGAAGTTTTCCTTCTGCTTTTAACATTTGTTCGCGCGCTTCTTCTCCAATAATGCGTTGAAATTCTCGCACCATCATCGGATACGGATGAGGTCCAACGACAGAGCCAATCATATAAAAATGATCATCACAATGCTCGACCCAATAACGAATTGCTTCATTTGTCGCATCTTTTAACGTACGATTGCCGCTTTTCACCGGAATGACTTGCGCACCTAGCAATTTCATGCGAAAGACGTTTAATGCTTGCCGTTTCACATCTTCTTCGCCCATAAATACTTTACATTCCATCCCAAAACGAGCGGCTACGGTCGCCGCTGCTACTCCATGCTGTCCGGCACCCGTTTCAGCGATAATTTTTCGTTTTCCCATTCGTCTCGCTAACAACGCCTGACCAATCGCATTGTTAATTTTATGAGCACCTGTATGGTTCAAGTCTTCACGTTTAAAGTACATTTTCGCCCCGCCTAATTGTTCTGTCAAGTTTTTTGCAAAAGTTAAAGCGGTCGGTCGTCCCGAATATTCATACAAATGACGCATATATTCAGCGTGAAACGAAGGATCCGCTAACGCTTCATATAATTGTTGTTCGATGTCAGCTAACGGACGCATTAATGTTTCAGGCACAAATTTTCCACCAAACATCCCAAAACGGCCACGTTCATTTGGTAATGTCAACATGTTTTCACCTTCTGTTCAATGGTTTTTATTTTTTGTTCACTTTTCCGCTCATTTTCTTCAATTCCGCTACTCATGTCTATCCCGAACGGCTCATACATCAACAACTGTTCGACGTTATCCGGTGTAATGCCTCCTGCAATGAAACAAGGTACACCTTGGCGAGTCGCTTCTTCCATGTAATAAGGAACAACGCGCCAATCAAACGAAATGCCTGTTCCGCCCCACGCTCCTTTCCGACCGCTATCAATAACAAAACCGTCCGCGATTCCTTTCCAAGCGCGCATATATGTCCACGCCTCTGGAGCATGATGAATGACTTTCCAAACAGGAAGTTGGAACGTTTCTTTTAATTGCTTTACCGTTTGTATCGTCTCCATCCCATGACATTGAATGATCGATAAAGGAACGTGCTCAAGAACAGAAGCGACAGACGTCATTGTTGGATGAACGAAGACGCCAACAATTTGTTTCGTTTCCAGTTGAACGACAGATAGCCATCGCTGCACATCTTGCGGTTTGACCTTTCGCTTACTTTCAGCAAATACGAATCCGATATAGTCCGCTTCGCTTTTAGCGACAAGTTGTACATCTTGCAATGAGCGATTGCCACAATATTTTAAAACGGTCATACACAACGCTCCCCAAACAATTCATAAACAGCCGCCCGAACATCTGGCTTGCGCATGAGCGCTTCGCCGACGAGCATCGCATGTGCACCTGCTTGTTGTACGGTTTGCACGTCATCGAATGTGTGAATGCCGCTTTCACTCACAATGATGCAATTTGGTAGTAGCGGAACGATTTGTTTTGTTACATGAAGCGATGTGTGAAACGTCATTAAATCACGGTTATTAATGCCAAGCACTTTCGGTGTGAACCGTTTTAAAATGGCCTCTACCGTTTTCGGTGCATGCACTTCCACTAAACATTGCAGCCCCATTTCGTGCGCTTCTTCATATAATTCGTGTAAAAAACTTGGATCGAGCGCCTCGCCAATGAGCAAAATCGCATCTGCACCAATACGGACACTTTCAACAAGCTGTTTGCGATCGATAATGAAGTCTTTACGTAAAACGGGTATTTCAATATGTTTTTTCACCTGTGTGACGTATGAGCGGTGACCAGCAAAATATCGTTCATCCGTTAATACGGATACAGCATCTGCACCTGCTTGTTCGTATGCACGCGCAATATCAACAACATTCAGATGTTGTCGAATGACGCCTTTCGACGGAGATGTTTTTTTCACTTCCGCAATTAACCCTAAAAAGCGGCGCGGCTTTGCTAATGCGTCATAAAACGAGCGCCGAGAAAGTCGTTCGCACGGTTCAGGTAATTGTAACGCTGCCACTTCTTCTCTTTTCGTTTGCAAAATCGTTTCAAGCATACCGTTCACCTCTTAATCTTTGTAAATACGCATATGCACAGCCGTCCTCAATCGCGCGTTTTGCCATATTTACGCCATCTGAAATATGCGATACGACACCAGCGACATATAAAGCAACGCCTGCATTTAGTGCAACGACATGGGTTGCACTTTCATTCGCATCGTTGGCAAACACGCGCTCAATGAGTTGGGCACTTTCATCTACACTATGAACACATATGTCGGACAACCGCCCGCGCGGTAAACCTACGTGTTCTGGAGCGATGACACGTTGAATGATCTGTCCGTGTTTTAGTTCAATCATTGTTGTTTCGGCAGCAATGCTACATTCGTCTAAGCCGTCGCGGCTTGTAACGAATACGGCATGTTCTGTTCCGATTCGCCGCAGCGCTTCCGCCATTTTTCGCGCATCTTTTTCACCATGTACACCGATCACTTGTCGTTTCGGTTGAGCTGGGTTAACGAGCGGCCCAAGCAAATTAAATACCGTTCGCATTTTTAAACTTTGGCGAACAGGGGCAACATGCTTCATCGCCTCGTGATAAAATGGAGCAAATAAAAAGACGAGTCGATGGGTACGCAACGCTTTTTTGGCTTCTTCTTCCGTCTTCGGCATCGGAATGTGAAAATGTTCAATGACATTTGCGCTTCCGCTTTTCGATGACACCGCCCGATTTCCATGTTTTGCAACCGCTACATCGAGCGAAGCAACAAGCAAAGCGACCGCTGTCGAAATATTAAACGTCCCTTTTCCGTCTCCGCCTGTTCCACACGTATCAATGACCGCTTCCCCAAGGGAAACTGTTTTCATTCGTTCACGCATCGCCTGAATAAAGCCGACAAGCTCATCGACCGTTTCACCGCGAAACCGTAATAAAGCTAAAAAAGCGGCCACTTGCTTTTCATCCACTTCCCCACTCATCATCGCATGCATCGCTTCATACGCCTCATGTTCCGTTAACGTTTCACGTCTAGCGCATTTATGCAACAACTGTTCAAACACGTTGTTCTCCCCCTTTAAATACGTGCTCTGCCAGCTGAATGGCATGAATGAGAGCGCTCGCTTTATTTCTCGTTTCTTTCCATTCTAGCTCGGGCAATGAATCAGCAACGACCCCCGCCCCTGCTTGCACATATGCCATTTTATTTTTTAACACCGCTGTTCGAATGGCGATGCACGAGTCAATATTTCCATCAAAGCCGATATACGCAATCGCCCCTGCATATATGTTGCGCGCTGTCGGTTCTAGCTCTTGAATAATTTGCATCGCGCGAATTTTCGGTGCCCCGCTCACCGTTCCAGCAGGAAAAGCAGCAATTAACGCATCAAGCGGATGAACGTCTTGACGAAGCGTTCCCGTTACTTTTGAAATTAAATGCATGACGTGCGAGAACTTCCCCACTTGCATAAATTGCGGTGTACGAACCGTTCCATACATAGCGACACGACCAATGTCATTGCGGGCAAGATCGACAAGCATATAATGTTCCGCTCGCTCTTTTGGGTCATGAAGCAACTCATTCATGAGCGCACGATCTTCTCGTTCATCTTTTCCACGACGACGCGTCCCTGCGATCGGATCGATCTCAAGTTCCCGATTTCGTACTTGGATAAGCTTTTCTGGAGAGCTGCCGACAATTTGTTCTGCACCGAGTTTTAAATAAAATAAATAAGGCGATGGGTTTAATAGGCGCAATAATCGATATAGCTCAATGCCATCAATGGACGTTTCGATCGCAAATCGTTGCGACAAAACCGTTTGAAACACATCTCCGCTTGCAATGTATGATTGAATGTTTTTTACCGCTTCGTAAAACGTTTGTCGATCCATATTCGAATGAACACGATCAAACGAAACAGAAATGTTTCGATCGAACATCATATGCGCTTGTTCATCGCAGCCGTGAACCATTTTGCGCGCAAGCTCATCGATTGTTCGACATGCGGCTTCATACTTTTCTACTCGTTTTGCCTCATCATCTGTTTCGTGTACACGCACATAATGGATAAGCAACAACTCTTTTTTTACATGGTCAAACGCAAAAAGTGATTCACAAACGACGAAATGAACAATTTTCATTTGTAAATCGTTATACGCATGATAAGGAATTTTCTCAATAGAAGAAATAAAATCGTAGCTAATATAACCAACAGCTCCCCCGCGAAATGGGACGTCTAATGATAACAGTTGAACGTGAAGATGTTGCTGCATGACAGCAAACGCTTCTTGAATCGTCCCGGTGCACGCTAACACTTGTTGTTGCTCTTTCACAAAAAATTGTTTGCCATCATCGCTTTCAATGGACATGAACGGCCGAACGCCGATGAATGAATAGCGAGACCATGGCGACATGTCGTCTCCACTTTCAAGTAAAAAGGCTGCTTCATCACGTAAAGCCATAAATAGTTGGATCGGTTGAAGCGTGTCAGCGAAAAAACGACGCACAATCGGAATCGTCCGAAATTGGGAAGCTGTCTGCAAAAATGTAGATATATTCATGATCGTTCTCCTTTCTTGGAGAATGAACATGAGGGGAAACAAAGAGGAAACAAAAAAGCCTAAAGACGGGCAGTCTTTAGGCATACGCACCTTAACGATCCTCTGCTCCGCTCTCACTCATTCTCTACTCAACTCTTACTCTACTCAGCTAACTTATGAACCATCATATTACATATCTAACTTTTTTGTCAACTGTAAATCTGGTCGCAGCTGGATGGCATCGCGTAAATAGACGTGATGAATATCTTGCTGTGCTCGCTTCGTATGTACAGTCATCATGACGCGAATACATTTCGGCAATGCTTGCGGAACGTTAATTTCGCGCATACACATCACCGGCACATACGTCCATCCATCGAGATGACGCAACGCTTTTGCTGGAAACGTGGCGTTTAAATCATCGGTCATCGAAATAAGTACCGATACGACGTCTTCTGCGTTCACATCGTTTTGGCGGATCATTTCTATTAACAATTGCTTCGTTTCATCTATAATCTCTCGTTCATCGTTATTGCTCACAGTCGTTGCCCCGCGAATCGCTCGAATCACATGTTTCCCCTCCTTCTTCAGCAAACGCGTATAACCATTGCAACAATTGTTCATCGCTTATCCGTTCTACACATACAGTTCCGATCTCTTTCATTAACACCATGCGCACCGTTTGATCTTTCGCCTTTTTATCTTTTTTCATTTTTTCAAGCAAACGTTCAGGCGATACGTGCGGCGGAAGCGAAGTCGGAAAGCCGTAATGATGAAATAACGTCCGAAACGACGAGTAAAAAAGCGGTTGGTTGTAAAAACGTTCACTGACAAAAATGGCAAACAACATCCCGAGGGCAACCGCATCTCCATGCGTCATCACCCCGTATCCAAGCTCGCTTTCTAGCGCATGCCCGAGCGTATGACCGAAGTTTAAATGAGCGCGAACCCCATGCTCTTTCTCATCTTGCGAGACAACTGCTGCTTTAATTTCAATTCCTTTTTGAATCGCATATTGTAATCGGTCGCCATTCAAATCCTCTATCTTTTGTACGTTCGCTTGTAACCACCCAAAAAAAGCGCGATCGTAAATTAAGGAATGTTTAATAATTTCCGCAAAACCAGACCGCATTTCTCTTTTTGGGAGCGTAGATAGAAAAGAAATATCATAAAAAACGAGTTCAGGTTGATAGAAAGCACCAATCATATTTTTTCCAAGCGGATGATTGATGGCCGTTTTTCCTCCAACAGCGCTATCGTGCGCTAATAATGTCGTCGGCACTTGAACAAATCGAATGCCTCGCATATATGTTGCTGCGACAAAACCAGCTAAATCTCCGACGACCCCTCCGCCAAGCGCAACAATTAATGAATCACGATCTAAATGGTTTGTTAACGCTGCCGTATGACAAGCATAAAATTGTTCAAACGACTTTGCCTCTTCCCCACTCGGAATAATATGCGCGTACACACGGTCATATGTTTGATGAAGAGCTTGTTGCACATCAGCTAAATAAAGCGAAGCGACCGTTTCATCTGTAATGATGAGCACAGCTGTCACATGCGGGCAAACGCGATCAATCATTCGATCAATCATGTGCAATAATTCATTCCCAATGACCACTTCATATCGTTTCGACGGCGTAGCGATGTGAATGCGTTTCATCATTAAAACTCCTTTGCGTACCGACGCATGTTTTCGACATTTTCAATAATCAGATCCATGCGATCTTGTCCAAATTGTTCGACAATGGCTGCAGCAATTTCCCACGCCACTACTGCTTCAGCGACAACGCTTGCGGCAGGGACTGCACAACTGTCTGAACGTTCAATGCTTGCGGCAAACGGTTCTTTCGTTTCAATATCGACACTCATAAGCGGTTTATATAACGTCGGAATCGGCTTCATCACCCCGCGCACAATGATCGGCATCCCTGTCGTCATTCCGCCTTCAAATCCGCCAAGTCGATTCGTTTTTCGCGTATATCCCGTTTCTTTGCTCCATATAATTTCGTCATGCACTTCACTTCCAAAGCGGCGTGCCGCTTCAAAGCCGATACCAAACTCAACCCCTTTAAACGCATTAATGCTTACAATAGCTGCGGCAATTTTTGCATCTAACTTGCGATCATAATGGACGTAGCTTCCAACGCCAACCGGAACACCTTCGACAATGACTTCGACAATTCCACCGATCGAATCACCTTTTTCTTTTGCTTCATCAATGGCCGCCATCATCTTTTTTTCCGCTTCTGCATCAAAGCAGCGAACAGGGGATTGCTCAGTCACTCGTTGCAACTCTTCTAACGATGTATATGCAGTATGCTCGGCCTTGACGCCCCCAATTTCAACGACATGGCTTGCGACGCGAATGCCTAACTCCGCCAAAATTCGTTTCGCTACCGCACCAGCAGCGACGCGCACCGTTGTTTCACGCGCTGACGAGCGCTCTAACACATTGCGCATATCGCGATGGCCGTATTTCATCGCCCCATTTAAATCTGCATGCCCTGGGCGTGGACGCGTCACTTTTCTTTTCACTTCTTCTGTATCGTCAGCTAACGGTTCAATGCCCATAATGTTCGTCCAATGTTTCCAGTCGCGATTTTCAACGACAAGGGTAATCGGAGAACCGAGCGTTTTCCCGTGACGAACCCCGCTTAAAATTTTCACTTCGTCTTTTTCAATTTGCATGCGTCGTCCGCGACCGTATCCTTTTTGCCGACGCGCTAAATCTTCGTTAATATGCTCTGCTAAAAGCGTCAATCCTGCTGGAACACCTTCAATAATTGTTGTCAGTTGTGGACCGTGAGATTCACCAGCTGTTAAGTACCGCAATTTCCTCTCTCCCTTCATCTCTTTAAAGCGATTATGTATGAATATAGCACATTTTTTCTACAGACGTAACCCCTTAATTATACAGAAAGCGACCGAGTTCGGCCGCGGCTACATTTTTCGATAAAAAAACGTATCTTCCACTTCAAAACCGTATGCAGTCGGATTAAAAATTTGTTCCGTACTACCGACAAAAAATATTCCTCCAGGACGAAGAGCGCGATTAAATTTCAAATACAATTCATGTTTTGCTTCTTCCGTAAAGTAAATGAGCACGTTGCGGCAAACGATTAAATCGAAATTTGTATCAAACGGGTCGGCCAGCAAATTATGTTTTTTAAATGTGACCGTTCGTTTAATGTCTTCAATAATTTTGTAATGAGATCCTTCTTTGACAAAAAATTTTTTCTTCACATCTTCTGGCACTTCTTGAAGGGAACGTTCCATATAAATGCCGAGCTTCGCCCGAGCCATCGCGTTATCATCAATGTCAGTCGCTAGCACGCTGACTTGCGATAACGGCATAAATTTGGACAAAATGATTGCCAACGTATACGGCTCTTCTCCTGTCGAGCA